>JACPPY010000043.1 GCA_016190755.1 Chloroflexota bacterium | reverse complement strand
TGACATGCGGCCTTAGCCCCAGGAGCAGGCTTGAGGCTGAGATTGCCACGCCTTCTCGCTGCGCTCGAATGGCTCGCAAAGACGAATAATGACTAGTCCTGTAGGGGAACTTGGCTCCATCTATTACCCAGGGGAGCGCACCTTCATTCATTGGGAATGGAAAGACTTTTCCATGCGTCTGCGACGCACCACTGAGTAATGAAAATGCGTCTATTTTCAGAGCACCCTGGTCAATCTTTCTTTGTCTAGATTTGCTTTCCGCGTCACCTTTGGTAGAGAAAGCCTGACGGATCCTCCCTTGCCCAGAATAGCCGGGTTTGACAGTCTTGTCCTTATGGTGATAATTTGAACACAATATTCGGGGAGAGGAGCAATAGCTTCATGATCAATGGATACACCAGGCTCGCACATGTGGACCTGACCAAGCGCAGAGTCGAATACGAGGAGATAAACTCAGAGACTGCGCGGAAATTCATCGGCGGCTCGGGCATGGCCGCCCGCTACCTCTCCAAAAACGTCAGCCCCCGAATCGAACCTTTATCCCCGGACAACCCCTTGCTGTTCATGACCGGTCCGCTTACCGGGACCTCCCTGCCGGCGAGCAGCCGGTACACCGTTGCCGGAATATCTCCGGCGACCGGCATATGGGGGCGCGCCACCTCTGGCGGAGGTTGGGCGGATGAGCTGCGCCACAGCGGATTCGACGGCATTATCATTACCGGCGCTTCACAGACTCCGGTATATCTCTTTGCTCAGGACGGGAAAATTGTAATTCGCGATGCCGGGAAGTTCTGGGGCAGGGACGCTTACCAGGTCAGCTCCCTTCTCCAGAAGGAAACCGACCCGGAGGCAGTGGTCGCGTGCATCGGAAGAGCTGGCGAGAAGCTCGTGAACTTCGCCGGCGTGATGAATGACGGCCCGCTGGGCAGGATCGCAGCCCGCTGCGGTTTCGGCGCCCTGATGGGCTCCAAGAAACTGAAGGCTATCGTCGTGCGCGGCAAAACTCCGCTAACGGTCCATAATGAAGCTGCACTCAAAAGCGTTGTCAAGGAAATCTTCGCCGCGCACCCGGTGAAAAAGATCGATGCCCACGATATAGAAATGGATATCGGCCTCTACCACCGCTTCTTCGACATCGGCGGCGTGCCCATAAAGAACTGGCGGGAAGGCAGTTTTGAAGCGGGCAAAAAGCTGCCAGAAGAGCTGAGGAAAGTCAAGCCTTATCTTTGCCGTCGCTGCCCCTACGGCTGTGGGGAGTCGTATCTCACCGACGAGGGCGAAAGGCACATGGTGGCGGAGCACTGGGCGCCGCTCGGCACCAATTGTCTTATCGACGATGCTGTCAAACTGCAGCAGGCCTATGCCCATTGCCAGCGGTACGGGATGGATACTACCTCCGTGGGCGACGCCATCGCGTTCGCCATGGAGTGCTATGAGAAAGGACTGATAACCAGGAAAGATGCCGATGGATTGGAGCTTACCTGGGGAAATGGCGATGCCGCGGTCGAACTCACCCGCAAGATAGGAGAGCGCGAAGGCCTTGGCAATGTCCTGGCAGACGGGGTGCGCAAAGCGGCCCAGAAGATAGGGGGCACCGCTCCGGAGTATGCCATACATGTGAAGGGCCTGGAGTGCCCCTTGCACGAGCCCAGGGCCGGAATGGGTTGGGCTGTCGCCTACGCTACGGCGAACATTGGCGCTACACAGTGCGAGAGCGTGGGGGCATCACGAGTAGAAAACTACACCGAGGGCATCGCACCTGCATTGCCCGACCTGGGCTACTCCTCACATTTGACACGTTTCGCCATCGAGGGAAAGGGTGAGCTAGTAGCCAGGGGTCAAAACGTCGGGGCCATGATGGATTCCTTCGTTGTCTGCCACTTCCTCGTGCTGAGGAACCTGGTAAGCCGCCAGCAGTTCGTCGATTTCCTGAATGGCGTCACCGGCTGGGATATGGATGTCAAGGAGTTTACGCAGACTGGCGAACGCATCTTTAACCTTATCCGCATGATAAACGTCAGGCGAGGCATAAGCCGCAAGGATGATACTTTGCCGCCGCGGCTCTTGACGCATCGCCGCGGCTCCGGCGGTGCGGCCAACTCTCTTCCTTTCCTCGGCACCATGCTGAACGATTACTACAAATACCGCCAATGGAGCGAAGAGGGGATCCCGACCCCGGGAAAACTCGCCGAACTCGGCCTTAGTGAACTGTAAGACCTGACTTGCTTCTATCGGAGGATAAACAATGCTGGCGATAGGCATTGACGTCGGCGGAACATTTACGGACTTTGTTGTCTTTGATGAAGACAAGGGCCAGATCACAGTAAACAAATACCCTACCAGCACCGGCGACCCGACGGACGGCGTTATGAAAGGCCTCCGCCTGATGAACATCGACCTGAGCCAGGTGCGGCGTATCGTCCACGGCACCACCGTGGCCACTAACGCTACGCTTGAACGAAAGGGGGCCAAGACAGCGGCCCTGATAACCAAAGGCTTCGCAGACGTCATCGAGTTCGGCATGGTCGGGCGCTATGCGGGGCGCGGCTATCCAGGCGGCCATTGGAATCCCTATTGGGTGCGGCCCAAGCCCTTCGTACCCCGGCCGCTGCGCTTCGAAGTCACCGAAAGGGTTTCACCGCGGGGAAACGTCCTTACCCCCCTGGACGAGCGCCAGGTCACGGACTTCATCCATACCCTCCGCAAAGAAGAGATTGAAGCCGTAGCCGTCTGCTTCCTTAACTCCTACGTCAACCCGGCACACGAGAAAAGGGTCGGTGAGTTGCTCCGCAAGAACCTTCCCCGGCATGTCGCCATCTCCCTCTCCGCGGAGACGGTCCCTGAGTTCCGCGAGTTCGAGAGGTGGGCCACGACTGTGCTGAACGCCTACGTAGCCCCATGCCTGAGAGAATATCTCAAGAAGCTCAGCGGTACCCTTCACAAAGCCGGCTACCGGGGGGAAATCTTCTATATGATCTCCAGCGGCGGTATCGTTACCGAGTCCACCGCCGCCGACTATCCCATACGCTTCATCCTCTCCGGGCCTGCCGGGGGAGTCGCCGGCGGAGTTTTCCTCGGCGAGATGACCGGCTACCGGGACGTCATTACCTGCGATATGGGTGGAACAAGCACCGATGTCTCGCTGATTAAGAATCTGACTCCCGCTATCGCCAAGGAGAGGCTCTTCGAAAACGTGCCCATCAAGACACCGCAACTTGATATAGCTACCATTGGCGCCGGCGGCGGGAGCCAGGCCTGGGTCGATGGCGAGGGAGCGCTTAAGGTGGGGCCTCAGAGCGCTGGCGCTGTTCCGGGCCCGGTCGCCTATGGTAAGGGCGGCACCGCAATCACTGTCACGGATGCCAACCTTATACTGGGAAGGCTCGCCTCGGATAGCCTGCTCAAAGGCCGCATGAAGTTGGACAGGGACCTGGCGGTCAAGGCCATAGAATCACTCTCCAGGACAGTAAAAGTCCCGGATATCTACCAGCTTGCTGAAGGGATAATCAACATCGCCGTGACCAAGATGTGCGGCGTTGTGAGGACCCTCTCCATCGAGAGAGGCTACGACCCGCGGGATTTCGTTCTTGTTCCCATGGGCGGGGCGGGGCCAATGCACGCCGTAGCTATTGCGGAGGAACTGGGCCTGACATCTATCGTAGTGCCGAATAACCCGGGCAACTCCTGCGCCTTCGGAATCCTGACCTCGGACCTGAAGCACGACTATGTGCGGCCATACGTTGTCCAGACTCAAAAGGCGGACATACGCAAAATCCGTTCCCTTTTCAAGGAGATGGCGGACCAGGGCGTTCGCGCCCTGCGGGAAGAGGGCGTTCCATCCGACCGCATCGCCATCAGTTATTCGGCCGACATGCGCTACGCCGGCCAGCTATGGGAGCTCAACGCGCCGGCTAGGCTCGGATCGAAGATCGCCGAGATGGAAAAGTCTTTCCACCAGCAGTACTACAAGGCCTATGGCTACAGCCGTGAGAACATGGAGGTTGAGCTGGTATGCTTGCGCGTTCTAGCCTCGGGACGGGTAGATAAGCCGACTCCCAACAGGCTCAAGCCGGAACGTCGCCCCCTCGCCAAAATGAAGAAGGGACAGCGCCAGGTCTATTTTCGCGGCCGGTTCATGGATACTCCTATTTACGACCGTGACTTGGTTACAAGGGATACGATCATTACGGGGCCCGCCGTAGTCGAGGAGCTTGGCGCCACCACTGTCCTGTTCCCGGGCTGGAGGGCTAAGTGCGATGCGTACGGTAACCTCATCGTCACCCGGACCCGCGCCACGAGAAAGGCAACAAAATAATAAGAAGACTGGAGATAAATAGCATGGCAGACAAGAAGGAGTTCCAGTTCTATATCAACGGCAAGTTTTATCCTTCCAGCGAGGCAAAAATATCCGTCATGGACCGCAGCTTCCTCTATGGAGATGCTGTCATGGAAGGCATCCCCGTCTGGCAGGGGGCGCCGTTCAAGCTTGATGAGCACATAGACAGGCTCTTCGATGGGATGAGAATCCTCCTGATAGAGCCGCCGGCTACAAAGCAGGAAGTTCGGAAAGCCATACTCGATACCATCAAGGTAAACACCCTGCAACAGGGCTGGCTGCGTCCCCAGATCACTCGGGGCGAAGGCCAGTTCGCCGACAAATGGGACAGCCTCACCTCCAAGGCAAACTTCGTCATATTGCTGGGCCTTTACCCACCTAACTGGGAACAGCTCACCGGCCAGAGGGCGGTTATATCTCCCATTACCAGGGTTCCTTCCAAATGCGTTCCCTCCGCCACCAAGGACTGCAACTATCTGAACAATATACTCGCCTCCATCGAGAAAGTGCACGCCAAGGCCGATGCGGCCATAATGCTGGACATCGATGGCAACGTTGTCGAAGGTATTTCTTATAATATTTTTCTGGTCAAGAACGGCGTGTTGATCACTCCTACCACCAGGAACTGCCTTGCCGGCATCACCCGGGCGGCCGTAATGGACCTGGCCAGGCAACAGGGGATCCCGGTCGTCGAATCGGATTCGATCCAGGTGGCCGACCTGTACCTGGCGGACGAGGTCTTCGCAACGGCTTCGGCCAAAATCTGCCAGCCGTTCATTGAGATCGACGGTCGCAAGATCGGTAACGGCAAACCCGGCCCGGTCACCCTCAAGCTACGCGAGCTTCTCCTCGCCGAGATGACCAAGAACGCCAAAACCTTTAAGTGGGATTAAGTGGAGAACCGGCCCATGAACAAGATAGACCCAATTACCCTGGAAGTCCTTCGCGGCAGCTTCCACTCCATAGTCGAGGAAATGCGCGCCACGCTTATCCGGACGGCTTATTCACCCATACTGTCGCTAAGCTATGATTTCTCCTGCGGGCTGCTCAGTCCTAAAGGAGAGCTAATAGGCATGTCGGAAGACTTTTCGGGGCATGTGTTTGCCATGTCAATCGGCCTGCCTCATACTCTTGCCAAGTTCGGCGGCAAGCTCAATCCTGGCGACGTGGTCATGATGAACGACCCGTATATCGGCGGCACACATCTCAATGATGTCGTTTTCTATACGCCCTATTTTGCTGGTAAGAAGCTCCTCTTGTTTATCGCGGTGCGCGCCCACTGGCAAGACATCGGCGGCTCGACCGCGGGTAGCTTCACTGGACGTGCTACGAGCATCCTGGAAGAAGGGCTTCGCATTCCTCCCGTGAAGGTCGTGGAGAGGGGCAAGCGGAACATGGCGCTGTGGGACACGATATTTTCCAACGTCCGGCTCGCGGATGAGCGCCAGGGAGATGCCCTGGCCATGCTGGATACCACCCGGGTGGCGGAAATGCGTGCCGATGAGCTTGTCGCCAAGTACGGAGCCAATATTGTCGAACGGGGACGGGACGAGATACTGGACAGCGCCGAGAGAGTAATGCGCAAGCGCATCGCTTCCCTCCCGAAGGGCGAGTATTACTATGAGCACTACATGGACAATGACGGCATGTCCAACAAGCCCGTACCGATCAAAATCAAGCTCACTATCGAAAATGACAGTATGACCTTCGACTTCACGGGCACGGGCCCGCAGTCTGTCGGCCCGACCAACGGTGGACCGCCGATCGCGCCTTCGGCGGTCTTTGTCATTGTAAAGTCCTGGCTTGACCCGGAGACCTCGGTCAGCGGCGGCTCTTTCCGTCCCTTGAAATTCGTCCTGCCCAAAAAGACAATGGTCAACGCCGAGTATCCCGCACCCGTAGGCGCGTGCTGGGGCCTGTTCCGCTCCATCCAGGGAGCTACAATCGGGCTGTTCTCTCAGGTCATGCCCCAAAAAGCCGTCGGCGATGTTTTCGGTGAGGCCAACCACACCTATATTACCGGGTTCGACCTGGAACGCAACAAGGAGTTCATCCTCTATGAATACCCGATGGGCGGCTACCCCGGCACCAGCGAGAACGACGGCTCGACGGGGAGCAAGATGTGGGACGTCGGTGGAGTCTGCATCTATCCCGCCGAGTCCGCCGAGGAAAGGCAACCGGTGCTAATGGAGAGCGCCGAGGTCCGCCGCGATGGCGAAGGGCCCGGTTTCCATAGGAGTGCTTTCGGCATCACTCGGAAGATCAAGGTCCTCACTGATTGCCAGCTTTCGGTCGTAGCGGAAAAGGTGGTCATACCGCCTTTTGGCACGGGAGGGGGCTACGCTGGAAGCGTTAACACGTTCAGTGTCCTCCGCGAAGGCGAGGAGATATTCCCGTCGCCGGACGTTCCAGGGAAGATAAAGGCCTTTCCCTTAAAGACCGGGGATGTCGTTATTGTCCGCTCGTCCGGAGGGGGAGGCGTTGGCGACCCGCTGACAAGAGACCCGGAAGACGTGCGGCGTGATGTTATCGACGGTTATCTCAGCGCCGAGCGCGCTGCCGAAGTTTACGGCGTTATCCTGAAAGACGGCGTCGTGAAGGCCCAGCCAACACATAAGCGGCGCGAATCGCTGAAGCAGCAGCGCCGATACTTTAAGGTTGCTCCCGCCGCTGTGGATAGCTACAATGCGGCAGGGCTGCGCCTGTGTCCGATTAGCCCTTCGGACGCGTCCTCGATGTCCGTGGTTGATGGCGACCTGGTCGAATATGTGCCCCCGGTCGGCGCCCCCCTACGGGCATGGGTAGTGGTAAAGAAGGACCAAAAGCCGGGGAAGTTGCCTCTCGGGCCTCAAGGGATGAGGATCCTGCGGGTCACGTCCCGTGACTCCATAGAGCTCAGGGTCCTCAAGCCGGGCATGAAGAAAACAGGTTGATTTCAAAATGCGGCTGCAAGGTATTTAAGACATGCCCACCAGTCCAGTATACGGTTATGCTAACGGCGTTCTCAGGGTCGACATGGCTCAGGGCAAGCTTTCGATCGAAACTCCGAACCCGTCAATCCTGCGCAGTTTCCTTGGCGGAGCGGGGTTCGGTGCAAAGCTGCTCTACGACGAAGTCCCGCCCGGCGTCGAGTGGTCGGACCCGGCTAATCGCTTGATCCTGGCTTCCGGGCCTCTGGGCGGGACCGCTATGCCTGGTTCCGGCACCTTTTGTGTTGTCACGAAGGGTGCTCTTACCGGCGGCGCCGCTTCGACACAGGCCAATGGCTTCCTTGGAGCGTTTCTCAGGTCCTCCGGATTTGACGCCGTGGTAATACACGGCAAAGCTGAAAAGCTGACTTATTTGTACATCCACGATGGCGCAGCAGAGCTCAGGGATGCGGCTTTCCTGGCGGGGAAGGATACCACGGAGACCGAAACCCTCCTGAAGCAGGAGATAGGAACTGAAGGGCGGCAGGTCAGCGTCTTTAGCATCGGCCCTGCAGGGGAAAACCTGGTAAGGTACGCGTGCATTGTCGGGGACAAAGGGCACGTGGCCGCTCATAATGGCGTTGGCGCCGTGATGGGAAGCAAGGGCCTGAAGGCTATTGTAGTAGCCCGCGGCAGGCGCTCCGTCCCAATCAAAGATAAGGAAACCTTCTCGGCCATAACAAAAGAGCACCGCGAGCGCCTCTTGAACAAGCCGGAGTACCGGACAGGGGAAATCCGCAACTGGGGGACTCTTGATGTTTGCTGTCGGGCGACGCAGGGTGGTACCCTGGTCACCCGGAACTATACTACTAACGTCTATAATGCTCATGATTTCGCGCAGTTCAGCGGACCATATATTCGCGAACACTTTCACCCCAGGCCAACCCCTTGCTGGGCCTGTCCGATGCGCCATTGCCATACTCTAACCATCCCTGACGGCCCATACGCAGGCCGCTCCGTCGAAGAGCCTGAGTACGAGGGCCTGGCCGCCTGGAGCGGCCAGATCGGCCAGACAGACCTTGTCGAGGCCCTTATGCTCTCGGATCTGGTCGACCGCCTCGGCATGGACACCAATGAAGCGGGCTGGTCTATCGGGCTGGCCATTGAGTGCTACGAGAAGGGCCTCCTGACCCGGAAAGAAACGGGGGGAATCGCCCTTGAATGGGGCAACGTCGACTCAGTGCGTGCCATGCTTCATAATATTGCCCACCGTCGCGGCTTCGGAGATATATTGGCGGAAGGCGCCATGCGCGCCGCTACCCGGCTTGGCAGGGAGGCGGCTAGCTGCGCCGTGCATACGAAGAAAGGCAATACCCCACGCAGCCATGACCATAGATTGAGCTGGCGGGAAATGTTTGACACCTGTATGTCCTCGACAGGTACTCTCGAGTCCTCATGGTTTATCGCAGCTCCTAACTTCACCGACCTCGGCTTCGAATCCGCTCCCGACCCTCACTCTACAGGGGAGATTTCAACGTTTGTCGCCCGGACGAAGACCTTGCTGTTCGAGGATTCGCTGGGGACCTGTGGCTTCTGCACCCAGACCGGCATCCGCATGCTGGCGAAGGCAATAAGCGCCGCCACAGGTTGGGACTTCACGGTTGAAGAAGCCAAGCTCACCGGACTGAGGATAGCTAACCTGCTGAAGGCCTATAACCTGCGCTGCGGGTTGGGCCCAGAACTCGACGGTCCATCACCCAGATACGGCTCCACCCCTATCGACGGGAAAAGTGCTGGAAAGGGCATCGGCCCCGTGTGGGAGGAGATGGTCCGGAATTATTACACCGAGATGGGCTGGGACAACGCCGGGAGGCCCCTGCCTCAGACCTTGCAAAGACTCGGGCTTGCCAATATCGTTAAAGATATCTGGTAGCCTTTCTGCGTTGCGTGCGGTGCACGGTTATTTTTGTTGGCTATTCTCAGTCGTTCCAACCAGGGGTAGTGTAAAGTAAAAGGTCGAACCCTTGCCTGCCTCTGACTCCACCCATATTCTGCCACCGTGGGCTTCTACCAGTCTCTTGCATACCACCAGACCGATGCCACTGCCTGGTTTGTTCGCCGAGTCTCTACCCAGTCTTTCAAACGGCTGGAATAGCTTGGCCTGGTTCTCCAAGGAAATCCCCCTCCCCCGGTCGCTCACGCCTATCACCAGACTATTACCGTCTCTCCTGGCAAAGACCCGTATTGCGCTATGTGCCGGAGAATACTTGAAGGCATTGTCCACCAGGTTGTGCAATACGCGCACCAACCTCGTCCTATCCGCATTCACAGCCAGTACGCCTGGCGGCACTTCTATGGAGACGCGACGCACACCATGCTGCTGCATGATTCTCCCAACTACCTCGTGCAACAGTTCTTCCAGCACCACGCGGTTGGTTTTGAGAACGATACGGTTGGCCTGGGCCCGAGATAGCTCCAGCATGTTCTCTATGATATCGGCCAGCGCTTCGGACTCCAGGCAAGCGTCCTGAAGCAAGTTGTCCCTCTCCTCGTTGGTCAAGCTCTTGCCGTCGGCAATCAAGGTATGAAGGCCACCCAGCATAACAGTAAGAGGAGTCTTCATCTCGTGTGACACCAACCCGATGAACTCATCCTTGATCTGCTCTGCCTTCTTGCGCTCGGTGATATCGCGCACAAAAGCGGCTATGCGTCCACCCTCCCTGTCCAAGTACAGGGAGGTGACGTCGACATCGAACACCGAACCGTCTTTGCGGCGGTGTTTGGACTCGAACCGGTCATGACCGCCACTTCTGAGCACCTTCAGGATATGCTCGGCAACTTCCTGGGGTGACTCTGAAGCTTCAAGCTGGCTTATTGTAATACCCGTGATCTCTTCGCGCGTGTAGCCGGACATGGCGCAATAGGCCTTGTTGACCTCGAGTATCTTCCCGTCAAGATTGTTAATCCAAACTCCGTCGGAGGTGGTATCGAAGAGCGAAGAGTATTTGTTCGCGATATCTCTCAACATGGTTTCAGCCAGTTTGCGCCCGGTGATGTCCCGGTCAATCCCCCGATAGCCGCGAAGTTCTCCTAGCTCGTCGAAAACCGGCACCCCGCTTGTCTCAAGCACGACCAGCCGCCCGTCTTTATGAATATTGGTGTTCTCGAGGCACTGGAACGCCCTCCGCATTTTGGCGATGGCGGCGAATCCTGCTTCTACACGCCTTGCCTCGTCTGGTGGCATGAAATCGAACGGCTTTTTCCCCAGGACCTCCTCCGGCAAATAGCCCAGCAGGTCCGCAACGCGGGGGCTGACGTAGGTGTAAACGCCCCTGGCGTCTACCTCCCAAATCCAATCTGAGGTGGTCTCCACCATATTCTGAAAGCGCTCTTTGTTCTCCCGCTCTTCGTTCTGCGCTCTGGTGCGCTCGATTATCTCCCGTCTAAGCTGTTCGTTCGTTCCCCTTAGTTCTGCCTCGCGCTCTGCTAATAACTGTTCGAGGCGCCGGTGATGCTGCGCAAGTTCCCCTTCCAAGCGCTTACGTTCAGTGATGTCCTCTCCAAAGCTCACCGTGCCGACGACCTGGCCGCGGGCATCGCGCACCGGGGCAGTATTCACCGAAAGGAAAACCAACTCCCCATCGGCTTTGGTGACTGCTACCTCGCACCGTAAAGATTTGCCCGCCATGACCTCGTTGAAAATGTTCCGTATTCGAGGCAGATCTTCCTGCGGGTGTATGAGGGGAGCAAAGCTCTTGCCCGACCAGTCCCGGGACTTATAGCCGCTTACCTCCTCAGCTCTCCGGTTGAAAAGGACGAAGTTTCCTGTTGCATCCATTATCCAGACGAGATCGGGGGAGTTCTCCAGGATATCTCGAAAGCTTATATCTGTACTCACTCTCTCATACCTATGCCTGGTATTGCCAGCGAGATTACCTTACCCTGTCTTGCACTGGAATTGGGGCCGGCGATGCTATCGAAAAGCGCAAAGGCAAACATTCCGGATGCTCGGGTATTGCCAGGTACCTGCAGTTAGTTCGTCCAGGAGTTGGTTTCTAGTCTTGGCGCTGTTTTTCACGGGTGCCTCACCTCCGTTAACGCCTTGAGATCACCGCTTGGGCATCCTGGAATAACGACGCCGCTATTGTATCACATGTGCGAGGCCGCAAATCCATCCCTTGTTCCCCCGGCGGGTGTGCATCTACGTAGTACCTGGCCTCGGTTACGCGTTGCGGTACCGGTGAAATAGGTGTTGCTGCGTATTCACCTGTCTCTAAGGCCGCCGGTAGGGTAAGAATAGGGGAGCCCGAACGGTGCCCCCTTCTAGAACAGGAAACTACCGTGGATATTACAGAGGGCGCCAAAGAGAAACTTGCCAATATGCTCATGGGCCGCGGCGGCACAAAGGGGAGTCTCCGCCTCGTCCTCAGCTCTTCGGGGAACATCGGCCTGGTCCTGGACAGGCAGTCGGAGAACGATCTGATCGTCGAGCACCTCGGCATGAAGATCCTCTTCGTAGACAGGGGACTGGCAACACGGCTAGACGATGCTACGCTCGACGTCCAGGAAGAGGAAGGCTTTCCCTCACTGGTCTTGAAGAGGATGCAGCCGGCAGCCCTTGCCTGACAGCGGGCCCTCCCAGGCCTGCCAGCAAACATTGGAGTTCGACATGCGCATCGGCGTGATTTCACCCCTTGAGATCCGCGTGCCTCCCGTTGCCTATGGAGGTACGGAGCTTATCGTCTACCTGCTCATCGAGGAGCTCGTGCGCCTGGGACATGACGTCACCCTCTTCGCCAGCGGTGACTCTATTACGTCCGCCGAGCTGGTGTCGGTCTGCCCACAATTCTTGAGGGGGACGAATCACGACAAGCACCTCCTGAACATGCTCAACGTGGCCACGTGCCTGGAGCGCGCGGATAGCTTCGATATCATTCACAACCATACCGTTCTGGAAGGCATGTCCACCGCCGGAATGCTCCGGACGCCAATGCTGACCACGCTGCACGGCGACCTCAACGGCGATTGGCATATGTTGTTTGACTTCTACAAGGGCTGGTTCAACACCATTAGCCAATCTGCCTGGAGGTTGCTCCCGTACAAAGAGCGTTTCGCCGGGGTAGTCTACAACGCCATAGACGTCAAGTGTTACGACTTCAACGCGACGGTTGAAGAGACTTACATGCTCTTTCTGAGCCGCATCAGCGAGGAGAAAGGCCCTCACCTGGCCATTGAGCTGGCCAGGATGACGGGGCGCCGCCTGATAATCGCCGGAAATGTCAACACCCCTGATGAGGAGTATTTCAAGACTAGGGTATTGCCCGGTGTCGACGGCGACCTAGTGCAGTATGTTGGCGAGGCAGACCTGGAGCGTAAAAAAGAGCTTATGTCCGGGGCATATTGCCTGGTCGCGCCCATCACTTGGGCGGAGCCCTTCGGGCTATTCATGGTGGAGGCGATGGCCTGCGGCACGCCCGTAGTCGTGTTCAACCGTGGCTCGGCGCCCGAAGTGGTCAGGCATGGCGAAACCGGATATGTGGTGAACACGCTCGATGAGATGGCGGAGGCGGTGGCCAGGTCCAGAAGCATCGACCGCGAGTGCTGCCGAAAGAGTGTGGAGGAACACTTCGATGCGCCGCGCATGGCGCGAGACTACCTCGAAGCGTACCGGCTGGTGCTTGAAGGCAAAGGTGCCATGGACGACCGTCGGGGGCTGCCAGCCTCCACAGCACTTTCCAACGACCGCGCCGTTTAGAGAGATTTACAGTGCCATGAATGAGTCCGCAAGGCCCAATAGCGTATGGTCTATGGCCGGTTTCGATGAGTTGCCAGCCATAGTCGCCTCCGGCGCCACGCGCGTAACGAGCGGCACGGTTTTTGCCCTGGCGTCGGGCAACGGCGATATCGAACTGCGCACGCACCAGGGCTTCTACGCCTTCGACACGCGTTTCCTGTCGCGGTTCATGATGACGCTGAACCAGAGCCGCTTGCTTCGCACCGGCTCGGCATCGTTTGAAGAGCGGCTCGCCAGCTTCTATTGCAAACGTGGTCCGTTCAGCGTCGTGCGTGACCGATTGGTGGAGAACGGCCTGCACGAGGATATCAGCGTTGTGAACCACTCGACTCAGAGGGCCTCCGGCCATCTTGAGCTAGCCTTCGACGCCGATTTCGCCGACATCTTCGAGGTCCGCCTTGGGCGCGTCCACAAGAGTGGGGGGGTATCCGTAGAGCCAAGGCCGGGACAACATATCGCGTTGGTCTACCGGCGAGGCGATTTCAGGCGTGAGACCTGGATCCATTTTTCTCACGAGCCAAATACGAGGGGGAAAACGGCCTGCTTCGATTTCATGCTGGAACCAAAGCAGTCGTGGAAGACGTGCGTTGACATATTGCCTGTCGCCGATGGCGCCGCCGGGCCACCGGAGGAGTGCGTGAAAATGTCTCTTGGTGAGCCCTTCGGCGCTTACAAGGCGGACAAGGCCTTCGTCGGCTTTTTCCGCAGCCTTAACCCCGGCGCACCTCTGGAGCAGGTGCCGGAGTTGAAGTCGGGCAATCCCTATCTGTGCTCCGAGTACTACCGGGCCGTATCCGACCTTCGCGCCCTGCGCCTGAAGCAGGACGGCAGCTACATACTCGCGGCGGGTCTCCCCTGGTTCATGACCATCTTCGGCCGCGATTCCGTGCTGAGCGCCATACAGACGAAGATACTAGGCACAGATATCATGGTCGGCACCATGAAGGTTCTGGCTAGCCTGCAGGCCACCGGCATAGACCGGTTCCGCGAGGCTGAACCGGGCAAGATAATACACGAGATCCGCCGGGGAGAGTGGTCGATTTTCGAGCACGTGCCGCACTCGCGCTACTATGGCAGCATCGACTCCACGCCGCTCTTCCTGCTGCTGATGTGGGAGACCTACCGGTGGACGGGCGACAAAGAGCTCATCAAGCAACTGCTCCCGCATGCCGAGGCTGCGCTACAGTGGATTCACCATTACGGCGACCTCGACGGGGATGGTTTCGTGGAATACAAACGGCGTACGAGGCGGGGACTGCGCAACCAGGGTTGGAAAGACTCCGGCGATTCGATTTCCTTTGCTGACGGCGCCCTGGCCACTGGCGCCATAGCGCTGGTGGAGGTCCAGGCCTACGTGTATGCTGCTAAGCGGAGCATGGCCGGAATCTACCGCATGTTGGGCGACCCGCGGGCCTACAGCCTGGAGCAAGAGGCAGTTGCCCTGAAGGACCGGTTCAACCAGGCCTTCTGGATGCCCGACAAGGGCTACTATGCGGTCGCCCTGGACGGCGACAAGCGACAGGTGGACAGCATAACATCCAACCCCGGGCACTGCCTGTGGTGTGGCATTGTTGATGAGGACAAGGCCGCCCGCGTCGCCGAGCGGCTGATGGCGCCGGACATGTTTGCAGGTTGGGGCATACGGACGCTGTCTTCGAACATGCCCCGCTACGACCCCCTCTCTTATCACAATGGGAGCATCTGGCCTCATGACAACTCAATAGCAGCCGCCGGGCTCATGCGGTATGGTTTCGCCGAGGAGGCCAACCGCGTGGCCATGGCCCTTATCGAGGCGGCGTCGGTTTTCCCGGACAACCGGTTGCCCGAGCTTTTCGCCGGCTACCCAAGGCGGGAATACTCTTTCCCCGTGCCCTATCCAGCGGCCAACGCACCGCAGGCCTGGGCCAGCGGCGCCTTGATATACATGCTGGAAACCGTCCTCGGCGTACGCCCGGACGCGGAGCGGCTACTGGTTAGCAGCCGCTCCAAGGCCGCAGCTCCCTTCTGCCTATCAGGTGTACCTTACCGCGGGCAGAAGCTGGACCTGCCATGACCAACGCCGGGTTGCCTTTGGAGGTGACAAATGAAAGTCCGCAAGGCGGTCATCACCGCAGCCGGCTGGGGCACCAGGTTGTTGCCGGCAACCAAGGCACAGCCCAAGGAAATGCTGCCCCTGTTGAACAAACCCGTAATACAGTATGCTGTGGAAGAGGCGGTCGCTTCAGGTATAGAGCAGATAATCATCGTTACGGCGCCCGGCAAGCACGCCGTCGAGGCGCACTTCGGCCGCTCCTTGGAGCTGGAGTATTTGCTGCGCCAAAAAGGCCTTCACGCTGAACTGGCGAAGGTCTGCGCCACCAACGGCCACGCCCGGCTCTGCTACGTGCACCAGGCGGAACAGCTTGGACTGGGCCATGCAGTGCTGACCGCCCGGGAGATCGTTGACGGCGAGTCTTTTGCGCTCATACTGCCGGACGATGTCATACGGAGCAATACGCCGGCCACCAGGCAGCTCCTGAATGTCTTCGAGGAGCGACAATCCTGCGTCGTAGCAGTCGAAGAGGTGCCGGAAGACAGGACAAGCAGCTATGGAGTTATTACGCCCGCGCCGCTCCGCGACAGCCTGTACCAGGTGCTCAGCCTGGTCGAGAAGCCTGAGCTAGGGTGCGCGCCCTCCAACCTGGCGGTGGTCGGCCGGTACGTGCTTACCCCGGACATATTCACTGCGCTGGAACACACGCCGCCCGGAAGGGGCGGGGAGATACAGCTCACGGACGGCCTGAACAGCATGCTCACCGAACACAGCATCGTCGGCTACCGATTTGAAGGTCGGCGGTACGACACAGGCACACCCCTCGGCCTGCTCAAGGCGTCCATAGCCGTCGCCTGCGAAGACCCATCCCTGGCCCGCGAGCTTGAGCAGTACGTCGCCGGGCTCACAGCAAGCGCTGGTCACGCGGTACTCTGACGCGGGCCTGCAACTTTTCACCATAAGGTCCAGTGTCGACATTGGAATTGTTCTCCAGCAGCCACGCCTTGACTTCCTGGACTATGTCAGCCTTCCGGACCAGCGCCTTGCCCATGCCGTACTTCTTCCTGAGCCGGGTAGGCACACAGCAGCACGAGCAGCAGTTGCACACTGCGTAGAAGTTCTCGCGACACTTGATGATAGTGTGCACCAGGCCGAGCTCGTGGCACCGCCTCATTATGTCCTTAGCCTCTTCCTTGGTTATCACGTGGTGGCAATGAGGACGTTCCGCAACGAACACGTTGCGGGTCGCACCGATCAATATCTCCGTCTCCAGCGGCCGATCGCACTTCTTGAAAATCGCCCGGCAGGTGCACGGCCCTACAACTAGCCCGCCGGAGCTGTCTATGATCTCGTTGGCCTCTTCCAATGTGAGCACGTACGCCGCGCTGGCCTTGGTTCCGTACAGGTTGCCGACAGCCCTTACCAGCCATCCAATCAAGGGTATCCTGGTCCATTTGGCCTGGAAGATGTAGTACCTCAGGAACCATTCCCTGTGCCTGCTGTACATCCTGAGCGTGTGATGCATAAGCCCTCAGCCTATCTTGACCTTTCCGGAGAATGACCGAGTATACCACACCGGCTTCTTCCTATCTCGCCGGCGGGAAGGCTTCATCTGAAGGCGGCAGTCTTGCCCGCACGGTGGAACATGACAAGTGGAGCATACGTCGACAGACTTAGCCTGTTGTGCAAGGTGTCACGCCGTGCTATAATGCCGACAAAGGTTACAAGTTTGAGTATCCTAACCTGCCACAATCAGTGCAACATCGCCCAGGCCATGGATGACCAAACGACAACCGATTCTTTTGGAAAGGAGGTCGTCCATGAGCTTCACCGATAAGAGCCTCCACTGTATGGACTGCGGTTCTGAGTTTACCTTCAGCGCAAGCGAGCAAGAGCTATTTGCGAACAAGGGTTATCAGAACGAACCGAAGCGGTGCCCGGCATGCCGAGCAGCGCGGAGAAGTCAACGCGGCGACAGCGGCGGCTTCATGGGCGCTCCGGCACAGACCCGGCAGATGTGGCCAGCAGTCTGCGCTACCTGCGGACAGGAGACCCAGGTCCCCTTCGAGCCCAGGAGCGGAAGGCCCGTCTATTGCAGCGCCTGCTACGTCAAGACAAAAACCAGATAGGGCGCTGGTTTTTCGTAGGTACACAAGCGGCACCCCGCGGGGTGCCGCTTGTTGTTTTGCCCGGACTGTCCGGCCGGGAAACGTCCCGCAGGAAGGAAAAAATCTCACGTTTATGTAAAACCTCCCCTTGAGCGCTCGGGAGTCTTGTGCTATCTTTTTCGGTGTGCCCACGCCGCCGTAGTTAGCCCCCGACGGCACCCCGTGGGCCTAGCGACAATGATGATACATCCATGTTGGGCTAATGCTGCCCTTTTCCCGCGCACGGAAAGAAAGGTCTTTTGCACGCATGGTTATTGCGTCGTTGAAAACCGCCCAGGAGATCTGGGAGACCGCCCTGGGTCAACTGGAAGTCCAGGTAACGAGGTCGGTCTATGATACCTGGCTGAAGAGTACGACAGGTATATCGTTCGAAGGAGAATCCCTGGCCGTCGGCGTGCCCACGCCCTTCGTCGCGGAGAGCTTGGAGACACGTTTCTACTCGCTGGTGAAGAAGGCGGTGGTCAACGTCGTCGGCAGGGATGTTAGCCTGGAATTCCACGTCGCATCTCCCCGGCAGGAGCCGGCGCCACAGGCTGCACAGCCCGCGTCTAAGCCCGCCGGCAGCCAGTTCGCCACCGGGTCGTCACTGATATGGCTGAACAACCGCTATACCTTCGAGACCTTCATCGTTGGCGCTTCCAACCGGCTGGCCTATGCTGCAGCCCACGCCGCAGCCGACAATCCCGGGAACGCCTACAACCCATTGTTCATATACGGCGGCGCCGGCCTGGGCAAGACCCACCTGCTGCACGCCATCGGCCATGCCACGGTGCTCAAGGGGTGTAAGGTGCTGTCCGTGAGCGCCGAGCAGTTCACCAACGAGTTCATCAACTCCATACGCGAGAGGTCCACGGATGCCTTCTGCCAGAAGTACCGCAGCGTCCAGGTGTTGCTGATCGACGACATACAGTTCATCGCCGGCAAGGAGCAGACGGAGGAAGGCTTCTTCCACACCTTCAACGACCTGCACAACGCGAACCGGCAGATAGTGCTCACCTGCGACCGGCACCCGAAGAACCTGTCTCTGCTCGAGGACCGGCTGCGGTCGCGGTTCGAGTGGGGCCTTATCGCGGATATACAGCCGCCGGAGCTAGAGACGCGCATCGCCATTCTCCAGGCGAAGGCCACCAGCATGGGCCTAGAGTTTCCCCAGGACAGCTTGCAATTCATAGCCCGCCGCTACCAGCGCAACATACGTGAGCTCGAAGGCGCCTTCAACCGAGTCGTGGCCTTCGCCGGCCTCACTCGTTCGCCCATCACGAGCGACCTGGTCACCAAGGCCCTTGAGGACGTCAGCACCGCAGGCAGGTCAGTCCGGCAGGTCACCGCACAGATGGTCATCGAGAGCGTATGCGCTTTCTTCGAGATACCTATGGATGCTCTGAAGAGCAAGCGGCGTGATGCCAGGACGGCGCTTGCCCGGCAGGTGGCCATGTATCTCATACGCGATGAGCTTCATATGCCACTGGCCGAGATCGGTGTCAACCTGGGGGGTCGGGACCACTCCACAGTGCTCCACGCCTGCGAGAAGATCGAGGGCGGGATCAACACCAACCCGCAACTCCGCCGCCAGGTGCTGGACATACGCGCGCAACTGCATCAGGACGACGTAGCTTAACAGAACCGTCGAACATAAAAATTGTGGATAACTCGCCCCTTCATTGTGGATAACTGCTGTCTACTGTGAATAACTTTTACTTGTGGGGAGTTATACTGTCCACTGTTTCCCCGAAATTCGCGACCTTAATCCTATGAGTATTGTTAATACCCTACCCTTATATGTTATTCTCCAGTTAATACTGGCAGAGTGGGCTGTATTTGGAGAGTGCACAACATGGTGGATAATGTGGAAATCATTGTCAGGGCCGGCAAAGGTGGGAATGGGGCGGCTACATTCCACCGGGAGAAATACATACCGCGCGGGGGCCCGGATGGTGGTGATGGTGGTCCGGGCGGCAGCGTATCCATTGAAGCCGACAGAAATATGGATGATCTGGGATGTTTCAAGGGGAGGGGGCTATTTCGTGCTGGGAATGGGCAATCTGGTGCCAGGAATAAGAAGAGTGGGGGAAGGGGTGAGGAACTGGTAATAAAGGTGCCGCTCAATACGCTGGTGTGGGATTTAACCGGGGGAGAGGATGTGCTTCTGGCGGACCTCACGCAGCATGGTGAAGGAGTAACAGTAGCCGGGGGTGGAAAGGGTGGGCGTGGGAACGTGCATTTCGCTACCTCGACCAACCAGGCGCCGACGGAGGCTGAGGAAGGAACGCCTGGCCAAGAGCGCAGGCTGCGGTTCGAGATGAGGCTGGCAGCGGACATTGCACTGGTAGGGCCGCCCAACTCCGGCAGGTCGTCGCTGCTGAGGAGCGTGTCCCGGGCCCCGGTCGCCGTGGCGGAGTACCCGTTTACGACCAGGGGGCCGGAGCTGGGCGCTGTAGACCTGCACGGCAAGAGCGTGGTAGTAGTGGACCTGCCGGGCCTCATGCCCGGGTCGCACGCTGGCAAGGGGCTGGGGAACTCCTTCCTGCGTCATGCCCAGCGCTCAGGAGCGCTGGTGTATGTTATCGCCGGCGATGCCGGAGACCCTATTGCCGATTACCTGATGCTGAGAGAAGAGCTGGGCCTATACGACAAGGGCCTGCTCCGCAAGCCGCATGTTGTAGCTGTGAACAAGGCCGACCTGCCGTCGGTCCAAGCGGTAATGGAAGAACTGAGGAAGGCCTTTCACAGGCGGCAGGTAGAACCGCACTTCATCTCGGCGCAGACGGGCCAGGGCGTGATGGAGGTGCTGGCTGAGTCCATGGCCGGAGCGAAGGCGGCGGTAGTCGAAGCCGCCGGTGTCGAGGAGGAGCCGGTGGAGGTCATTCGTCCCAAGCCGAAGGCGCGAAAGGGTTAAGGCAATATGCGATCCGCTGAGCAACAGTTTATTCGTCCCAGGCGTCTGGGCGTACTTGGGGGCACCTTCGACCCGATACACACGGCCCACCTCATCGTGGCTGAGGAGGTCAGGGTCAAGTTCGGCCTCGCGAAGGTCCTCTTCATACCTACTGGCATGCCCTATTTCAAGTCCGACCAGGGGCTGTCTGCGGCGCAAGACCGCCTGGGTATGGTCCGTGCGGCCGTAGCCTCCAACCCAGACTTCGAGGCCTCGACCATTGAGATCGACAGGCCTGGGCCTACATATACCGTTGATACTGTAGCGGAGCTGCGGGAAAAGTACAGACAGGAAGAGATATATTTCATCGTCGGCTGGGATGCACTGAAGACGCTGCCCTCGTGGCGGGAGCCGAAGCGGCTGCTGGAGATGTGCCGCCTGGTTGGGGTGCCCCGGCCAGACTGGCGGAAACCGAGCATACCCGAGCTTGAGGAGGCCATACCGGGCGCTTCACAGCGAATAGTCCTGCTCGACCAGCCAGTGATCGGCATAAGCTCAACCGAGATACGGTCGCGGGTCGCCGCCGGAATCTCGATACGCTACCTCGTGCCGGAGGCCGTCGAAAGGTACATCGCCGAGCGCGGGCTATATTGCGAAGGCTAGGCCGCGTCTAACTTTCTCTTGCTTACTTCCCCCAGAGATCAGGAATAATCTGGCTGAGCCCCAGGTTTTCTAATGTGCTTGGTAGGGGTCGACCATTGGAGTCCCATCTAAACAGTCCTCAAATTGCCAAGCTCCCTTGCATTGTGCGTTCCAGTTAACAGCATCTTCAGGCGATGAGTTTGGGCCCAAACTTGGTTTGATTGTAAGGCCCAGATCTGCTGGCTTGGGTACAGTGTAACCTTCATCAGTACCCGTAGAAACACGGGTATCAAATGCTGCTTGCGGCTTCGCTGCTATCACTAGCATCCCTGGGCATAAGCCTGGCCGGGGCTGAGCTAGCCTTCCTTCCCGCAACGGTGCTGCTCGTCATAGCTGCAGTGAGGTCTCTCAAGGAGAGAGGCTGGCGCGGACACCACTCTTGGTGCAGCGGTAAATTAGGACATCTTGACAGGGGTTGTGCTGGGGTATAAGATTTGCTAGAGTCTGTTATGGACTAAGGGCGGGGTGTTAGTAAATTAATATATGACACCACTCGACCCTAATCCTACAGGTGCTAGCGATGAAGAAAGTGCCGTTATCGCTTTATGCTTTGTTCTCTTTCCACCAGGGGGCGACCAGCGTAGATACCACCTCAGCAAAGTCTTCGATAGCAGGTAGGAATACTGACCTGTGCAGAATGAGAGGCCACGGGAGGTCGCCTGGATGACACGGTCCAGGAAGCTGGCTAAGGACTATGAGCGGTGACGGATTGCACATAGGGCCTTCGTCTTCTTTCTGCCGCATCGTAGTGGCAATCCGGTTACCGATGATCCGTAACAAGCTCTGAGTCTTGACTAATAGACCTCAGGGCCAAGTATGTCCGGCCGATGACACCATAGACAAAGGGCATGTCGGCGTAAGAAAGCCAAAATCAATGCTTAACGTCCCAGAACAACAGGAAAAAGGGGGATTATGAGATGAAAGGGAAAGTAAGTCTGACCAGGGTATTGGTGACTATTACCCTAGTTCTGGGCTTGGCAGGGGCTGTTCTCGGTGGCAGTTGTGCGAAGCCAAGCCCAAGCCGAACCTCGATAGGAACCCCGGCGTCAACACCCACAACCAAGCCAGCGTCGGCTCCAGCAACAAAGCCCGTAGTTTTGAAGTTGTCCAACTACATCACGCCAGTGGATTACCGCTCTTCCATTATTGATAATACTGCCAATGTCGTCGAGCAGCGGTCGGGAGGGCGAATCAAGATTGAGAGGTTCCACGGAGGGTCGCTGCTTTCAGCTACGGAGACCTACAATGGCGTGCGCGACAGGATAGCCGATATCGGGGTGTTTGTCTGGGTTTATTTCAGTGGTCAAGCTCCTTTCCTAAGTGACACCTTCTCGCCGTTTTTCCCTCGTACTGACAAATCTCACGAGTTCGTGCCGGAACTTACCAAACTACTCCTTCCCTACATCGAGAAACAGAATCTGAAACTCCTTACTATCATCCCAGGAGTCGGTAACGACATTCAATTCACGACACCAATCAGGAAGCTGGAAGACTTCAAGGGGAAATTGTCTAGGGCCGGAGGAGGGATAATATCTAAGTGGATGCAGAATGTGGGGGCGAGTGTTGTCTCGGTGCCGGTTGGTGAGGTTTACAGTGCTTTACAGCGCAAAACCATGTGTAGCGGCTCACGTTCCGTAGCCGCCTCCAGCCCGATTTCTATGGCCACTCCGGCGGCTTGACCTGACTGACCGGGGCGGAGCTGTTGACCCCGCCCCAGTCTTTCTCACCCTTCGAACTCACTCTCAATCACTACTC
>JACPPY010000045.1 GCA_016190755.1 Chloroflexota bacterium | reverse complement strand
GGGCTGTCCCTGCACCTCAACAGCATCGGTTGCCGCGAGTGCCGCCCGGAATACCTGAAAGTACTGCGGGAATACTACTCCACGCGCACCGACCAGCTTTGCCCGGACTGCCGGGCCCGGCTGGAGAGGAACCCCTTGCGGCTGCTCGACTGTAAAGTCCCCACCTGCCAGAAGATTGCCGAGTCAGCCCCCCGGAGCGCCGACCACCTCTGTCCCGCCTGCGCTACCCACTTCGGGCGACTCCAGAAATACCTCGGTCTGTTGAGTTTGCCCTTCGCAGTGAACCACCGTCTGGTCCGTGGTCTTGACTATTACACCCGGACAGTGTTCGAGTTCCAGCCCGAAGAAGAGGGCGCGCAGAGCACCGTGGGCGGCGGCGGACGCTATGACGGTCTAATCGAGGAACTGGGCGGGAAACCCACACCGGCGGTCGGTTTTGCCGCCGGTATCGAGCGCATCGTCCTGAACCTGAAGAGGCAGGGTATCACAGTGCCACCACTGCCGGAGCCACGGGTGTTCATCGCTTACCTGGGGGAAAGCGCTAACGACCAGGCGGCAAAGCTGGGAGCCATTCTGAGACAGGCGGGGATTGGCGTGATTCAGGCGGTAAGTGGCAAAAGCCTCAAAGCGCAACTCAGGCAGGCCAATTCCGTGGGCGCTCGCCACGTGGTCATTATCGGCGAGCAGGAGCTACAGACCGGCACAGTGATTCTGCGGGACATGGCGACCGCCCAGCAGAAAACCATGCCCATCAACGAGCTACCCGGACTGCTGTGACTGCCCCTGACTAAATACTCGTCGGCTTAAGAACGGTTCTGTCTCTCAATTGCAGGAGCAGTGCCACTACTCCGACACCCAGTCCGGCCAGAGCAGTTGCCCAGCCTAGTGTCATGATAAGTAGCCCGCTGGCTACGAACATGGTCCGGTGTAGCCAGTTGGCTGGCCACAGCGATACACCACTCAGCCCCCAGGACAGGAGCAGCACACCGGCCACCGCCTCGAGAAACACCAGCACTATCTTTGCGGGTGGACCCTGAAGAATCAGTGCGGGTTCGGTGACGAACATGAAGGGAAGAATGTAGGACAGTATGGCCAGCTTCATGGCGATCATGCCCGTTTTCGTGATGCTGCCTCCGCTGATTCCAACCGACACAAACACAGCGGCAGCCACCGGGGGCGTGAAGAAGGAAGTCATTGACCAGTAGAAGATGAAGAGGTGCGCCGGCAGGGGAGCTATGCCGAATTTCTGCAGAGCCGGCGCGACGAGGATGACGACCATGATGTAGGCGGCCAGGCCGGGCACTCCCATGCCCAGTATGAAGCAGGTGACTGCGGCAAGAAGCAGCAGGAGCCACATGCTATCGCCGGCCGCGCTTACAATGATGTCAGTGAGCCTTATCCCGAGCTGGCTGAGCACAAGACTGCCTATGATGACGCCGGCGCAGGCGCACGCACTCCCCGCCCCGAGTACCCCTTTACCAGTATTCTTAAGTGCAGTAACGAGCCGTCGGGGTCCCACTCGCGTCCGTTTCCTCAGCAAGGAAATCGCTATCAGAGCGGCAATCGCGAAGAGAGCCGAGTACTGCGCCGTATACTGTAGCACTCCCAGAAAAAACATCAGGACAAGCAATGGCAGGAAGGCGGTCCAGCCTTCCCGCAATGTCTTCCTCAGCGACGGGCATTCCGCGCGGGGTATGCCGCGAAGTCCGAGCCTGACTGCCTCGGCGTCAACCATCTGGAATATGGCGAAATAGTAGAGCAACGCGGGGATCAAGGCGGCAACACAGACACTCCAGTAGGGAATCCGCAGCCAGGCCGCCATGACGAAGGCGGTTGCCCCCATGACCGGCGGCATTATCTGCCCGCCGGTAGAAGCCACGGACTCCACGGCACCGGCGAAATTAGCGCTGTACCCTGAGCGTTTCATCAAGGGGATATTGAAGGTGCCGGTTACGGCGACATTAGCCATCGGGGAGCCACTCATCGTGCCGAAGAGGGCGCTGGCAACGACCGCTACCTTGGCCGGTCCCCCTCTTACGTGGCCCAGAAGGGAGAGAGCCAGGTCCATGAAAAACTGACCTGCCGGGGTAACGAACAGCAGCTCGCCGAACAGGATAAAAAGCACGATAACAGTCGAAGCTATGTCCAGCGGAAGGCCGTATACCCCTTCGGTGCTGTAGAGAAGAATTGAAAGCCCCCGGCCCAGTCCGGTTTCTCTCATGTTCAAGAATCCGGGGAAGTACTGGGAGAAGAATGCGTGAACCAGGAAAAGCAGCGTGACGATGGGCATCGCCCAGCCTATGGTACGGCGCGTTATCTCCAGAATCGCCGCTATGGTGAGGAAACCAAGCGCCACCTCCCAGACATAGAACTCTTCGAAGAAGTAGCGCTCGGCATTTCTCTCCCAGAAAAAAGCGCCGTATAAGGGACCGGCCGCCCCGCCCAGAGCCAGCATGGCATCGTACCAGGGCAGCCTATCTCTCCTTTTGCCACTGGCGGGAAGGAGAAGAAAGGACAGGACAATCAGGAAGGCGAGAAATATCGCCCGGTGAGAGTAACTCAGGACGGGCATGTTCAGGTAGGTGAAGACTTTAGTGACGTAGAGGACGACGTAGAGCGCCAGGGCTATGCTGACCACCATTGCGACGGTCGCCAGCTTCGTGCCGGACTGCGCCTTCCTGTCCCCACTCACGCTCTTCCCGACCGGTTGTGTCATGCCGGTTTCTCAGCACGCTCAGACGCCTCGATGTCTGACCGGGCATTCCTCCGGGGCGGTTCTTTTCCGCTCACCACTTAAGGTCTATGCCGAATTTCTTCACCACCGCCGCCTGCGCGTCTTCGTGCGCCTTCTTCCAGAAACCTTTTTCTTTCAAGTACTTGACAGCCCCGGGGTGGACGGGCGCAACGATACTACCGGCGTCAAGGGGAAGCCGGTAGTATTTCGCATCCGGGTGGAACGCTTCAAACTCGTCCTGATGGTCAAAGATAGCCTTCGTTATGGCGTAAACCAGGTCGTCCGGCAGATTGCGCCGGAACTCGGTGATGCCATTCATGCCGAAGCCCTGTACCTCGTAGGGTATGCTTTCGAAGCTGCCCTTGGGCAAAACTATCTTCGAGAAGTACTCCTTTCCCGCAGTTGCCTGGACTATTGCCTCATCGCTCAGGGAAACCATCTCGACCTTAATGGAGGCTGACAGGTCGGCGATGGCCGGGTCTCCGGGGAACACATAGACCGCTGCCGCTTCGGCCGTCCTCTCTTTGAGGCCGTTTACTATGTCTGCCCGGGTGGTCCAGGCCATTATCTTGCTGTTCTGCTCGGTTATTCCGTACGCTTTAGTGAAGCCCTCCATCGCCGCAATGGTACTGCTTGACCCGGGCAGCTTGCCTATCCACGTCTTGCCGATGAGGTCTTTCGGTGTTTTTATCTTAGCGCTGGGATGGGCCAGCACGACGAACGCGGTGGGAACTCCCCCGAACCCGATGAGCCCCTCTCTTATCGGTTTGTCCTTCCAACCCAGTTCTCCGACCCAGGCACCCCAGGTATTCAGTGTGGAGGTACTGGCAATCTCAAGCTTGTTCTCCTGAAAGGACTTGGGGAAAGCCGAGCGGGTGGAATTAGGCGCCGCCTGCGCCTCTAACCCGACATACTTTGTAATGAGCTTGGCGATGCCAACCCCAATCACATAGTCACTGGTGCCTATTTGACTGGTGGCTATGGTAATACTCTTGGGCCAGTTGGCTGGCAGTGCCGCGGGCTTCGGTGCCGCTGTCGGACTTGGCTTGGGTGCCGGTGCCGGACTCGGTTTCACCGCCACCGTCGGACTCGGCTTCGACGCTGGCAACTGGGTCGGACTCGGTGCCGGGGCCGGCTTTGCGCAGGCGAGGCTGCCCCAAAGCATAATACCGGCCAGCAGGCCAACCAAAGTGATACGGGACAACTGTTTCCAATGACTCTTCACTTTCCAGACCTCCCTTCGCATTTTTCGTATAGTAACCCGTTGCTCGTACGAACTTGTGACCAATGTTTCAATAAACCCCTCCCTTCCTCAGGTTACCTGCCTTACCGAACTGGCGCGATTGCTCAGCTACGACTCGTCAGACAAACCCGGACCAGGTCAATTACCGAGATATATTCTCGGTTTTTCTACCTTTATCTTACGATTAACCTCATCCGTCAGAGG
>JACPPY010000041.1 GCA_016190755.1 Chloroflexota bacterium | reverse complement strand
AATGCATGGCGGTGGGCCCAAAGTCGAGCCCGGCAGGCCACTGGATACCGCATACACGCAGGAAAACCTCCCGTTGGTGGACAAAGGCTGCGAGAACCTGCTTCACCATATCAAGACGGTCAAGAAAGCCGGCATCAACCCGGTCGTCTGCATCAACAGCTTCTACACAGATACCAAGGAAGAGGTAGCACTGGTGCGCAGGACAGCCGAGGGCGCAGGAGCACGTGTCGCGTTCTCCCAGCATTGGCTAAAGGGCGGGGAAGGCGCGCTTGAGTTGGCCGATGCCGTAATTGACGCTTGTGAACAGAAGACGAACTTCAAGTTCCTCTACGAGGACAGTGTACCTCTTCGGAAGAGGATCGAGCTTATCGCCAAAGAGGTGTACGGGGCAGATGGAGTCTCCTACACCCCTGAAGCTGCCGCGAAGGCCGAGCGCATGGAGAAGGATCCGAAGTTGCAGGACTTCGCCACCTGCATGGTGAAGACCCACCTCAGCCTATCACATGATCCATCGCTCAAAGGCAGACCAAAGGGCTGGACTCTACCTGTCAGAGATATACTGATCTACGGTGGGGCACGCTTCATTGTTCCATTGGCCGGCACCATTTCGCTGATGCCCGGCACGGCGTCAGACCCCGCCTTCAGAAGGGTCGACGTGGATGTGAATACCGGCAAGGTCACCGGCCTCTTCTAACGCCCCCCTCATTACACAACGGGTCAACTCGCGGGCTCTCGCGACCAGTCGCGAGAGCCCGCTCTTTTTTCCTGGATGAGTAAGATGCGACATTGCTATAATATCGCATAGCTTCAACAGCCATTTTTCAAGACGGTTTGGGCAACATAATGGGAATTGCAGGCCTTGGTAAACTGCTCATCGTGCTTGGCGCGGTAGTGCTCATGGTCGGCCTACTGCTTCTCCTGTTCGGAGAGAAATTCTCCGCGCTTGGCAGGCTTCCGGGCGATATCGCCATACGTAAAGGCAACGTATCCATCTACTTTCCCGTAGTGACTTTCCTGCTGATCAGTGTGCTTCTCACCATAGTGGTAAACATCATAATACGCCTGCTTGGAAAGTAGCTCTTTCGGTGAAAACCCACGACTTCCACTATGATCTGCCAGTTGACCTAATAGCCCAGGAACCGGTCGAACCCCGCGACTCATCCCGCCTGTTGGTTTTAGACCGATCGATGCAGGCCATTCACCACCGGGCGTTCAAAGACGTTGCAGGATACTTGAGAACGGGAGACTTGCTCGTATTCAATGATACGCGAGTGATCCCCGCCAGGTTACATGCCCGGCGCGACACAGGGGCAAAGGTTGAGATACTTCTCCTGCGTAAGTCCGAGGATGGCGTGTGGGAGTGTTTGGTCAAGCCTGGGCGAATAAAATACGGCGAGTCCGTGGTGATCAGCACACCGGCGCAGCCCATCGGAACGCCGCTACGCGCTGAGGTTCGCGAGCGATTGGAAGCCGGTTCACGCATGGTGAGTTTCTCTGATCCGGCGCTCCTGGAGAAAGCAGGTGAGATACCACTTCCACCATATATACACGCTCCACTGGCGGACGCAAATCGCTACCAGACTGTCTACGCTAAGGTGAAGGGGAGTGCCGCCGCTCCTACTGCAGGGCTACACTTCACACCCGGGTTGTTGGACGACCTTAAGAAAAAGGGCGTCCAGTCAACCTTCGTGACTTTGCATATAGGGTTGGACACCTTCCGGCCAGTGCGCGAAGATGACCCTCGTGATCACCAGATGCATACGGAGTATGGCGAGGTCAGCGCAGAGGCGGCAAGGATCATCAGCAACGCAAAAGATGAGGGCAGGCGCGTAATCTGTGTCGGCACTACTTCAGTCAGGTTAGTCGAAGCCGTGGCCGAGGCAAATGGAGGCCAGATGCATCCTTTTGCCGGTCAGGTCAGCCTATTCATACTGCCGGGGTTTCAGTTCAAGATTGTCGATGCCCTCATAACCAATTTCCATCTTCCCCGCAGCAGCCTGATCATGCTCACATGCGCCTTTGCGGGACATGACTACATTCTCAGTGCCTACAGAGAGGCGGCCAGCCTGCGATACCGCTTTTACACCTTCGGAGACGCTATGCTGATCCTCTGAAACAGGTCCGACATCCTTCGGTCATTTACCGTAGGTCTTCCAGGGCCTTCCTCAGGTCAGGGGGGAGTGGGGATGAAAAGTCCAGTTTTGCTTCCGTGATCGGGTGCTCGAACACGAGCCGGCAGGCGTGCAAGAACTGGCGATTCAGGTGTTGCGAGTTCTGGCCATATAGCTTGTCGCCGCATACGGGATAGCCGATGGCCGCGAGATGGACCCTTATTTGGTGGGTACGCCCGGTTTCAGGTATGGCTTCGATCAACGTATGTGCAGAGCGCAACTCTATCACTCGATAACGAGTTCTCGCCTCACGCCCACCTTCAACTACCGCCATGCGTTTGGAGTCATCCGGGTCACGTCCAATGGGACCTTCTATTATGCCCCTGGCACGTGTCATGACTCCATCTACCAGCGCCAGGTACGTCTTTTGCACTAAATGAGCGCTGAATTGGCGAATCATTCGCTCCTGGACCAACGTCGACTTCGCCACAACCATGAGTCCGGATGTGTCCTTGTCCAATCGGTGTACTATTCCGGGCCTGTCTCGCCTGGGGAACCGTGGCAGATGCGGACAGTGAGATCTGATCACTTTTACCAGGGTATGTTTGCTGTGCCCGCGCCCGGGGTGGATCACCAGTCCGGCAGGCTTATCCAAAACCAGCAAATACTGGTCTTCGAATACTACTCTCAGCGGTATCCGCGTATCTTCAGTCATCACTCATTCCGTGTTTCGCGCTTGTCGCCGGGCCAACAGTAGTGACCGCACAGTAAACAACGCAAAGCACCTATTGGCCAAGAGGTGTCTTTTGAGCTCACGACCAAAGGATGTTACTCGAGCGCGCCGTTGATTTTACCATACAGGTTTCCGCATCTTGACAGACATCTCCTGCTGCTCGTAAGATTCCGCTATTCAATTTCGTGAGGAGGTGCCGGCCTAATGAGCGTTGTCCTGCCTCTCCTTTCTGCGATCGTGAGCCTTGTCTTCACAATACTTGTCTTCGATCAGTTCCTCGTAAGAAGGAAACCATACCAACTGGTGTGGTCTGTTGGCCTGCTGTGGTATTTCCTCAGCACGGGAGCAGAGTTCTGGACCGGGGCTTTCGGGGTGAACACCGGAGCCTATCGCTTATGGTACCTCTGCGGCGCTATTTTTACGGCGGCATACCTCGGCATGGGCACGCTTTACCTCCTTTTGCCCAAGAAGACAGCGCACATCGTAATGGCCATTCTCGGTCTGGCGTCGTTATTTGCCATCTACAAGGCGTTCGCCACTCCAGTCAACCTGGCCGTCCTCCCTGTGAACGGACCTTTGTCAGGAGAAGGATTTCCGCCAGGTTGGGCAGGCCCGAGACTAATAACACCGTTCTTCAATACATTCGGCACACTAGCCCTGGTGGGCGGAGCGCTGTACAGCGCCTGGGTTTTCTGGAGGAAGAGAATTCTGCCGCACAGAGTGGTTTCCAATGTCATGGTCGCCATCGGAGCGCTGCTCCCGGTATTTGGCGGTAGCACAGCACGCCTCGGCAACCCATCGTACTTGTACCTGTCTGAACTACTGGGGATAATCATCATTTTCGTGGGGTTTCTCAGGAGCAAAGAGGTGTTCGGCGTCTACCGCGTGCCGCTTGTGCACGGCTTCAAGCGCGTCTCGGGCAGCTAGGTCCGCAGGCTGCGCCGTTTGTGCGCCATGCCGTTTGCTCTCTCAGTCTCCGCCCTGTTCCTGAGTTGCCCGCAGCCGGCATGTATATCTGCCCCGGCGCTACGGCGTATGGTCGCGTTTACTTTGTGACGCTGAAGCTCATGTTGAAACCGCACCACATTACGGACTGGACTCGGTCTGAAGGCTGAACTATCTGTCTGGTTGGCAGGTATCAGGTTAATGTGGCAATTCATGCCACGCACTAACCCCGCTAATTGCCTGGCCTGATCAGGCGAGTCATTGACACCCTGGAACAGCGTATACTCGAAAGTAACTCTTCTGCCGGTGGCGGCGAAGAAATCCGAGCATGCCGCCAGCAGTTCTTTCAGCGGGTACCTCTTGTTCAGCGGCACCAGACGGCTCCGGAGTGAATCGTCCGGCGCGTGCAGAGATACGGCCAGCCCCACCTGGAGTCCTTCTCGGGCCAATCTCTTGATTCCCGGCACAAGCCCGGATGTCGAAACAGTCATGTGCCTGGCGCCGATATTGAGCCCATCAGGAGAGTTCAGAGTCCGTATAGCCTTGAGAGTAGCATCGTAATTTGCCAGAGGCTCTCCCATCCCCATGAACACGATATTGGCGACGGGATGCTCGCGCAGGACACGGGCGAAGTACATGACCTGTTCCACTATTTCGCCCGCGCTCAGAACCCGTTCGAACCCCTCCTGTCCGGTGGCGCAGAACGGGCACCCGATGGGACAACCAGCCATAGCAGACACGCAGATGGTGTGCCTCACGCCCTCGCCCGCGCGGCCTTGAAGCATGGATACGGACTCTATCTCCCTGCCATCGTACAGCTGGAATAGTATCTTCCTTGTCTTCCGGTCAGTCGAAGTCAATTCTTTCACCGGGTTCAAAGTCTGTATTTTGGTCTGTTCGCCCAGCCGTTTTCTGAGACGCAACGGAAGATCGCTCATCTCATCGAAGGACGAGGCGTATGAGCAGTAGAGCCAGCGCCATATCTGGTCGGCGTGAAACCCAGGCTCACACCAGGACTCAACCATGGCCCTCATCTCCCCGCGAGCAAGGTTGTATAATGGGACTTTGTTCATAGCAGTTTACGGCTTGAGCCTACATATTGTAGCATTAGCGGGCGCTTGAGGTCGGGACACATGTACATCTTGCAAGAACTCATCGGAACGTTCGTGCCCCTTTTCGTCGCCGTCGACGCTCTGGGTACTATCCCCATACTCATAGCCGTAACGGAGAACATGCCCTCTCACGACCGTGTAAAAGCCGTGGATTTGGCAATGCTCACGGCGTCAATCCTTGCATTGGTGTTCTTGTTCCTTGGGAAGTGGATACTGTCCTTGCTCGGCATATCGGTCGGCCACTTCGCAATCGCCGGTGGCTTTATACTAGGGGCACTTGCCCTGAGAGACATGCTGACCGGCAAGTGGGTCGGCGAGCCGGTAGCAGTCGAGGAAATGGCAGCCATAGTACCCCTGGGCACACCGTTGATCGTTGGGCCCGCCACTGTGACGACGCTGATATTGCTCAGCAGCCAATACCACTGGTGGGTCGTGCTCATATCTCTTGCCCTGAACCTCCTTGTTGCCTGGGTCATATTCCGACAGAGCGGCCAGGTTGTCCGCTTTCTCGGCCAGGGTGGGGTCAAGGCGTTTTCCAAGGTCATCAGCCTGCTCCTGGCAGCCATAGGAGTCAAGATGATCTTCGTCGGCATACAGCAGCTATTCCCGTTGAGTTGACACTCTCGGGATAGGCTGTTATCATGTGCAAAGGCCTGAAGGTTTACAATCACATACTGGTACAGGGGTGTCCACGCGCAAGCGTGGACTCAATAAGGTGGCAAGTCCGGTGTAAGTCCGGCACAGCACCGCCTGCTGTAACTGAAGGTCCGATCTCGCGAACCTTCAGAAGTCAGAACGCCAACCCCTGACCTCAGAAACCTCCGCCGGGAAGGGGGCGAATGACATGGCAACTATCACGTGATCCCCTTGTTCCAGGAGCAAGGGGATTTTTTATTCTCCTTGCTCTCCCAGCACACCTAAGTATCATTATGAAAAGGGAGGGCGACTTGAACCGCAACCTGTTGAAATCGCTTATTGCGCTGCTGATAATGGTGTCACCCCTGGCGCTTGGAGCCTGTTCGGCCAAGGGCCGCACACCTGGAAACCTGACTGATGATTTCAGACGCACCGTTGACATCTCGTACGTGCCACAGAGGATCGTCTCTCTTGCTCCATCGGCTACCGAGATGCTATTCAGCCTGGGGCTGGGAGATCGCGTTGTGGGCGTAGACAAGTTTTCCGATTATCCGGCTGAAGCGACCGCGAAAGACAAGGTCGGTGGTTTCTCCGAAGTGGACATAGAGAAGGTGGTTTCGCTACGTCCAGACCTGGTTGTGGCCGCGGACATACACAAGAAGGAAGTCATTCCGGCGTTGGAGAAGCTCGGCGTAAAAGTCATAGGACTTGACGCCGCCACACTTGATGGGACGTTAGCCGACATCAAACTGTTGGGTAAGGTCGCGGGCAAGGAAAAAGAAGCCCAACGCCTTGCGTCGGGCCTCGAATCCAGGATAAAAGCAGTAGCTGCCAAGACCCAAGCTCTTTCCACGTCTCAACGGCCTCGGGTCCTAATGGTCATCTGGCACGACCCGATATGGACGGCCGGCAACAGCACGCTGGATAATGACCTCATCACCAGAGCGGGTGGAACCAACATAGCCTCTGATCTAAATAAATACCAAACACTGGCCTTGGAGAAGGTTATTGAACGTGACCCGGAGATTGTCATAGTCGTGACAGGGCACGGGGATGAAAAGGACACCTCCTTCCTTTGGGCGAAGAGCGAGCCGAGGTTGGCCAATATCTCCGCCCGCCGCAACTCCCCACCCAAGGTCTTTCAGGCCAATGCCGATATAACCACCCGTTCCACACCTCGCGCCATTGACGGACTCGAGACTCTCGCCAAACTGATTCACCCGGAGTTGTTTTGAAACAGGCGATAACACAAAGCAAAGATAAGTCCACGGCACTTGCCGCCCCAGCACATATGCTACGCGGGAGACATAGGCGGTGGGCCATCGTTGGCCTAGCCACGACACTGTTGGTGTTGATAGTCCTGACGGCAGCAGTAGGCAGTGCCCGCATATCGGTGGCCACTGTGTACCAGGTATTGCTCCACAGGCTGCCATTTATGAGCGCTGCGCCTGCCTGGACGGCAAGTGCAGAAACGATAGTCATAGATATCCGCTTGCCCCGCATCGTAATGGCAGCAGTTGTAGGCGCGTCCCTGGCGCTGGCAGGTGCGACATACCAAGGACTGTTCCGCAACCCTTTGGCTGACCCCTATTTGATAGGGGTCAGCCAGGGGGCAGCCCTTGGTGCAGTGCTGGGATTCTTGCTACCAACCGCTGTATCGCCAGTTGGTATGGGCCTTGTACCTCTGACAGCCTTCACCGGTGCGCTGCTTGCGGCCACGGCCGTGTACCTGTTGGCAAAGGTTGGCAAGACTCTGCCCATGACCACCCTCATACTGGCCGGAGTGGCCGTAGGGGCCTTTTTCTCTTCTGTTACGTCTTATCTGCTCATCGCTTCAAGTGACAAGTTCAGAGGCATTATCACCTGGCTCGTCGGCGGCTTCTACATGAGCAACTGGTCCGAGGTCATGGTGCTGCTTCCATATGCAGCCATTGGGACAGCCGTCATACTTCTGTATTCCCGGCCGCTAAACGTGATGCAGTTGGACGAAGAGCAGGCTCAGCAGCTAGGCATAAATGTAGAGAGGGTTAAGCTAATACTGCTGGCAGCAGCGACTTTGATTACGGCAGCAGCAGTTTCCTTTGCCGGCACCATAGGTTTCGTAGGCATACTTGTGCCACACGCCGTCCGTCTCATATGGGGGCCTGACCATCGGTCTCTGATGCCTCTGTCGGCCTTATGCGGCGCGATATTCATGGTCCTCACAGATGCGCTTGTTCGCGGCCTGGGCATGCTATCGTCCAACTTAACGGAGATACCAGTAGGAGTCGTCACAGCGTTTCTCGGTGCTCCCTTTTTCCTGTACCTGCTGCGCCAGAGAAAGCGGGCGGTGTTCTGATGACGGCAACAGCACGACCACGCGCCATGCAATTGGGGCTTCGCATCGAAGGTATAACTCTGGGATACAACGGCAAAGACGTTGTAAACGGCGTGAGCCTCGCAGCAATGCCCGGCGAACTACTGGGCCTCGTCGGGCCCAATGGATGCGGCAAATCGACATTGATACGGGGCATTAGCCATGTGCTTCAACCCCGGTCCGGCCACGTCACAGTCGAGGGCAAGGATATCACTTCGCTGCGCAGGCAAGAACTGGCCCGACTGATAGGTGTAGTGCCACAAAACCCGTACCTTCCACAGGCGTTTACCGTTTTGGAATTGGTCCTCATGGGACGCACCCCTTACCTGAGCCGCTTTGGCAGCGAAGCACCAAGGGATATCAAGATCGCCTGGCAAGCCATGGAGACGACCGGGGTACATGGTCTGGCCGAGCGTCGCATCGGCGAACTATCTGGCGGTGAAAGGCAGCGCGTTGTTGTGGCCCGGGCGCTGGCTCAGGAGCCAAAGATAATGTTGCTCGACGAGCCGACTGCAAGCCTAGATATTAATTACCAGGTCCAGATCATGGATATGGTGAGCAAGCTCTGCCACGAACACATGCTGGTTGTGCTCATAGCACTGCACGACCTCAATCTGGCGGCACAGTACTGCGACAGGCTGCTGATGCTTCACCAAGGGAAGATTCGCTTCAACGGGCCGCCCGCATCGGTCATCACGCGGGAAAGCATACGTAGCGTCTACGGCGTGGATGTGTATGTTTCATCCCACCCTCTCAATCAGCTTCCCACGACTTTTGTGGTGGCTGGCGCCGGTAGCAGCCCCGATACAATCGAGAAGGTGTGAGGCAATAAGGGCATGTTGGATGCCAAAATCTTGTTGCTGGCAGTTGCCCTCGATATTCTTCTGGGTGAGATGCCGACTGACTTTCATCCCGTGGTGGGAATGGGGAAGGCGCTATCATTTGGCATGAGGTTTGCACCTTCGAACGACAGGTTGATTCAATTTATCTATGGTGCTTTCGTGGTCATTATCGTACTGGGAACTTTCGCGGCGTCAGCTTTCGCATTGCTCTGGTTCACCAGGGCCATGAACACATGGGTGTATGTGCTGGTCGCCGCAGTAATGCTGAAGTCGTGTTTTTCCTTGCGCGCACTGGCGCGGGCTGCCAACGCCGTGAGAGTTCACGTGGTCAAGCAAGACCTGGCCAGCGGGCGCAAGGCTTTGCACGCGTTGGTGAGCCGGGATACAGCAGAACTCGATGGGACTCAGATCATAGGTGCTGCGGTCGAGTCGGTGGCCGAGAACACGTGTGACAGCTTCGTAGCCCCCATCTTCTTCTTCTTGCTTTTCGGTGTCCCCGGGGCTATGGCTTATCGCGTAGCCAACACAGCAGACGCCATGTTCGGCTATCACGGCGCCACCGAGTTCCTAGGGAAGTTCCCGGCTCGTCTGGATGACGCACTCAATTACATACCAGCACGGGTTACGGGCATGCTCCTCGTGTGTTCGTCATTCATCAGCCGAAACCATGGCCGCCAGGCTTGGCGTATGATGTGGCGCGACCATGCTCGGACTGAGAGCCCGAACGCCGGCTGGCCTATGAGTGCCGTCGCCGGCTCTCTCGGCGTGCGTTTGGAGAAGAAGGGCCTGTATCGCCTCGGCGACGACAATTACACCTTAACGCCGCAAGCAATAGATAAATCGGTGCAACTAATGGCGCTTACTGCTCTGCTATGGCTCGCTTCCGGGCTGGCGATAAAAGGAGGAGTCCTTGCCGCTATTGCCTAGGCCTGAGGTTGAATCACTCGTTTCATGTGTCCATGGCGGGCCGAATTATGGGGAAATAGCGCCGCTCAATCGGGCAGGCAGGAGAGTTCTCGACTTCAGCGTGTCATCAAACCCGTACGGTCCCCCACCTGGAGTCAGGCTGGCTTTAAACGGCGTCCCCTTACACGTGTACCCCGACTCGGACAGTACGGACCTTCGTAAGGCGATTGCCGGGATAACAGGCTTGTCTTGTGAGAATGTAGTTGCCGGCAGTGGTTCGATGGAGATCATCAGGCTGGCGACAACGGCTTTCCTGCGGCCGGGGGATAGGGCAATTATCACCGCCCCCACTTTTGGCGAGTACGAGGTCGCTGCGCAGTTGATGGGTGCAGCCGTCATGTCCCTATCAACCGAAGAAGCAAGCGGCTTCAGCGTCGATGCAGATAAGCTGGCTTCACTCATACTCCGAATGCGACCTCGGATAGTTTTCCTGTGTAACCCAAATAATCCCACTGGGCAGTACATGAGCCAGGAGGAAGTTCTTCGCGTGCGCGCAGCTTGCGAGGACACCCTGCTCATTCTCGACGAAGCCTACGTCGCCTTCGTAGATGGTGCGTGGTTGTCGACCGAGCTCGTAAAACGGGGCAACATACTGATCGTGCGTTCCCTGACCAAGGACTTCGCCCTGGCGGGGCTGCGAGTGGGTTATGGCCTTGCCTCGACGGGAATAATACAACCGCTACGCAAGGTGAAGTCCCCTTGGAACGTGAGCAGCCTGGCACAACAGGCAGGCATCGAAGCCCTCAGGAACCCGGGCTACATCACGTCCAGCCGCAAGAAGATAGCGCATGCTAAGCAGTCTTTGAGGCGGGAATTATCCAACATTGGACTATCTCCTCTCCCTTCCCCCACCAACTTCTTCCTTGTAAAAGTTGGAGACGCACGGCAACTGCACGACAGACTGCTCCCAAAGGGCATACTTGTCCGCGACTGCTCGTCCTTTGGGCTTCCACAGTACATTCGTATCGGTGTACGAACAGCCCCTGACAACCGCGAACTGGTCCGGGCACTGAAGGAGATACTGAATTAGCTATGAGCAGGGCGAAGACGATCATGATACAGGGAACTGCATCTTCAGTAGGCAAGAGCGTGTTGGTCGCCGCCCTATGCCGTATTCTCCGGCAAGATGGGTATCGTGTAGCGCCGTTCAAGGCCCAGAACATGGCGCTGAACTCGTTCGTCACGCGTGAAGGTGGTGAGATCGGGAGGGCGCAAGCAGTGCAGGCAGAAGCGGCTGGCATAGAGCCCAACGTTCACATGAACCCCATACTTCTCAAGCCAGAGTGTGACCTCACCTCGCAGGTTATCGTGCTTGGGAAGGTAGATTCAGATATACACGGCATAGAGTACTGGCGACACACCGCGAGACTTCTCGACGTCGTTCAAGACTCGCTTAACCGGCTGCGCGAGGAATACGACGTGGTGGTAATTGAAGGGGCCGGGAGCCCGGCTGAGATCAATCTCAGGGACCATGAGATAGTTAATATGCGTGTCGCCATGATGTTCGGCACACCCGTCCTGTTGGTAGGCGACATTGATCGCGGCGGGGTTTTCGCCGCGCTCTTGGGTACGTTGGAACTGCTAACTAGTGAAGAACGTGCATACGTCAAGGGACTCATAATCAACAAGTTTCGCGGCTATGTTTCCCTGCTCCAGCCTGGTCTCGACATGCTGGCCGAAAGGACCGCTAGGCCCGTGCTCGGAGTCGTGCCGTTCTTCACGGACATACACATCGCCCAGGAAGACTCAGTGTTCCTTGACGAACTACCACAACGACAGGTTCATGACGGAGGCATCGATATCGTAGTGGTCAAGCTGCCACATACATCCAATTACGACGATTTCGACCCACTGGAAAGAGCGGGTTGTACCCTGCGTTTCGAGTCCTCGCCGTCCAGGCTTGGGAACCCTGACCTCATCATTGTTCCCGGTACCAAGACCACTGTCGCTGATCTTCTCCACATTCGTCAGACGGGAATGGCCGAGGCCATAGTACGTTTTAGCCGGGCGGGAACGCCGGTCCTCGGCATATGCGGCGGCTTTCAGATGCTGTGTCAGCGCATCAGCGATCCTGATGCGGTCGAGTGGCGAGGAGGTGACGTTTCCGGGCTGGGCCTTCTGGATGCTACCGTTGTCTTTGGGCCTGAGAAGAGGACCTCTCAAGTGAAGGCCACCGTGGCGGCAAACTCCGGCCTCCTGGCTGGACTAAAAGGACACGAGGTCGAGGGATATGAAATCCACTCCGGGCGCACGCTGGCACAAGGGGAAACACCCGCATTCTTCGTGCACGAGACACCATCCGAAAACAAGAGATTCTATGATGGACTGACCAACGCCGGAGGTACCGTTGTCGGAACCTACATTCATGGGCTTTTCGATAGCCAATCGTTCACAGCGGCTTTCTTAGATCGGTTGGGGCACGGCACAAACCCCAATGCACCTCCTCCGGAGCCCCTGTCCAGGCAACAAGAGTACGATAAGCTTGCTGCCCTCGTCAGAAAAAGCCTGGGTATGGAAGCCATATACCGCATCATTGAGCAAGGAATGCCGGAGGAAAGCAATTGTCGTCCTTCGGGACAAAAAAGAAAGGAAACACCATGACTTCATTACATCAGATCATCAAGCACATAGGTCCCTTGGATGAGGGAGCAATGAAAGCAGCGCGTGCCCGCCAGGACACCCTCACAAAGCCTCTCGGGAGCCTTGGTACGCTTGAGGCGCTTTCTGTGAAGCTGGCTGGCATTACTGGCAAACCGCTCCCCAGAATAAAGGATAAGGTGATCGTCACCATAGCCGGAGACCATGGAGTAGTAGAACAGGGCGTCAGCCTCTATCCCCAAGAGGTCACAGCCCAAATGGTATATAACTTCCTGGCCGGCGGCGCAGGTATCAACGTCTTGGGTCGCTTGGTTGGGGCCCGCATCATTGTGGTGGATGCTGGTGTCAAAGCCGAACTGGGACACAGGGAAGGCCTGATTTCACGCAGGATAGCCGCCGGAACGGCAGATATGACCAAAGGACCCGCCATGTCCCGTGACCAGGCCATAGCTGCCATCGAAATAGGAATAAGCACATTGGAAAATGAGCTGCAGCGTGGTGTGGATATAGTAGGCACCGGTGATATGGGCATAGGTAACACAACCCCCAGCAGCGCAATCTGCGCCGTCGTTACGGGACAACCTGTGGCACAGGTTACCGGCAGGGGCACCGGCGTTGGAGATGAGCAGCTGGCACTCAAGGCACAGGTGATCCAGCGGGCTATTGAGGTAAATAAGCCGGAGTCTCACGACGCCCTGGATATCCTGTCAAAGGTAGGCGGTTTTGAGATTGGAGGAATAGCAGGTGTGATTCTCGCCAGCGCGGCACACCACATACCGGTAGTTATTGACGGCTTCATTTCCGGGGCAGGTGCCTTGATCGCAACCGGGCTATCTCCGCTTGTCAGGGAATATATAATACCGGCGCATCTGTCGGTCGAACCTGGCCACAGGGCCATGATGAACTACTTGAAAGCAAAACCTTTGCTTGACCTGGACCTCCGCCTGGGAGAAGGCACCGGCGCCTGCCTGGGCATGTTCCTGGTCGAGGCAGCAGCACGAACGCTGAGTGAGATGGCCACATTCGATGAAGCTGGCGTCTCGAAAGCGGAGGAGGACTAGGCTGGGTTTCTGGGCGGCCCTCCAATTCCTTACTATTCTTCCGTCGCCGGTGCGCCGTGCTTATTCGACCAGAGACATTGGCAATTCCCTGATCTATTTCCCAATCGTCGGCCTTCTTCTAGGATTGTTTCTCTGGGGCCTAAGTGCGGGCCTGTCGTTTGCCTTCCCCCGGCTTGTTGTGAGCGTACTTCTTATCGTGGCGGCGACTCTGGTTACAGGGGCCATGCACCTGGACGGTTTCATCGACACGTGGGATGCAATGGCTGCCCGCAGGACAGTCCAGCAGAGGCTGGACATCATGAAGGACAGTCATGTCGGCGCCTTCGGAGTTGTCGGCGGTTGCCTGCTCATTGTCCTCAAGATAACAGCCCTGTACTCCGTGCCCTACACATATCTGGCTGCCGCCCTGATATCGATGCCGGTGCTTGGGCGATGGGCGATGGTGTACAGCATCTTCGCTAATCCTTACGCCAGGGGCAAGGAGGGCACAGGCCATGCGTTTAAGCAGGAGGCAAGCGGCTGGAGGTTCGGTCTGGCCTCACTTCTGGCTTTGCTCACAGTGGCGGCGGCGAGCCGCGGGTGGCACGGCGTGGTACTGATGGTCGTGGTAGGACTGGCAGCGTTCGCGTTGTCAGCCTACTTCCGGTCCCGATTTGGTGGTCTCACCGGGGATACATACGGCGCTTTGAATGAGCTCTCGGAGGTGGTAGTATTACTGCTACTGCCGCTGGTCTGGAGGGCCGCATGAAGGTCTTTTCATCCTGGAGTGGTGGTAAGGATAGCTCACTAGCCTGCCACCAGGCCATTAAGCAAGGGTATCAAGTCACTCACCTGCTCAACTTCCGCATCGAAGATGGAACTCGAAGCCTAACGCACGGCTTGTCCAGCAACTTGATCGGACTGCAATCACAGCTTTCTGGTATTCAGCTTGTAAGCAAGAATACCAGCTGGGAAACATACGAGGCGCAATTCAAGTCCGCCATGCTCGAGATGCGGCGCGAGGGAGTCACGGGAGGAATATTCGGCGATATCGAATTGCAGCCGCACAGGGACTGGATAGAAAGGGTATGTGCCGATGTTGATATCCAGCCAGTGTTCCCTTTGTGGCACAAAGAGCGCATGGTAATAATGCGCGAACTGATTAGCTCAGGATTCGAATCGGTTGTAGTGAGCTGCAAGGGAAGAGTGATGGGCCCGGAATGGCTGGGTAGAAACGTTAACGAGCAGTTCATACAAGACATGATCGAACTTCAAAAAACCGTTCATATTGATCTCTGTGGCGAAGAAGGGGAGTACCACACTTTCGTAACGGCAGGGCCTCTATTCAACCAACGTATTAAGATCACCCTCGCCCAACCCGTACTGCACGACGAATACTGGTACGCCGAAATACTTGGCTATGAGCTCGAGTGACCGGCGAGTTCTAGTGCTTGGCGGCGCACGCAGCGGCAAGAGCCGGTACGCGCACGAGATGGCCTTGAGCTTGTCCGACAAGGTCCTGTTCGTAGCTACAGCGGAACCACTGGACTCCGAAATGGACTTGCGTATAAGACGGCACAGGGAACAGAGGCCGGACAGCTGGCGCACCATCGAGGCGCCATGCAACGTAGCACAGGCAATTCGTCACAGCCTGCATGACGCTCGCGTCGTCCTGCTGGACTGCGTTACGCTGCTAGTGTCTAACATTGTGACGCGCTGCAGTCAGACTGACGCTGAAGAAGCCGAAAAGGCTGCACTGGCTGAGACAGACGAGCTAGTAGAGGTAATGGCAACTACCACCCCCACATACATACTGGTGTCGAACGAGGTCGGATCAGGCATCGTCCCCGATAATCCCCTTGGGCGTGCCTACCGCGACATACTTGGGGCGATCAACCAGAAACTGGCCTGCAGTGCAACGGAGGTATACTTCATGGTGTCGGGGTTGCCCATCAAAGTTAAGTAACTCGGTGTGCAAGTATT
>JACPPY010000044.1 GCA_016190755.1 Chloroflexota bacterium | reverse complement strand
GTAGACAAGGTGAGGCTTATCAACAGAATGAACCCGAGCTGGAAGGACCTCTCAGCGGAGCTGTAGCCGGTATTCAAACAGTGGTATGCGCAACGAGAGTGCTGGAGGCAGAGATTGCCGCGTCGCTCCGCTCCGCGCAAGGACGAATAATGACTAGTCCTGTAGGGGAACTTGGCTCCATCTATTACCCAGGGGAGCGCACCTTCATTCATTGGGAACGGAAAGGCACTGCAAGGCCCTGCTGCAACCGTGCCGCAGACGGGCACGATACGATATGTTGAGCATGACACACCCCGGGCTTCCAGGACGCTACCTGAAAACTCGGGGTGTTTCATGCCCGGATTGCTTGTGGTGGTCAGGTTACTCTATGGCCCACACCGCTGTGGCCGAGGCCTGTATGGTGAGCTCGCCAGGGCTCACGGCGGTTGGCGGCACTGCTGCATCCCTCGCGCCAGCCTCTTTCGCGTACATCATAGGGGTTGGCGGCACAGATGTATAACCGCTTAGCTGGGTATAGGTCAGCTTGCCGAGTTTCACGCCCATGGTGTCGGCTGTAGCCTTGGCCTTCGCCATGGCATCCTTGAGCGCCAGTTGCTGCGCCTGGGCCTGAAGCGCGGACGGGTCGTCAATAGTGAAGCTGATGCCGTTGATACGAGTTTGATCGCCCCCGGCGTCGGCCACGGCGTCTATGACGGGGCCGGCATCATCTATCTTCCTGATTTTGACGGTGACCATGTTGTCTACCCTGTAGCCCAATATCTCCTGGCGGTTTTCTTTGTCTATCCAGCGGATCACGGGGTTGATGCTGAAGCGCTGAGTCTGGATATCGTTGTCCTTGATGCCCTTGGCCTTCAATACCTTCATCACGGCGTCCATCGATGTCCGGGCTTGCGTTTGGGCATCAGTCATTGTTTTCGCCTGGGCCTCTATACCGAGGGATAATATGACCACGTCAGGCACGGCTTTCACCTTTCCTTCGCCGCTGATCCAGATGCCGGACTGCTGCAATATATTGGGAGGAATCACAAAGTTGCCTCCCAGACTGGGACTTCCGTTGGTGCTGGCTTTAGCCGAGCACCCCGCCGCGGCTATGCCGACCAACCCTACCAGTACTGCCAGGATAAGCCATATTCTCTTTTTCATTGTTTCTCCTTTCTGGTGCTTCAGTCACACCGTGTTTCACATTATTCTCGGGAGACCCCGCGTACGGTGTGCTCCAGCGGCCCGGCACGCCTCACACACGTTGCTTCGTCTGCTCCCGACCTAATATACGACACAACCGGACGAGTATTACAGCGGCCGGAGACGAATTTTGGCGGCTTCCTCGCGTGATACCATAGGTATAAGGTCCAACCCAGGAATATCAAGGTGAAACGAGCCTTCTATGCCGGCCTCCTGGCCTCCGGGGCCGCGGGCGCCATCATGCTTGCCTTTCGGCTCGGGACAGCCGGAATCACAGTTCCCGAGGTCCTGGTCGACGTCGTCACACGTATGATACCCCTTCGGCTCTTTTCCGACGCGGTCGATATCCTCGGCCCCTGGGCCAAACGGCTACTGGTAGTTGCCGCAACGATAGCCCTGTTCTTGGCAGGAGGACTTGTAGCCATTGGCTGGCGCCGGCTGCGGGAGCATTGGCCGGCTCTACGAGACAACCTTCAATGGCCGTCTACAGTGCTGCTGGGCCTGGTATTGTGGCTGCTTGCCGTGGTTATTGTCTTGTCGGCCTCTGGAAGAGGCCTTTTCGACTTGGGGCTAAATATGTCGCCAGTGGCCGCAGTACCGGCATGGCTTGTCTCGTCGCTCGCTTACTCTCTGACACTTACCGCACTCATTCGGAAGAGTGAGCTCGCGCCCGGCAAAGCTCCTGCCACCGCGCCCGAAGTCAGTGCCGGTAGGAGGACATTCCTCAAAGCGGCGGGCTGGACTGCTGTCGGTGTAGTAGCTGCAGCCGCAGTCGGCGCAGCTATCTGGAGGGCTGTGTCACGGTTGCCGGCCGGATTACTGCCCTGGCCGGCAGAATCCGGTATGACCTCGGAGGTGACCCCTATCGAGACCTTCTTCACCGTTTCCAAAGGCTTCGTTGACCCCAGAGTGGACGCAACGACGTGGAAGCTGGAGGTAAAGGGGCTCGTGGAGCAGCCGCTTAGCTTCAATTACCAGCAGATAAGAGATTTGCCTGCCGTCAGCCAGTACCTCACGCTAGAGTGCATCAGCAACTCCGTGGGCGGTGACCTCATGGGAACAGCCCTGTGGAAAGGCGTGCGTCTTCAGGAACTGCTCTCACGAGCAGGCGTAAGGCCCACGGCCAGAAAGGTTGTCTTGCGGGCCTTCGACGGCTACTCCGACAGTATCACCGTTGCTAAGGCTATGGAGCAGGGCACTCTGCTGGCCTACGAGATGAACGGCGTACCTTTGCCCGGCAAACATGGTTTCCCGGCCAGGCTGCTTGTGCCTGACATATACGGGATGAAGAACGTCAAATGGCTGACCGGCATCGAGGTGGTGGACTACGACTATCAGGGTTATTGGCAGGAGCGCGGTTGGAGTGATACGGCCCGGATACAGACCATGTCGCGCATCGATGTGCCGCCGCTCTCCGGTGACTACAGAGTGCCCGAGAAAGCCACACTAAGCGGTGTTGCCTTTGCCGGCGAGCGGGGTACCTCGCGGGTTGAGGTCAGCACCGACGACGGAAACACCTGGAGCCGCGCCAGTATTAAAGAGTCGCTGTCACAGTACACCTGGGTACTGTGGGTCTACGATTGGAGGCCGCCAGGTGAGGGGACGTACACTCTGGCCGTCCGTGCCGCAGACGGCACCGGCGAGGCGCAGACTGATGTCGAAACAGATTCGCTTCCAGACGGCGCAACTGGCTACCACCGCGTAGTTGTGAAGCTGAAAGCTGAATGAACAGCGTAGCGGCACAAAGCCAGCAGACAGCCGCCAGATGCGTGTGGTGCGCAAGTTAGAATGTGAATAGACGGGATGCCCAGATCCGGGTGGCAGGCCAATGCGAGTAACGATGATGTTGCGCCACGTGCTGTATATGTCCTATCTGGTGCCGGAGTCGCGGGTGCGCCCCAGGGTGCCGGATGTACTGCCGCTTTCCCCGGTCGGCGGCGACAAAATCCTTGTTTCGGTTGTCATCATGCGTTGCACCGATGTGACACTCAGACCCTTCTTGTGGCCCCGCCTGGCCTATAACCAGGTAAACCTGCGTACCTATGTGAAAGACCCGGTGTCCGGGGAGAGGTCGGTCTACTTCTTCTCCACCGGCGTGACGTCCTCCGCCGTGAGCCTCATGACACATATGGCTGGCATACCGTGGGAGCGCATGGAGCTTGACCTGCAGTCCAGCGAGGAGGGAAGCCACTGTCCGGGGTACGCAGCCTCCGGAAGATTGGAAGGGGAGGTCCTGGTGCTGGCTGACACGGCGCCGTCGTCACGGACCGTCACTTGGCCATTTCCCGACGCCCGGTCGGAGACGGAGTACGTACTCCGGCCGTCAATCGGATTCTACAAGCACGCCAGCGGGCGGGTGGTGCGCCTGGTTACCCGGCATCCCCCGGTAGAGCCTGGCGCGGCCAGCGTATCTGGCGTCCGGTTTGCTCTGCTGACGAGAATGGGCATGGTCACAGAAGCGGAGATCGAAACTCCGCAGAGCGCGCTGTTTGTCCCTCGTGAGCAGTTCATTGCCTTCGTGCCGCTCCGACCATTGTGACCGCTATCGCCCCCGCTTTTTAGGGTTTTGCCCTAGTCAGAATTGCCTCTTGACAGCCTGTTGGGCCCTGTGGTACATTGGCGGCCACGGAAAGACTACTAAGACGATTGTATTAGTGGAGAATGCCAGCGGTAAGCATATAAGGCTTACCCGAATAGACAGGGGGTGAAACCGTGTCGTGCATGTGTAGCAGCAGGGCGTGTCAGACCGACTAGAGAGCAATTAGAAAGGACGGAAGAAATGTCTCAGGGAAACCAAAAGAGCCGGACCAGGTCGTGGGCCGTCGCCGCGTTCAGTGTGCTGGTTGCAGTACTCCTTGTCGCGCAGTACGCGTGTTCGAAGGGTACTCCTTCAGCAACTAGCGCCACCCCCGTCACAACCTCACTTGGCCGAGACGGTGAGATGCGGGCGGGCTATGCTGCAGGCCGAAACCTGGCCTACATAGCCAATGTCATGCCTCCTGCGATCTCCGTATTGGACATGGATAAGCTGGCGCTAGTCGACACGATCCAATTCCGTGATCTTGCTACTCCCGATGGCAAGGGGAAGCAGCAAGGGCACTTCCTCTCCGTGTCTGCTGACGGCAAGCAGGTCTGGATAGCAGAAGACATCTCGGACAATGGAGGCTACGTACAGGTGATCGATCTTGCGACTGGATCGATCGTACAGAAGTGGGACGTAGGGGCCGGGGTCGCCAACTACATCACTCGAGACGGCAAATACCTGTTCACCTCCAGCCAGAAGACCAAAAACATAAACGTATTCGACGTGTCGAACGTCAGGTACTTGGGTGACTTCCCCATTGGGGCCGCGCCGCACGTCATCGACGTATCATCCGACGGCAAGACGCTGTGGACCACCGATTCCAAAGGCGGCAACTTGCGTTCGTTCGACATCTCCAGCCTGCCGAACAAGCTCCCGACGGCTTTGGACACCATCAAGATCGGCGGTACGCTGCACGCCGTCCTGGTGCACCCCAACGGGAAATACGTCTTCGTCGGTAGCGACGAGTCCGGCACCAATGTTGTTGACACAGCTACCAAAGCTGTCGTTGCCAAGGTACCGGGCAAACCACACAACTTTGAAATCTCTCCGGACCGCAAATATCTGCTCTCAGGTGAGACCGACCTCCCCACCTGAGATGAGATCAAGGAGCTGAGTTCAGCTCAGGGAGAAGCAAAGGGCCCCGTACTACAATTCATCAACATAGCCTCTCTGGACACCGCGAAGCCAGAGCCAGCAACGGTGAAGATAGAAAAGTACCTTGACGCCGCGAAGGTCGGTCCGGCCTCCATCAGTCACCAGAAGTACGACGCCACTGGCAAGTACCTGCTGGTTACAACGTACCGGCTTGCGAGTGCGTCTCCCAACTCTGAAGGTGAGTTGCTCATCGTGAACACATCGAACCTCAAGGTAGAACGAATCCTGACTTTACCAGCGCGCCCGCACGGCATAGCAGTCCCCGCGGCGAATCGTTAGGCGAGGCTCCAAAAGGACAGGTCAAGAGCTGGGGCCGGAGGGGCGTGGTCTTGCGATGCGCTGAAGTATCCGTTGACAAACCAATACCTCTCCGGCCCATTTCTCGCCTGCTTGGGAATCAACTGCCGGAGCCAGCCTTGGACCTACCTCGAACTTCGTTCCGTATTTCGAACCCGCCTCAGCCCGGAACACTGCAGGATGCAGGCCACACGGAGGCAATGCTCTCTATCACGTTATAATAAGTTTACAGGCCTTGTGAGAAAAATAGGCATGGCAACCATACAGGTTTACGACTCAAAACGGGACACGGTGGTGACAGTCGAGAAGATCGACAAACCGGACGCGGAATGGAAGAAGCTGCTCACCAGCAAGCAGTGGGAGATCACCACCAGGAAGGGGACTGAGGCTCCAGGCAGTCGGACATTTGACGAAGTACACGAGCAGGGCATCTTCCAGTGCGTACGCTGCGGCAACGACCTGTTCCGCAGCACTACCAAATTCGAATCCGGGACAGGCTGGCCCAGCTTCTACGAACCGATATCGTCTCTCAACGTCGTGGAGCAACCCGATAGAAGTTTGGGGATGGAACGAACAGAGGTGCTTTGCGCCCGGTGCGGCTCTCACCTCGGCCACGTTTTCGATGACGGACCTCGACCTACTGGAAAACGCTACTGCATGAACGGCTTCGCCCTGAAGTTCGTGCCAGTAGATAAGCTATGAGCCAGGGGACTTCAACTGAGACGACAACCCTCGCCGGAGGCTGTTTCTGGTGCCTGGAGGCGGTCTTCCGGGAGCTGAATGGAGTCGAGGCTGTGATTTCCGGCTATACCGGCGGCACGACAGCGAACCCTACCTACCAGAAGGTTTGCAACGACCAGACAGGCCATGCGGAGGCGGTGCAGGTAACCTTCGACCCGGCCAGGATTTCGTACCGCGATATCCTGGAGGTGTTCTTCTCCGTCCATGACCCGACAACGCTGAATCGGCAGGGAGAGGACATAGGCACACAGTATCGTTCTGCGATCTTCTACCACAACGAGCAGCAGAGGGCCATCGCCGCGGAGGTCATCAAGGAGCTTACCCAAGCCCATGTGTGGAAGGTCCCGATCGTCACGCAGGTTGTCCCGCTGGACAAATTCTATCCCGCAGAGGACTACCACCAGGAGTACTTCGCCCGCCATCCAGAACAGGGTTATTGCCGGATGGTGATATCGCCAAAGGTGGACAAGCTTCGCAAGCAGTGGGCCAAGCGGATGAAGAGATAATCGACCACCCCGGAAGGCCCTTCACACCGTTGGTCCGATCTCATGCAGCCCGATTCCACTGTCACCTCACCTGACCTGTCTTGGCCCGCATATCCTGGGTCTGGCGAGCAGGGGCGCGAATGGGAACAAAAGCGAATGTCGAAACTTGCAGGCGTGACATGTGCTTGGCACGCCGTTATTACTGGTGCCATCCTCAGTCCTCTGAGCTCAGCGTGAGACCTGCTCTCAGTCCTGTTTGCCATTGTTGCTCATGGACTCGCTGGAACTGAGGAGAAAGGTGGAAGATCCATGGGCATAGATTTTTCCCGACCCGTCAACGAGGCGGCCCTCTGCTGTGACTATGCGCTGCCCTTTCTGTATGATCCTTCCCTCAGCTCGCACCACGCCGGTAGCCTCGAATACCGGCCTTAGGTAGTTCACCTTGATCTCCACAGTGCTGTGGATTGTCCCTGCCGGCAGCACCGTCCATACGGCACAGGCCATGCAGGTATCCAGCAGTGCCGCCTGCCAGCCTCCGTGCACCGAGCCGAAGGAATTGTAGAAGCTGGGCCTGGGACTGCCCAGGAAGACGACTCGGCCTTCTTCGACCTCTTCCAAGACGAAATCGAGCGTCTCTGCCATGGGAGGATGAGGCAACTCCCCCCGCAGCATGCCGCAGAGCAACTCCAGACCTCTCCGGTTGGCAAACATGTCGGGAGACAGGGCGCCCGAGCCTCCTTTTCGCGATGATGTGAATCCAGTATCTATGGTGGTCCCCCTTCCTTGCCTGTGCTTCATGCCTGGCGCCGCGCATGAGCGGCCAGGACAAAGGTACCAATGCTGCCCGCGCGGGCAGCACTATGGTACACGACTAGGCCGAACTTCCAGCAGGTTGAAGGCAGAATAGATACGAAATCGGGCTAACAGCCGTTTTTGTCTGTCTACAAACGGCCTGGCTGGACGCCGAGGAGGTCGAAGGCACGCTGTTGTTGCCTGGTGGCCTCGGTGTACATCGG
>JACPPY010000042.1 GCA_016190755.1 Chloroflexota bacterium | reverse complement strand
GGCGTGAGGTTCGTGGGCTCTGCAGAGTATAAGAGTTTGACCACATGTTAAGTTAGCAGCGTGTGTACCTTCAATATCTTATAGAGGAGGGTCAAATGGAAAAGAAGCGGATCATGGCGGTACGTCGGGGTGTGTGGTTGATCTCACTACTGGCGGTATTGTCGCTGGTGGTAGCCTGTGCTAAAGCAGCGCCGACTTCAACCACAAGCCAGGCCCCCAAGCCTTCAACGACAACAACATCCAGTAAACCGGCAGCGGTAACCCCCATAAAATGGACTCTGGTTGTGGTCAACGGGCCTGCCGACCTTGTGAGCAAGCAAGCAGTAGAGTATGCGGCAGAAGTGAAGAAGCGAACCGAGGGCCGGCTTGACATTAAAGTGTCTTACCCCGGAGAGCTGCCCTTGAAGGCAGGGGATATGCTCAAGGCCGTGCGCGACAACACCGTGCAGATATCGCATATTATCCCTTCGTTTGTGTCTGGTGATTCACCGCTTCTGACGGTGGTTGACATTCCCGGCTCGCTTGGTCTGAACCGCGCACGTGCGGCCATCATGGAAAAGGCAGCTCGTCCCTATCTTGAGACGGAGTATGGGAAGCGTTGGAACTCGACCCTCCTAACTATGGTCGGCTCGGATGCGGCACAGATCTGGAGCAAGAAGCCGATCAACACCCTGGCTGACCTGAAGGGGCAAAGGATCAGGGTGTCTTCTGCCGATGACGGGAAGATACTGGAAGGCGTAGGAGTTGCTCCCCAGTACATTACCATTGCCGAGCTTTCTGAAGCAGTGGGACGTGGATTGGTCGATGGATTGATGTTGCCTCCTAGTTATCTCCTTAGCACCAAGATAATCGAAGTTGTTAACTACGGCTACGTTGTGAATCGGATGGGCGCTCATCCTATGTTCGTCGTAAACAACGCTGCGCTGAAAGGTCTGTCGGCGGCCGACCAGAAAACTCTAGTGGACACGGGCAAGTATTTCGAGCCGATATGGCAAGAGCAGTTTGGAAGCAGCGAAAACGCTGCGTGGACAGATATCAAAAAGAAGGTTTCGGTGGTTCAACCGACGGACGCCGAGATTGCCTTGTTGAGAAAACTGGCAGCGCCGGTGGCAACGGCATGGGCTGAAAAGGCGGGGCCTGAAGCCCAGGCGGGATTGGCAGATATCCGTAAAGCTCTCGGTGACTAGTGCCAGGCAGGACCCATTCGCGTGAGCACATTGATTTACTAAGCATTAATGTGCTCACGCGAACTGACAAACATTGATTCTCCGATCACGCGCTGGCAGGGTGAGAAGGAAGTTGTTCGGCCATTGTAGTAGTGGTTGTCCTTTTCAGTATCCTGCCAACTTTGTTAAGTCATCGCAGATGCTGCCGTAGCAGCGAAGCTACCATTGGTAAAAGGGTAAAAGAAAGCGGTCTTAGCATCGCAAAGAGCACGCGAGGCGGGCATGGTAAGAGGATTGTCAAAATGGCCAGCAGGGTAGCTCGGATTGTAGATCGGGCCTTGAGTCTCCTGTCACTGGGCGGCCTGACGGGGGGAGCGTTGTGCCTTAGCACGATGTTGCTCCTTGTCGTAATTAACGTAGTAACCAGGAAGTTTTTTAACTACTCCATAATAATGACCGAGCAGTTGTCAGGCTATCTCCTGGTTGGGATGGCATCTCTGGGACAGGCATATACGTTGAAGAGCGGAGGTCATGTCTCGGCTGACGTGTTTTTCAGGCGGCTCAGCCCTCGAGTGCGGCTTATCCTGTCGGCAGCTTTTGTGGGAATGGCCCTATTCTATGCCATCTTTCTTACCATACACTCTGGTGAGCTTGCTGCCGCCTCTTTGGCTGCCCAGGGTAGGGATTCCGGAATGTGGAGAGTCCCCTTGTTCTGGCCCCAGCTCGTAATACCTGCTGGTTTCGGTATGCTTAGCCTCCAGCTCGTAGCTGAAGCAATTGACACCATCAGAGCGTTGCGGAAGCTTGGCGGTCCAACGACGAGCACTGTTCATGAGGTGGGAGGAGAATCATGACAGACCCATGGATTTTGCTTGCAATACTGGTCATGCTCGTGCTGGCGGCTGTCGCCGGGGGACTATGGATTGCTGTGGCACTTGGGCTCGTCGGGGTGCTGGCCATATACCTGGGGGCAAGCTCAAAAATCTCATTCATCAACCTGATCCCCTGGAATACCTGGAATAGCTTCATCCTGACAGCAGTCCCCCTTTATTTGTTTATGGGGGAGCTTCTTGTTAACACGGGTATCGCCAAGCCGTTCTATCGCGCTCTAAATGTCTGGATTCAAAAGCTTCCTGGAGGCCTTCTCCAAACCAACGTCTTTGGCTGTGCTGTATTTGCTGCTATGTCAGGTGTCAGCATAGCCAGCGCTGCTACTTTTGGGAGCCTATCCTTGAAAGAGCTGAAAAGGCAAGGCTATGACACCAAGTTCAGCCTTGGCTCTGTAGCAGGGCCTGCCATGCTCGGAATACTCATCCCCCCTAGCATTCCACTGGTCATTTATGGCGCCATGGTCAATCAATCAATTGGCCGGCTCTTTATGGCCGGCGTCATTCCTGGGATCATATTTACAATAACGATGGTTTTATATATCGGGACCAGGTCAAAGTTGCAGCCACGCCTCGTGCCTCGCGAGGTGATTGCGGTCTCATGGAAGCAACGGATCGAGTCCCTAAAACACATTCTGCCGATCGTTACCCTCATCTTGTTGATCCTGGGTGGGATATACGGGGGTTGGTTCACGCCAACAGAAGCAGGAGCTATAGGCGCCGCGGGAGTGCTCCTCATATCGCTGGGTTACGGACTCACGTGGAAAACACTTAAGGAGTCCTTGATCGGAGCTACGCGAACAACGTGCCTGGCTTTCTTCCTTGTGGTCGGTGCTCAAATCCTGAGCCTGGGCCTCGTCTCCGCCGAAATCCCGCGGCGCGTGGCTGAGTCCATAACTTCATTGTCCATCCCGCCGGTAGCTATCATAGCATCATTGTACCTGCTTTATCTCGTGTTGGGATGCTTTATCGACGGCCTTTCCATGATGTTGCTGACGCTGCCCGTTGTCTATCCAATAGTTGTCGGATTAGGCTACGACCCAATCTGGTTCGGAATAGCTCTCGTCATCAACATCGAGCTAGGCCTAATCACGCCCCCGTTCGGTTTTAACCTTTTTGTCGTTCAAGGTGTTAGTGGAGAAGACCTGTTAACCGTAGCAGCCGGATCTATGCCTTATGTCTTTCTGGGCATCTTCATGTTGGTACTAATTACCGCCTATCCCGGTGTTGTAACGTGGCTGCCTAACTTGATGCGGGGCGGCTAACAGGGTGAAACTGCTCTGGTAATCTCAGGGGAGAAACTATGGGCTCTCGGGACCTGTGGGTATTAGCTGAGCATAGCGGGGGGGCGTGGCAGGAGGTAACGCTTGAACTTCTGGGGGAAGCCAAACGTCTGGCTCCTCTGGTGCGAGGCAAGGTTATAGCGTTGCTTCTGGGCAAAGAGGTGAGTGCTGTAGCCGCCGACCTGGCGGAGTACGGAGCTGACACGGTTTATGTGGTGGAGCACCCTGTCCTTGAAACCTACATTACTGAAGCCTACACTAGTATCTTGCATGGCCTGATCACCAGAGAGAAACCCGAAGTCCTGCTTTTGGGAGCTACGTCTCTAGGGAGGGATCTGGCTTCTCGCCTGGCTGCCCGGCTGAAATCCGGACTCGTTGCTGAATGTGTGGCATTAGGGGTTAATTCTCAGGGTCTGCTCGAGATGACGCGTGCCGCCTATGGGGGAAGCGTGTACGCGACCCGTATATGTCCAGAAGCCAGGCCCCAAATAGTCACCGTGTGCCCGGGAGTGATCGGCAAAGAAAAACCGGACAAGCGCAGGAGAGCTGAAGTAATTGAGTTGAAGGTAGACATAGATCCAGATTCGTTTCAGACGCAGATTGCAGGGGTCATCCCGGCTGACCCGAAAACCATAGACATCTCCGAGGCCGATGTGCTGGTAGCGTGCGGGCGAGGGTTGGGCTCCAAAGAGAAGCTGACTCTAATCCAGGAACTGGCTGATGCCCTGCAGGCAGCAGTCGGAGGCTCCCGCGTAGCTATAGATAACGGCTGGCTCCCCGCAGAGCGGCAAATAGGGTTGACCGGGAAAACCGTTTCCGCCAAGCTTATCATTGCCTGTGGTATATCTGGAGCTAGCCAGTTTATGGCAGGGATCAAGGATTGTCAGTTCGTCATTCCGGTGAACACCGACCGCGCAGCCCCTATATTCAAAATAGCTGACGTCGGCATCCTAGCTGACATGCATAAGTTCCTTCCCAGTCTCATCTCACAGCTAGGCAGGCGAACTTGATTACAAACACCAAGCACGGGTACAGGTTCACAGGCACCTTGGATAGCCGGAACGGTAGCCAATCATGAAAATAGTAGTATGTGTAAAACAGGTGGTGGATACTACCCCGCCTGTTGAGCTAGATTTCAGGACGAGCCGCCTGCCAGGAAATCTCAATTACATAGTCAACCCCGCAGATGAGAATGCGACTGAAGAGGCCCTGCGCCTGAAGGAACGGCACGGTGGAGAAGTAATCCTGATATCGGCCGGACCGCCTCGGATAACAAGAGCGCTAAGGGCATGTTTGGCTATGGGGGCGGATCGAGCTATCCATATCTGGCATCCTGCCTTAGAAGAGGGCGATGGTTTAGTTACAGCCCAGCTCCTGGCCCGGGCCATAGCGCCCTTAAGCCCAGACCTGGTCCTATGCGGCAACCGGTCTTTGGATGAAGGCACTGGACAGGTGCCACCAGCCCTGGCCGAGTTTTTGGGCCTGCCCCAGATCACTGGTGTTACCCTGCTTGAGGTATCACCAGCGGAGGCAAGAATCATGGCCCATCGCAAGCTCGAGAAGGGGTGTCGGCAGGTAGTAAAGTCTGGGTTGCCTGCTCTTGTTTCAGTAGACACAAGCATCAATCGGTGCCGCTATCCAGCCTTTCGTTCCGTACGGTGGGCGCGAAAAGAGCCTATCACTACGCTCGATTACGAGGCGTTGGGGATAGAACCACCGGACTGCCCAACACACCTCGTGAAGCTGGCCCCTCCGCGGCCACGGCCCAAGAAGACTTTAACCATGGATAGCAGCCTGTCTCCTGAGGAACGAGTTCGGCAACTTATGTCAGGGGGCCTCGCGGAAAAGAAGACAACCCTTTGGGAGGGAACGCCAGAGGATTTGGCAACTCGCTTGGCCCGAGTCCTTACCCAAGAGCATTTCTTCCCCCCGAACGCAGACAACCCGGGCCGGGATGGTCATTAGATGGTTTTTTCAAGCAGACACGTGGTCTTGGTTGGGGAGAAATACAGGGTATTCTGAACTAACCAGTCGTCACTCAAGTTACTATCAGTGGAAAGGTATCCTGTGAGTCAATGGACTCTGCCTTCCGGGCGAGGCAGTGGACTCACCGAACAACCTGAAGGTCAGGAGGCGCTATGCTATCGGAAGCCTGGTCACGGGCCATATTCTGGCTGCTGTTCATTGCCGCCTTCGGCATCTTCATCAATAGAGCCATCTACCTTTACCGCTTGATGCGCCTGGGCCAGCCGGAAAACCGTTTCGACAGGCCCGGCAAACGGCTGAGCACGATGCTGTACAACATCCTCCCCCAGAGTTGCTCACTCAAGAGCCTGCGGGCGGGTGATTTCGCCGGCCTGGGACATGCCCTGATCTTCTGGGGCTTCAGCCTGTTCTTGATCAACTATATCGTGTTCCTCTTTATCTCCGACGGCTTCGGCCTTCCCGGTATACGCGAGAACATCGCCGCCAGATATTTCACCTTTGCGCTGGATATCGCTGGAGCCATAGTGGCCCTGGCCATAGTCTGGGCGGCTATACGTCGCTACCTCATGAAGCCGGTGCGCCTGGCCCCCTCCGGGCAGGCGGCCGTCATCATGGCGGCTATCTTTCTGCTGATGATAGGCCACTTCTCCATCGAGGGCTTTGGCATCGCTGCTGGAGGCAGTGCCGAGGGTTCCGCACAGTGGATGCCGGTGGGCAACGCCTTCGCCTCCTTCTACACCGCACTGGGCGCTGGAGCGGTGGCCGAGACGGGTGAGCGACTATCCTATTGGCTGCACTACTTCCTACTGGTGGGCTTCCTGGTGTACATCGGCTATTCCAAGCACCTGCACATCATGGCCTCCTTCCCCAACATCTTCTTCTCCAACCTGGGGCCGCGCGGCGCACTGACCTACCTCGACCTGGAGAAGGCCACTTCCTACGGCGTATCGCGCGTCAACGGCTTCACCTGGAAGCAGTTGCTGGACGCCTACGCCTGCACCCAGTGCGGACGGTGCCATGCCAACTGCCCGGCGCAGGTAACCGGCAAACCGCTCTCGCCACGCGACATGATGGTGAACTTGAAGAAGTATTTATTGCATGAGGGACCTGCGCTGCTGGCCGCGGCCAGGGTGAAGCCTGTTGAAGGCCAGGAGGCGCCGCCCCAGCCTGAGCCGAGGGAGCCCATGATCGGGAGTGTAATGAGCGAGGAGGCCCTGTGGTCGTGCACCACCTGCCGCTCATGCCAGGAGCAATGCCCTACGCTTATTGAGCACATAAACAAGATAGTGGACATGCGCCGTTCGCTCGTCATGGAGCAGGCCTCTTTGCCGGAGTTGGCAG
>JACPPY010000040.1 GCA_016190755.1 Chloroflexota bacterium | reverse complement strand
GGCGGCAATTACTTCGACGAGCGTGACAAGTCAAATGCGGTGCGCAGGGCAGTTCGGCGAATAGAGCGTCTGGGGTACCAGGTGGAACTGCAGCCAGCCTGAGGATCGTAGTAGCTCCGGCGGGGGTATTTTCGGAGCAACTCTCAGCTTGGAATTTGGCCTTGTTTGAGGCTTGTTCCAATCAGAGACGGACAGGTTCCGGCCTCCACTCAGGCGCTGCCCTTACTGCGCCGGGGGATACAGAAAGGGACAATTATGCCGGAAGAGTTCCTCATCGCGCAGGACCTTCAGAAGTCCTTCAACCACATAAATGCGGTGGATGGAGTCTCCTTCTCTATCCACAAAGGCGAGATCTTTGGCTTGCTTGGGCCCAACGGAGCGGGCAAGACGACGACGATCCGCATGCTATCTACTGTGCTGCCACCAGATAATGGCGACGTCGTAGTCGCTGGTCACTCGGTGCGCAATCAAGGCGACCTCATACGGCGCCTGATAGGTGTTTGCCCTCAGGAACTTGCCCTGTACCCCGAGTTCTCCGCAACAGACAACCTGGTATTCTTCGGCAGGATGGTCGGCTTGAGTGGGCGGGAGGCCAGATCGCAGGCGCAGGCGATACTAGAGCGCGTGGGGCTGACGGACCGTGCCCAGGGGCGAGTGGAGAAGTTCTCAGGAGGCATGAAGAGGCGCATCAACCTGGGAATAAGCCTGATGGGGCACCCGGAGCTTCTATTCCTGGATGAGCCGACCGTCGGCATTGACCCGCAATCGCGGAATAACATCTATGAAACGATACTCGGGCTCAAAGGCGAAGGCAAAACCATCCTCTATACCACGCATTACATGGAAGAAGCCGACCGGCTATGCGACCGCGTGGCCATCATGGATCATGGCCGCATAGTGGCTATGGATAGGCCGCTTGAGCTCAAGCGCAAGCTCGGGCCTCCCGACAAGGTCACACTGGAAGACGTGTTTCTGAATATGACGGGCAGGAGTCTGAGGGACTAGGCAACGACCATGCGTGCCGTTCACCTTGCTCTGTTCGAACTGCGCTCGTACCTCAGGGATATGGGAGACCTGGCTTTCAGCCTGCTCTTGCCGATCACGCTACTGGCCGTAATGCTCGGCGCATTCGGACAGCAAGACCAGTTCAATGGCACGGCGTACGTCGTTGACGAGGACAACGGGCCTTACGCGCAACAGGTGATAGGGCGGCTCAAGGAAATCAAGGGCCTGGATGTGCGCCTGATATCAGCCTCCGACGCGGAATCTCGTCTCGACAGGGCAAACATCACCGTCGCTGCTTATATCCCTCAGGGTTTCTCGCAAAGACTCTCCGGAGGGCAGGGAGCGCAGGTCACGTTCAAGCAGCGTGGCAATGGTGGGCAGGAAGGCCAAATAGTAGCCAGCATTGTGCGCGGTGTCGTGCAGGAGGTCGCTGGGGAAGCGTATGTACGCAACCAGGTCCAGGCAGCGCTGTCCGGTAGCGGCACGAACCCTTCGGACGTCGCATCCACTGTGGACGGATACCTGGAGCGCGAGCGGCGTTCGCCGACAGTGGGCGTGCGAGAGGAGGACGTAGGTAAGCGCCCGAACATGCTCTTTCTGTTCCTGCCCGGGGTGATAACAATGTTCGCCCTGTTCGCCGTCTCGTTGCGGTCGCAGGCGATACTGGACGAGAGAAGGAACGGCACGCTGGAGCGGCTGCTTGTGACAAGGCTTGGAGCTGGCGAGCTGTTTTTCGGCAAGTTCCTTGCCGGCCTGGCGCGAGGCCTTGCCCAGGTAGTGATACTCCTGGTGCTGGCTGAAATCGTGTTCCGCATCTTTACTCCCGTATCCTTCTTCAGCACTTTGCTGGTGGCAGCCCTGTTCGTAGCTACGGTAAGCGCCATAGGGTTGGTGATTGCTTCGGTAGCACGCACCAGGGAGCAGGCGTCGTGGATCGCGACCATCTTCACGCTGGTCATGTCCATGCTTGGCGGCACGTTCTTCGAGGTTCAGAGTGGCCTTTTGCGCACACTGAGCCGCATTACTATCAACTGGTACGCCAATGATGCTTTGAAGGCGTTGATAACCGGCGATGGCACGCTGGCGAAGCTGGGCTTGCAGATGGCGGTCATCGGCGGAGTCGGTCTGGTGGCCTTCTTCGTAGCGAGGGCCCTTTTTAAGGCAGTCCCGGAAGGGAAGTGACGGTAATGATCTTGAGGCAGTCCTGGCTCATGGCGGTGAAGGACTTGCGCCTGTTCTTGCAAGACAGGTTCGCTGTGATCCTGGCTGTGGGCTTCCCTGTCATGTTCATCCTCCTGTTCACCTTCCTCTTCAAAGGAACAACTCCAACCGACCAGCCGCTAGAGTTGGTGGTGGCCACGGAAGAGCAGCCCGGAGGGCTGAGCCAGCAGATAATCAACGACCTGGCCGGCGCAAAAGAGATCAAGATCAAGCCGATGTCTTGCCAGGAAGCGGTGGATGCGTTGAACGCCAAAGAGATAAACGGCTTCCTCGATTTCCCAAGCGACTTCAGTCAGGCCGTGTACTTGGGCAACAAAGCCGCTCTTAAGGTGGTCGCCGCCGCTGACGCCGCATCTACCAGGGCAGCCTTGTTCAGCCTGGCACGCAGCGTATCGAGTGAGATCAACTCCACCATAGTCGCCGTGCAGTCGATCGTTGACCTGACAGCGAAGCAGCAGGCAGCCTCAGGCATTGCTGTGGACCCACTGCGGCTGCAATCGGACGTACTTGCCCGGGTCTTGTCCGGCCAGGCGGGCGCAGGGACTCCCATAGCCTCTTTCGATGTGCAGAAGGTCGGCCCGGCCAAGGAGCCGCCATCGAGCAATTGGGTCGTCCCGGGGTACCTGGTGATGTTCGTGTTCTTTGTCTCCGCAGTGGGGGCAGAGGCCATCGTAGCCGAGCGGGAAACACAGACGCTTGAGAGGTTGGTGGCCAGCGGCACACGGAGTGCCTCGATATTGGGCGGCAAGTTCCTATCGGCGTTCCTTCGCGGCAGCGCGCAGGTCATCATACTGTGGCTGGCCGGCATATACCTGTTCAACGTGGATATTGGCCCCTCTGCGGCCGCGGTCATAATCATATCAGTGCTCACAGTGGTCATGGCGGCCGCCTTTGGTGTGATGCTGGCGACACTGGTCAAGACCAGGCGTGCGGCGGGGGCGGTCGCCGTTACTACTTCCATAGCCCTGGCTCCCCTGGGGGGATGCTGGTGGCCGCTGTTCATCACGCCGGTGTGGATGCAGTTCATCGCCAAGGTGACGCCTCATGCATGGGCAACTACAGGCCTGGATAAACTGCTGGTGTTTGGCGCCACCTTCAGCGATGTGGTGCCTGAGATGCTGGCGCTGCTGGTGTTCGCCGCCGGATTCGGTATAATTGCCCTGTGGCGATTCAGGCCTCAAGTCTCGTGAGGCCTTAGAAGGAGTCGGATGAGAATATACCTGATAATAGGCCTGGTGCTGGTGGTAGGACCTATGCTCGCTGGTTTTATTGGCTTCCTGTCCCGCTGGTCGAAGCTGGCCCCGCATCCAGTCGAAAGTCACGGCAAGGTCTGGGGCAGGCGTTGCACCAAATGCCAGAGCGAGGACTTTGTGAGGGTTGAGGATGGCACGAATAGGTGCAAGGCCTGCGGGAACATATTCATCTAGAGCCGCCAACGCAGTCAGATGTGAAGCTCAGCAAGTAGAATCGCCAAATGAGGTACCGATACCCCTGGCGACACCGATGAGAGGATAATCCCGAGGCACCTTCCATTGCTTGCCCGCGGGCACAGCCATGTCCACTGAGGAGATTCCGCCGGCACGCAATGACACCATCCTGCCGAACTGTTTCTTGGCGATCAGTTCCATGGCGCTGGCGCCGAACAGTGTGCCAAGCACCCTGTCATGAGGAGATGGTGGTCCTCCTCGTTGTAAGTGGCCGAGCACGGTGACCCTCGCCTCAATGCCCGTCAGGTTTTCTATCTGCTCGGCGACCTTCCTTCCGATACCTCCCAGCCTGATAGGGTCAGGGCTGTCTTTCAATATCCTCTCGACGACAACATCCGAACCCTTTTCCTTTGCTCCTTCAGCTACCACGATTATGCTGAACTTTTTTCCGTGTTTGCTTCGCTGGGTGACTTTGTGGCAGACTGAGCCGATGTTGTACTCGATCTCGGGGATAAGTATGATGTCGCCGCCTCCAGCAACTCCAGCGGTGAGGGCCAGCCAACCGGCGTTCCTTCCCATAACCTCAACGACCATTGCACGGTGATGAGACATGGCGGTTGTATGCAGCACGTCGACAGCCGCCGTGATAGTGCCCACGGCCGAGTCGAACCCAAATGACTGGTCCGTACCCTCGACGTCATTATCGATGGTCTTCGGTATGCCAACTATGTTGAGACCCATCTGTGAGAGCCGGTGGGCTATTGTCAGGGAGCCATCGCCCCCGATCACTACCAGCGCCTCCAGTCCGAGTTTGCTGTAGACATCCTGTACCGTCTTGCTTTCGTCGACCTGAACACGCTGCCCCTCCGGCGGTGTGCGCCAGTAGCGGAAGGGATCGGCCTTATTGGACGTACCCAGGATCGTGCCACCAACGGCCAGTATTCCGGAGACGCTGTGGTTTGCCAGGTGGACTGTCTTGTTTTCTACCAGCCCTACGTACCCGTCCTCGAATCCGATCACCTGATAGCCATAGTTCAGTATCGCAGTCTTGGTTACCGCCCTCACCACCGCGTTCAGTCCGGGGCAGTCGCCCCCGGACGTGAGCACACCGATCCGCTTTGCAGGTTCAGCCATTGATAACTCCTGTCAGCCTTACAACGATTGCTCATTTAAACACCGTGAACGGCGGTTTTCAAGTATGCGGCTTGGTTGTCAGAGGCTTTCTGAAGACTATGTACGGACTCATTTTGGTTTATTGGCGGGGTGTCATTCTGGACCCGGAGCGTAGCGAAGGGGAAGAATCTCAGGGAGGGGTAGAGGGAGCCCCGCACCACCCAGGCCCGTCTTCTACAGTGAGTTTTTCGCCCCAGATACGAGTTCTCGGCGGCCCAGATATGAATTTCCGCGGGAAAACCGGCGATGTGGTGCCAAAAGAGTTACCGAAGAGGTATTGACATCTCC
>JACPPY010000005.1 GCA_016190755.1 Chloroflexota bacterium | reverse complement strand
TCTTTTTCGCCAAAGCAATTCTACCAGACGGATATGGGGTAAATACCCTCTTCGTTCCCCCTCTTTCAGCTATTTACAAGAGAGTTTCGCGGGACGCTCTAGATACGTTGATCCTTGCTTCGAATGATACGGGGGAGTATAGTAGTTGTTCGTGTCCAGGTACCTCGTGTTTGCTACCGTTAGCCTTGCGTTGCTAGTAACAGCCGTTGGCGCCACTGCAATAGCCGTTGCCTTTCCTGAGATAACTGCCTATTTCAACGTTTCGATTGTGCTCGCCGGCTGGGTGCTGAGTGCCGGTATTCTGTCAGGCGTTGCCACCGTGCCTATTGCAGGGAAAGCGAGCGATGCCCTGGGCAGGAAGCGTACCTTCATGTTCCTTCTGGTGGTCTTCATCGTTGGGACCTTCCTGTGCGCCATCGCCCCCAATATCTACCTGCTGATCCTCTTCCGGCTGGTCCAGGGCATAGGCGCCGGGAGCATCTTTGCCGCCTGCACCAGCATCGCTGCTGAGACCTTCCCGGAAACGCGGCAGAGGTACGTGAGCCTGGTCATCAGCATGTCGTTGGTGGGCATGTTGTTGGGCCCGAGCGTAGGCGGGTGGCTGACGGAGTCGTTCGGCTGGAGGTATATCTTCTGGTTCCTTATCCCCTGGGGGGTTCTGACACTTGTAGCGGCGGCATTTCTCATGAAGCCGGACAGGGAAGTCCAAAAGGTGAGCCTGGACCTGAGGGGGGCCGTCCTGTTCGCCACCTCGCTGTCCGCGATGATGGTCGGCATCACCATCATCGGCGACGGCAGAGGGAAAACGGTTTGGCTTGCAGGCGTCGGGATGCTCGCTCTCGGCGCGGGTTTACTGTTTGGCTACCTTAAGCAGGAGAAGCGGGTTACTAATCCCTTAGTCGACCCTGAGGTGTTGGTCCGGAGGCCGTTCCTGGCAGCGAATATATTCAACTTGATTTATGGGATGGTGGGTGGAGTGATTACCCTCATACCGCTATACGCCGTCACGATATATGGTATGTCCACCCTGCAGAGCGGTCTGGCCTTGACTCCCAGGACGGCTGGCGCCATGATCACCTCTGTAGTCTCCAGCTTTCTGCTTGTCCGTTGGGGATATCGCAAGCCATTGCTGGTGGGGTCTTCCGTAATGATACTGTCCTTCCTCCTCCTCAGCCTGGAAGCGCCGAGGATGACCGTCATGGGAGCCAGTATCAGCGGAGTGACCATTATGCTCATTGTGGTGGCAGCCTCAGGTCTCGGAGGGGGTGTCACAATGCCGGCAGCCAGCAACGCCTGCATCGAGCTCTGGCCTGAACGTGTTGGTATGATTGCCGGCGTGGCCAGCACGTGCCGCAACGCAGGCGCCGCCTTTGGCGTGGCAATGGCGTCCGTAGTGCTGGGAATGTCCGGGAGCTTCAGCCGCGGATTTTACTTCGTCTTCATAGGCTCGGCGGTAGCCATGGCGGTAGGAGCCATCGTTGTTTTTGCCCTGCCTCGCTCTCCAGCAGACATATCTCAACGCGTGGTGGTTACGGAACGAGGCCTGAAACCCAAAGACCCTATTTGAGAACGTGTTGAACCATGCCGGACAAACAGGTTGAGACCAGAATTGCGCTGAAGGTTCACCCCGGTGCAAGGCGGAACGAGGTGTCGGGTTTCTCTGGTGATGCGTTGGTTGTGAAGGTAGCTGCGCCGCCTGAGAAGGGCAAGGCGAACGCGGAATTGATCGCATTCCTGGCAGGCGTACTCGGCGTGAGGAAGTCCGATATCAGCATACTGAGAGGTGAGGCAAGCCGGAACAAGGTGGTCTCAGTGCGCGGGCTTGGGCACCAGGAGATCGCCGCACGGCTTGACTCATCTGTCAAGGGAAAACAGAAACTCTAATAACTCTCCACAGGTGGCCGCGGCGTCAAAATCCTTAGCACGAGTCCATCTAAACTGAAACCAAGATGGACTCTCATGCCCTCTCGGGTAGCTCTCCAACCCGAGCGGGGAGTGAACAAAGGGGCGCAGCCCCTTCGAGTAATACAATAATGGAAACAATGCGCCTTTCACTCTTTCACTTTGGAATCAGCATAGTGATTAGAGTTGACTTTGCCACTTTTTATGCTACAATACCAAACGCATTTAGTTCTGGAACTATCCTTGTCGAACATCGTCCTGGTTTTTTTGGCTTTCATAACCGACCGTCAGGTTATGGCTTATTAGTGAATCATGTGGGTCTTAGTCGACAGCCGGGAGTCTTTTCAAGCCTTTCACTTCCTTAGCTAGCCGTCGATTCAACGGCAAAGTGGTATTAACCCCTGGCAGTACCCTGCTTTTTCAAAGGTAGAGACTGACAGTTGAATTAAATGGAATGAGGGGACAGAGATGGTCAATCTGGAAATAAAGTTCGCAGGTGTGAAGATGCGCAGCCCTATCGGGATCGCGCCGCACGGCCTAACCTTTTCCGAGGGACACGACCCCAAGAGATTGTCGGCCCACCTCTTACGCTATGTTCAGGCTGGAGCCGGCTACGTTTACACCCCTATCACCGTACTAGCCAAACCCCGCCCGGGCAATTCCCGCGGCGGGACCTCCCGCTGCATCAAGGAAAGCGTCAGAGGCTTCGGAACCCGCATGGGTCTCTTCGGTATTTCGGATGTGAACAACGTCGTCCACCGTGTCGAGGAGATTGCGGAGACCATATGGCTCCTTAAACCCCAGCTACCGGAGGATGTGCCTATCATCGCCAATCCGCAGGGAAGTGGGGCGGACATTGAAAGTTGGATCAAGGTTTCGAAGGAGTTGGAGCGCGCCGGCGCTGATATCCTCGAACTTAACATGTCCTGCCCCCTGGCTGTTTTCCGTGAGACCACCAAGGGTGACGCCCGTTATGTCCTCATTCAATCAGAGCTCTCCCAGCTCTCCCCTGAGACCCGGGCAATGGGCCTGCGTGCGATCCTGGGCGATAGCCCGGGCGCCATCGCTCCCATTGTAAAGGCCGTGACCGAGGCGGTGAAGATCCCGGTCGGCGTCAAACCATCCGCGGAAGCCGGTTTCCCGCGTATTGTAGACATCTATAAGAGCATCTCCAACAATGGTGGGAAGTTTATCACTAATATCAACGTGCCCATCACCTTCGCCCCACCTGATATCTACAACGGGGGTAGGGGCAAGTTCCCTAAGTTCGGCGGCCTCAATCCGATGTGCTCCACCTACGGCCCATGGGACAGGTGGCTAACCCTCAAATGCCTGGGTGCCGGCATAATGTATGTCCCCGAGGTGGACTATGCCGCCGTCGGCGGAATCGTCATCCCGGAGCATATGATCGAGATGATGATGTTGGGAGCCAAGAACATCCAGCTTTCCTCCGCGCTCTTTTTCGAAGGCATCAAGGTGTTACCCCGCTTCACCAGGTTCCTTCAGGACTACATGCAGAAGCAGGGCTACGAGAGTGTTAACGACTTTATCGGCATCGCCAAGCAGTACATCCGGCCCATCGATGAGAAGACCGAATGGTACACCGAGAAGATCGTGGTGAAACTCGACAAGGCAATCTGTACCAAGTGCGGCAAGTGCGCCCCGAACCTGTGCTTCGCCATGCCGGGGCCGGATGCTGACGGGTATCCCGACATCGATGGGGCGATTTGCGTGGGATGCGGGCGCTGCGCCGCCATTTGTCCCGTCGGTGCCCTTGCCGTAGTCGATAGATAAGGTGCAGAATGATCCGGGTTAATAAGACAAAAACTGAAAGGAGCCGATAAGATGGCAAGACCGGAAGAAGCCAAATCAGTGAAGGCATTCAGGGCAGCCAAGACAGGCAAGGAGATGGTGTACTCATGGGGCTCGCAGAGCCCGGGCAGGAATATGGAGCCCACATATAACCGGCTTAAGCTGTTCGCAGACAAAGCCCCCTGGCTCATCGAGTCCTACTGTCATAAACCCCTCGCCGACATAATGGACCGCGGTATACTGGACCGTAAGACCCGCGAGCTTGTCATGATCGGCATGATGCTCACCATGAACAGTGCCGGAGGCGTCGCCGCGCATGTCGCCAATGCCAAGGCTGCTGGCGTGACCGAGGAAGAGATACTGGAAGTCGCCGCCCTAGCCTGCTATGAGCAGTGCAAGGTCAAAGCGGTGGACTGCTCCGCGGCACTGGCGGACGCTTTCAAGTTCTCGGAGAAAGTAACCGTGTACGAGCCATAACCTGGCTTTTAAGGGCTGTGGCGTCGCACAGGAGGCTGCTACATGAGCTTTTTGGACCGCGTCAGGCAGATGGAGCCTGGAAATATCGTAAACTCGCCTGAGGTCAAGGCACTGTGGGACAAGGGGCTTCTCTGGTCCCTCGCCCACAGGCGTTCGTATCACTATCCCTACGGGATGGCGTTTCCCGAGGACCCCTTTTTCAAGTACAAACCTACTCACGACCCGGTGCCTCTAAGCGAGATTGAGACCGCGATCCTCTGCTGGGCCGGATGCGGTACCAACGGCTTGCTTCTTAACGACATCACCTTTGTCCAGACCGCCACCACGATGCAGTCCTTCGAGGCTCGTACGGTGCCCACCGGCTGCAACCTGTGGTATGGTCATCTGCTCTTCACCAACGACGATGGCATCTTCTCCTATACTCCGCATGTCCCCACCAGGGCCGTCGAAATCAAAAACCGGGATGACATGGCGGTTATCTTTCAGGCGTTCAAGGACGGCTTGAAACAGATAAGCGACCAGCCTATCAGGGTCGGCCCCGACTCTCCGGCGGCCACCCGTGGCAATCGCTACTGGTGCTTCAAGCCTGGCAGCACCACCTTTTTCCCGGTGATGGAGACCACCCTGGCGCTCATCAACTACCTGATGCTGGAAAGCAACGGCGCCAACCCGAAAGACCGCAACCGCGTCATCGACGACATGACGGGAAAGCCAGCCGGCAACAAGAAATGGATTGATAGCGGCTACCTTCAGGGGCCGTTGACTCCCCTCAACCTGCTCGACCAGGGGACCATCTCCAACATGGGGGCCTTCGGCGGAGCTACCGTACAGAATATCCAGCTCTGTGCCGCCGCTATGGGATTGGGCGGACATCCCTGGGCCGGAATGAACAAGATCATCATCATGGGCGGCAGTCCGACAATGAAGGGCCTGGGATTCCGCTTTGCCTCGGACAAGAACGGTTTTCCTTACCCGGTCGGCATAGAAGGCCACTTCGGCGCGCATCTGCCTCCGAACATGACCGTCGACCAGGCAGTGGACGATTACGTTAGCATGAAGTGGGGACCCAATGGCCGTTATAATCCGGAGGTAAAGGAAGGGCAGAAGGTCAACTACCCATTATTCTGCTCTGAGCCAAGGGCGATCCACCGCCCGTTCAAAGACAACGAGAACTACGTCAATCTGGCGCGTAAATCGACTGGCTACACTCAAGAGGCCATCCAGATAACCAAAGACATCCTCAGCTACATCTACAACACATACGGCCGCATACCGCGCGGTGCTGATCCTTACATGTATTCCTATGCCCTCGAAATCGACCATATTGACCCCAACTTGTATGATGAGTACTTCGTTGAAGGCAGCATCTGGGCCGAGCAGCGCGAGCACTTCAACACCTGGCACATGCGTTAGACCCGGGTTTGAAATCAAAGCGGGCGGATGGTTTTGGAGGAGCCTCATGATTTTTGGAGGCAAAGTCAGGGATGAGCTGCTCACCACCACCTCTGGTATGCTGTACTTCTCCTCTCGTCTATCTGCTCCAGCTTCCAGATCGTCCTTGCGAGAAGGCTGGAGTGGCGATAAGGTGGGGGGCCGACGAAGTAATCCCTGGCCCAAGTTCTACAGTGCGACAATGATTTGAACGGGAAATCGGGGCATGGTCAGGGTTTTGGCACCACATTTTCGACAGGCCGTACGGGAGGTGGTGCTGCGACCCCCACTGTCTG
>JACPPY010000004.1 GCA_016190755.1 Chloroflexota bacterium | reverse complement strand
GGGTGCTGGGCATACCCGGCCTGTACAGTGTTGGGTATGGAGACGTTGGCTCTTCCATCTTCTATGCGCTGGGCCTGGTAGCCGTGTCTGCTTTGGGCGCTACCCCCATTGCGCTGGGCGCTGCCTGGCTGTTCTTCGTATTCACTGCGCTGACCTATGCCGAGGGCACCGCCATGTTTCCCGAAGCCGGCGGCTCGGCATCCTTCGCCCGCCATGCCTTCAATGACCTGATCGCCTTCTTGGCCGGATGGGCATTGATGTTCTCCTACATCATCACTATTTCCATATCTATCTTCACTGTGCCGCATTACCTGGCATACTTCTTCCCGGTACTCAGAAATCCTTCGGTGGGAATCTTGACGTCAGTCGGTATCGTGTTCGTCTTGATGGCAGTCAACGTCCTCGGTGTACGGGAGTCTGCCAGGCTCAACTTCGGCCTGGCGATTACCGACATAGCGGCGGAGTCCCTGATGGTCGTCACAGGCCTTATGCTGTTCTTCAGCGGTAGCATAGTGTGGAGCAGGATAACAAACAACTGGCCTTCCGTAGACAACCTGGTATATGGAATAGCCATAGCCACTGTGGCCTATACGGGCATAGAGTCTATGTCCCAACTTGCCGGTGAAGCCCGGGAGCCGCAGAAACGTGTACCCCGTGCGCTCATACTCATGATTTTCACCGTACTATTGCTCTTCTCCGGCATCGCCATAAGTGCCTTCAGCCTCATGAGCCCTGTGGACCTGGCTAACAACTGGTCGGAAGACGCCATAGCGGGCATAGCCAACGGTATATACAATGGCATAGACCCGCTGGCCTTCGCCGCAAGCCGCAGTGATGATCCGTCAACACAAGCGGTGATCGCGTTTTTTGTAAACCTATTCCGTTCCGTGTTTCCGCCACTTGTGGCCATAATGGGTACAGCTATATTAACTGTCGCTGGTAACGCGGGACTACTGGGCATATCTCGCATCTCATACTCCCTGGCCGAGCACAGCAGCTTGCCGCCGATATTCGGGCGCGTCCATCGTCGCTTCAAAACCCCGTACGTCGGCATCATGCTGTTTGCTGGCATCTCCATGTTCATAATAGTCCAGGGATTGATACTGCCCAACATGTTTACCGTAATGGGCGGCCTATATGCCTTCGGCTCGATGGTCACATTTGCCCTGGCGCACGCATCGGTTCTCATGCTGCGTGTGAACCATCCCGACCACCCACGCCCCTTCCGGCTAAGGCCTAACATATCCATCAAGGGTCATCGCCTGCCTCTGACGGCCCTGCTGGGCCTGCTGGCCACAGTGGGGGTATGGTTCATAGTAATTTTGGTAGAACCCTACAGTCGCTGGTTCGGCATAGCATGGATGGTGCTCGGCATATTGATATATGTGCTGTACCGCCGTCGGAAGGGCATGTCACTGATCAGCCGAACGGCTCTCCGCACCACGCACTACGAGCATGTACCTACGCACAAACACGATCACGAGCGTGATCAAGGGAAGGGGGCGCCGGGATAGCAGGATGCAAGGGGAATATTCAGAGAGGCATCCGTGTTCAACAGGCCCCGGGTCACTGCGAGTCCGACAGCCTGGGCTCGGTTCTTTACACATAACTTTTCCCGTATTCGCCGCACGTGGGCCTTGACCGTTGCCTCGCTCACGTAGCACCGGGCGGCGATCTCCTTATTGCTGGATCCCTGAGCTACCAGGGTCAGGACCTCTTGCTCTCGTGGGCTAAGTCCGTTGAATGCGCCTCTTTTCTCCCTGGTGGCCTCAGCCGCAATCAGAGGGCTCATGACCCTGGACGGATAGACCACCGCATCTCCGCGTGCGATCAGGCGTAGAGATTCAACAAGTTCAGAGACCCCCGCTGTTTTGTGCATGTAGCCCTTGGCCCCTGCTTCCATGGCCTTCAGAATGTAGTCCTGGTTGCATGATGCGGTGAGGACAAAGACTTTGGCTCTAGGGAACATCTGCCTGAGTTCCCATATGGACTGGATACCGTTGGCGTCAGGGCCAGCCGAACCGAAGATAACTATGTCAGGCCGGCGGACTGTTGTTCGGGCTGTCGCCTCCTTTGCATTCGGTACGTCCCCGACGACAACGAAGTCCGGGTAGTCCTTGAGCACCGACACAAGGCCACGTCGGAAGACATGGTTTTCATCTACTACTATGACCGCTATGGCCCGGTCAACGTTGCATGGGCTCGGGCTTTCGATGGTCATTCGCATGTCCTGGTATTGCTGGCGCACATCCATCTTCAATTCCTCTCTGGTGCTTTCCCCGGCGTACTATACTTATTCCAAAGTGAAACGGGTACTGTTTGTATCAAGGAGCACACACCCCTGTGATCCCCTCTCCTTGCCTTCACTACGTTCAGGTGAGAGAGGGGATTGTATTACTCGAAGGGGCTGCGCCCCTTCGTTCACTCCACGCGCGGCCTAGAGAGCTTTCCGAGCGGGCATGAAGGTTCCACTTTGGTTTCAGTTTAGACACAAGTCAAGGAGGCCAACCTCGCGTTGCCTCCCTGTTGCGGTTGTGCTCTTTGCGCTTCAAACCTATTATCCGGTCTAGCGGCGATGGGTTCAATCCGCAAGAATGTATATCTTGCACCGGAAAAATGCTGATCGCCAAGCCGCCTCACCTGACGCTGGCATATACTTCCAGGCAATAGACTAAGCATGAAAACTGCCGTTAGTGTCTGCTAGAGGATACGCAAAGAACAGCTACGGAAACATGGCAGGCGGTAGGTATACGCACTTATTCCGGAATAGGTAGTACTCATTGACAAGGCTTCTGGTCGAGCTTACTATGGAAGATGACTTGTTCGTTAAACTGGGCTTGGTAGATGCAGAAGTACTTACTAATAACGAAACGACGGTACGGTTGATCATTGCCGATGACTGCCCAAGTAATCGCTGCCGGGAGGCAGGTATGAACCGATTCCGTGTCCTGCTGGTGGATGACCACGAGAAGATATTGGGGTTCCTGGCGGTCAAGCTAAAGTCGTCAGGGTACGACGTACTGGCGGCGAAGAACGGAGCTGAAGCGCTGGAACTGACACGAGAGAACCACCCTGACCTCATGGTACTGGACGTCATGATGCCAGTAAAAGACGGTTTTGAGACGCTGAAAGAACTACGAACATTCTCTCCCATCCCGGTCATCGTGCTCAGCGTACTGGGCGATGACGAAACGAAGATTAGAGGCCTGAAGCTTGGCGCCGATGATTACATGGCCAAGCCCTTCAACCCTGATGAGTTGGTCGCCAGGATCGAAGCCCTGCGGCGGCGCGCTGTGACGGATAACCATACCTCCTATCCCGCCGACCCCTTCAACCTGGGGTCGTTGACCGTCGATTTTGCCACCCGCAGGGTGGTTGCAGGAGGCCAAGAGATAAGGCTGACACGTATAGAATGGATGCTCATGAGCGAGTTGTCTCGTAACGTCGGTCGGGCGATACCCTATGAGGAGTTGATGGGCTTGATATGGGGATCGGAGAGACACCCTGACGTAAAAGTATTGCGGACGTGGGTATGCCGCCTGCGTCGTAAGCTACATCAGAACGCAATTCGCCCTACGCTCATCAGGACAGTTGAGAGACTCGGCTATATACTTGAACCCGAATCTGCCGGCAATGGACAAAGGTCCTGGTGTGTGTCTTGCCTTCGCGAGACGTCAAGGACATTGGGAATCGGGCATGCCACAGTGAAAGGGTACGCTGGATAGGCCGGACCAATCAGTAAGTTACAGACCGGTTTCCTGTCACCGCGAGCAATCTGTCAAGCTCTTGTTCGCCTTTCCAAAAACTTTATAGTCGTCCTCTGGGTTCCTCTTCTAATTGGTCATTGGCATATAATATGTGCGTGCAAACACGAGTTGCTATCTGGCATATCGGGCGGCGGCCGCGACAAGTAGCTGACTGCGGGCCATGCTCGCCTGGAGGCCGCCCATGATAACTAAGGCTTTGCTCCTGCGGCTCTTCGACGCCGCCTACATGCAGAGATGGAACGACAAGCTGCGGCCTGTGGAGCTATACGAGTTGGACAAACAGGCGCACAAAATGGTGATAGCTTACTTCCTCGGCAAGTTCGAGGAGGATAAAGCGGGGTTCGACTGGTTGGAGATAATCGAAGGTGGCCTCTTCGAGTACCTGCAGCGTGTGGTGCTTACGGATATCAAGCCGCCTGTGTACTACAGGATAAAAGCGGACCAACAGAAGTATCGCGAGCTTAATGAATACGTTTTTGCTGCACTATTGCCCCTGCTTGGTCCTCTAGGTCCGGAGTTCTGCACCAGATTCAGGGCATATTTCCTGGACTCGACAGACGGTAACATCAACAGGCGCATTCTTTCGGCAGCCCACTTCTGCGCTTCAGATTGGGAGTTCCGTATACTGGAACGGACGAACCCGGACGGGTCTGAGATGGGATTAATCAGGCAGAACCTGGATGAACAACAAAATGCCTACGCTGACCTGCAGGGGATGATGCAACTGAAGATGCAAGACAAGTGCCGGCATTTCATCAATCTGTGCGGTGAGCTACGGTTCCAGGTTAGATGGTCGAACATCCACCGCGTACCTATGACATCTGTGCTGGGCCATATGCTTTTCGTTGCTATGCTATCCTACCTGTTCTCATTGGAAGTGAAGGCCGCAAAGTCCAGATGTGTGAACAACTACTTCACCGGGCTGTTCCACGACTTACCCGAGGTCCTAACGCGCGACATAATCCTGCCTGTAAAGCGGGCTGTATCTGGACTGCACGGGCTGATCAAAGACATAGAAAAGGAATACATGAACAGGTCCGTATACGGTCTGATACCCTACAGATGGCGGCATGAGATGAGGCTTTTCGCCGAGGACGAGTTTAGTGATTCGATTGTTGTCAATGGCAAGAGGCATAAGGTGACGGCAGCAGAAATCATGGATCTGTATAACGATGACCGCCATTCGGCAAGGGACGGCACTCTGGTGAAGGCTGCCGACCGGCTGGCAGCGTTCATCGAGGCGGACCAGGCCATACAGAATGGGAGCAGAAGGCATGAACTTTTTGAAGCCAGGGCAGAGATAGGGAGGGACTTTCAGAGGGTCAAGATGGGCGGACTGGACCTGGCGCGTATTTATTCGGACTTCGCCTAGTACCCTACTTCCGCAATCGGTCTAAACCCCGTGGCCCAGGAATTTGTAACCGACTCCACGCTCATTCAAGATATACCTGGGGTTGTCAGGGTCGTCCTCGATCTTGTTGCGCAGCTTTCGTATGTGGTTCTTCAATATGTAGCCAGCGGCATCCACGTATGTATTCCCCCAGACGCTGGACATCAGCGACCTGGCTTCGCAGACTTCTCCCTCCTTGTTAGCCATCTGCCACAACAGGCTGAACTCTCGTGGAGTCAGGTGCACGGGAGTTCCATCCTTGATGACCTTGTGCGCCGCGAAATCGATGACTATGCCACCTGTCTCTAGGACACGGCTGCGCTCGGATTGGTTCTGGTAGCGGCGCATAACCGACCTCGCCCTGGCCAAGAGTTCAATATGATTGAACGGTTTCGTTATATAGTCGTCGGCACCCAATTCCAGCGCTTTCGCCTTATCAAAGGCCGATGTTTTGGCGGTCAGCATAACAATAGGGATGTTGCTCACGGCTCGTATCGCCCGGCAGGTAGCAAAGCCGTCCATGTCCGGTAGGCCGATATCCAGGAACACCAGGTCAGGCGACTCTTTGCGGATAACATCCACTCCCGCCTTGCCGGTGTTGGCGCTTACTATCTGTGCATCAGGCCACCTTATGTTCAGTGCAATGGTGAGAGTCTCCTGTATCTCAGGGTCGTCATCGATGATAAGGACTTTCATCAAGTACCTCCGATGGGCAGTGAGATATAGAACCGGCTACCGCCTCCAGGCCTGCTTCGTACCCAGACCTTTCCGCCGTGAAGCTCAATCAACCACTTGCATATCGAGAGCCCCAACCCTGTCCCGTTATGGTACTGGTCACGCTCCAATCGGTAAAAGGGCTGGAATATCTTGTGTCTTTCGGCTACCGGCACACCTGGACCCCTGTCGCTTATTACGACCCGTGCCTCTTTTGTCAGCGTACGCAGTTCCACCGTCACTTTGGAGTCCGGCGGTGAATACTTGAATGCGTTGTCTATGATGTTGCTGATCGCCTGCTGCAGCCTCACGGAGTCTCCGATGACGGTGGCTCCGTCGGGAGGAGACTTGACCTCGATCCTTTGCAGGAATCCGGGTAGAAGGAATGAAGTGATCTCCTTCAACAAGTCCTCAAGCTTCACCGGATGTCTTTCAAGTTTGAGGTTGGCATTCCTCAACTGGCTGGCGTCGAAGAGATCAGAAAGGAGCTTATCCAACCGTGCCGTGCTACGTTTCATGGTGACTATCAGCCGTCGTTGGTATTCACTGCCCCACTGCACTGCACCAGGGTCGGAAAGTAGTTCGAGAGAAGTCTGGAGAGCAGTGAGCGGCGTCCTGAAGTCGTGCGATAGAGCACCCATGAGATTTCGTTTCGTCTCATCCAACTCTCTGGCCTGTGCGAGTTGTTGCTTCTTGTCACTGAAAAGCTGTGCCCTTTCTATGGCAACCGCGAGTGATTCCGCCATGCCCTGGTAAAAAGGCATGTCTCGTTCAGCGATGACAAATGGCCGTGCCGAGCAACAGACCAGAAGCCCTATGATTTTGTGGTTGGTGATGAGCGGCAGTATGCTCACCGATGCGAAGCTACCTTCACGCGCCAGAGCCCCAAGAGTTGCGGGCAATGGCTCGCGCAGGTCAAATATTACGGGCCGCTTTTCCTTGAGCGTGCTAGCAAGTTCCGAGCCTCGTCTGGAAACAGGTATGACGACGTACTGCAAAGCTTTGGCCCCAGCACCATGGGTCACCACCATACGGAAGTTGCGACTGCCCTTGTTGCGTGTGGCAAGACCTAGAGTGAGCTTCTGAGGCGCCAGGGAATCAAGCAGGCCGGCAACCTTGCCAAGCATTTTGTCAAGTTCTATCTCAGAACTGAGCAGCTTAGCCACAGCGTACAGAGACTCTACCTGTTTGCTGTATCTTCTGGCTTCGCGGTAAAGGCCGCCAAGTTCAGAGGCATACATCTGTACCTGCGTACGGTGCTCGTCTTGCCCAGTGAAGTCATGAAGGAATACAACGGCGAAATTTCCAGCATTGGACGTGGCAACTCTGGCAGCTCGGGCCTGCAGAGAAATGTGCGCACGGTTTTCACTGGGAACATACAACGACACCTCTCGTGGTTGCCCGTCCCCCAGCACCTGCCTGACAAGCGTTTCTGTAGGTTGTGGGTCTTTGGATTGCTGCAGTATGCTTGAGAGAGATTGGCCCCGAAGGTCGCTACCGCTTTGCCTGAGCACGTGAGGTGTTGTGCTGTTGCACCAGAATACTTCGCCTGTCAGAGTGCAAAGCACCACCCCGTCAGGCACAAGCTCCATGGATGCCATGACAGCTTCCACGGAATACGTCCCAACCAGAGACGGCCCATCTCGGCGCCCGTCGAGAGGTATGGCACCCGCCATATCCGTTCTGCTTGCGGTGACCTTTTCGGTCTGTCTCGCCTTCAATGTGCTGTTCCTACTGGCTGCGCCGTCCGGCGGTCGTGGGCACCATGATAACCGCATTGTCCTCGCAGTTCAATAGTGCTCCCGCTGGAGAAGCGGCTTCGGTCCTGCGCTGGATGTTTATCTGCGATCGACGACAAGACACAAATGGGGGGATAGTAAACAGGCCGGGACAGGCTGATTGAGTGCGAAGGCAGCGTCTGACGACTATGGAGCGACTATTATTTCCCCACTCATAGGGCTGTGATCTTCATCATAATGCACGTTATAATGCACGTTGCAGTAAAAAGGGAATGTTCCCTCTTTGTCGGCGACGAACTCAACAGTGACCAGTTTACCTGGTGTTATTGGATCAGATTGGACGTTGAACTCAGGGAGAAGGAAACCATGCGTCACATCTTCGGTGGACAACTTCAACCTGATGGGCTGTCCCAGTTTGACGCGGATTTCCCTGGGGTGAAAGCCTCCTTCAGATGGATCCTGGACGATCATATAGACCGAAGGGTCTCTTTCCCGCGAGGCCGAGTCAAGGTACTTCGCGCCAGCAAATACCGATGCTATGAGTGAAATGGCCAGGACTAAGGGTATCAGATCAGACTTCAACTAGTTCAACCTCGACAATTATTATCTCATTTGACACGGGAACTGCGACAATGCGCGGTCGTATCGAGTGTGAGCATGACGCGTACTGACTGATTCGAGGAGGGCACGCCTTCGCTCTCGAATGGTCGTGTGCCACGTGCTTTGGCCAAGAACAAGGCAGTCTGGTATCATTGCACATGATCGGCTTTCGAAATACCGGACAATGCGCCCGGCAGCCGTAATGTGCATGTGACATAAGTACATTGTATTCGACGGATTGTGTAGGTGTTTGGTCGAGAGCACACGGTTCACACACTCGTCTCAAACTCCGTTCTAGTAATCTACCGAAGAAACTCTGCTGGAAGGAGGGGAAAGGTTTGAGGCGCAGGAAGATATTGCTGGCATTGCTCGCAGCTATCATGGCGGTCATGGTGACCCTCGGGATACCTTCCGTGGCACTTGCCGGTTGGGAATGGTGTGATGACCCTGTTGTGTACATCGGGAGCACAGATACAGGTTTTGCTCAGGTAAACATTGATCTGGCGACGTATAATGGGGACTGGACGAACTACTCGACCACGATAAGAGTTGAGGTGCCCGAGGGCATCACAGTCAATGCTGATGATGGCCAGGGTGCGACGATCATATCCGTAAACAATGAACGGCTCAGGGTAAGACCCGCCGGCATCAAGACCAGGATTTCAATTCTTGTCGAGCCCAGGCAGGATGCAGAACGTGATGATACCAAGGTACTGGTGCGCATTTCAACGGGCGGACGGTCTGTGCAAACTGTCGGCAGGGTTGGCAAGGAGATAGACGTGAGACTGCTGGTGCCTTTGGGCAAGTAGCCAGGCGTGTACTGTCGGTGTCGATGTGAGCGTGGGTTCTCGGATGCTGCCTTCCAAGCTGGTTGAAACTGGGACGAATATGAATACCGCCGAGCTTCGAGGGATGCATGAACCGGCCTAACGGGCGGCTACAACTGTATGTTTGTGTGGTGTTGGCCCTGGGGCTGGGGATGCTGGCACTGGGCTTTCTACAATTACCGGCAATATCTGTTCGAGCGATTGGCTTGGCCGCCTGTTTAGCTCTACTCATTGCCCTTGCCGGGGCCTATCCAATACCTCTATCTCCGAAGGTCAAGGCCAATGTTGTCACCGCGCCCCTCTTCGCGGCTGTGGTGTTGCTTCAACCTGTAGTGGCCATGGCCACAGCGGTCGTGGGAGTAACCGCTTCCGAGATCATGCTTCGACGCAGGCCTCATAATGTCCTGTTCAATGGGGCTGCAGCCGCGATATATGCCGGTGCCGCAGCGTTTGCCTATGTAGACATCAACCCCTCGGGCCGGTTCTTTACCTGGCCATACGGGATTGGGGGAGCACTTGCCGCCGCGGCGACTGTGTACCTCATGAACCGGGCAATAGTTGTGATAGCGGCTGGTGTGGAGTCGGGAAAGAGCCCGTTTTGGCTGTGGCGAAAGGGTTGGAAACGAGACCTCGCCCAAGAAGTGGCGCTGTCCTCATTGGGTTATGCAGGTGCGTTGTCGGTATACGTGGCTCCCTGGTCTCTTGTTTTCCTTGTGGCTCCGGTAGTGGTGATCTACAAGGCCTTCGCCAAGGTAACGGCATTAAGCTGTGAGTTGGAAAATCAGATGGTGCAGCTCAAAGCAGCGGAGGCACAGCTCGTCCAGGCAGCCAAAATGGCCTCGCTCGGCACGCTCACTGCCGGGATCGGACACCAGATAAACAATCCCATATTCGTGATAAAAGGCCGCGCTGAACTGCTGCTCGAAGGTGCCGACCGGCATATCAAATCAGACAAGGCCAGGCAGCACGTTGAAGTCATACGTGAAATGGCTGACAGGGTGTCGAGAATAGTTAGGTGCCTGTTGACCTCATCGAAGCCGTCTGAAGATGGGAGCTCCTACACCGACGCCAACGATGCGCTCGAAAGCATGTTGCTGCTTCTGGAATCGAAGGTTTCTAAATCGCGGGTGGTAGTGAACAAAGACTACCAGCAACCTTCACCGAAGGTACCGGGAGACCCTGTGGAGATCCAGGAGATGTTGGGAAATCTTATCTCGAATGCTTGCGATGCCATGCCAGGCGGCGGTCAACTATTACTCGCCACCAGATGCGCGGGCCGAGACGTAGTGATAGAGGTGAGTGATACCGGCGCAGGCATATCGGAGACCGACCTGAGCAGGGTCTTCGATCCGTTCTTCACGACGAAGGAGACCAGTGGCGGCACGGGATTGGGGCTCTACGTGGTCAAGAACATCGCCCAGAAGCACGGCGGCACGGTGGAAGTGGAGAGCCAGCAGGGCCGGGGCACCACTTTTCGCATCACCCTGCCTGTGGTGGAAGGCGATACCCGTCATCCGGAGGACCGGATGGGACGTCTCATTAAGCTACGATAGAATCCTATGGGGAGGGGGGCGAATAACGGTATCCAACCCCTCTGACCGTAATTATTAGCCTGGGGTCCTCCGGGTTCTCCTCGACTTTTCGTCTCAGGTAGGAGATGTGCCATTTGACGCTGTCCAGTGACCCTGCGTCCCAGCCCCAGACGCTGTCCCATAATTGTTGCTGAGTGACAACCTGTCCTCTGTGCTGGACCATGTAGGCCAGGAGCCGATATTCGGTTGGTGTTAACGATACCCTGTCCCCTCGCACGAACGCCTCATGCTGCTTGAAATCCAGGCTGACCACGCCATCGGAGTAGGAGGAAGGTGTTTCTGAAGGGGGCAACTTGGCTCTTCGCAGTGCCGCTGATACCCTGGCCAACAACTCTTTGCCCCCGATGGGTTTGACCAGATAGTCGTCTGCACCCAGGTGCAGGCCCCTTACCTTGTCTGTTTCTTGCCCCTTGGCGCTGAGGACGATTATCGGTATCTGGGACACCTCGCGAATTCGCTGACAAAGCTCGAAGCCATCCATGCCGGGCATCAAGACATCTATTATGGTCAGGTCCGGCCTGTGGTTGAAGAACTGCTTGAAACCTTCTTTGCCGTCAAAGGCCGAGACTACCTGATATCCCTCCTCTTCGAGCCAGTCCTTCAGTAGATCGTTTACCGCATGCTCGTCATCAACAACTAATACTTTCTCGTTCGCCATCGTCGTCACCCTCGGTATTAAGTTCTTCTGCCTGGTTTTATTCCCCACCTACGGTGGGCTTTTGGCGCATCCATTATACATGATGAGGCAACTAGTGGACTCCCTATTTTAGAGGGGGTCGGCGTTTCGTTTTAACTAGTCCGGCACTCCTGCACGGCTAGGTAAGCAATCCTGCCATCCGTTTCTATCCTGACCACTTTTCCCTCCCACTTCATGCACTCAAGGTGTGCCATGGTCTCGGTCATGGCCGTACGCTGATGGAAGGGAGGCATTTGCTCCCAAGTCATATCCGGCACATCCCAGGTTATCTGGGATGATATGTAGTAGGCATTGCGAGGTTCTTTGCTTATCACCTGCAGGATCTCGTCCTTGCGCCTTTCATGGTGGTGCTTTATCGCCTCGATCCTATCCTGGAGGCCGCTGAAAATGTTCTCGTGTGCTGGCAAAACCTTGGTTGCTGGCAGTACCTTTATCTTGTCCAACGCATACAAGAAGTCTCCCAATGGGTTGTCTCCCGATTGAGTGTTCAGGCTCACGTTAGGACTGATGACGGGTAGCACGTGGTCACCGGCAAAAAGCAGTTTGTTCCTGGGCTCGTAGAGACATATATGGCCCGGAGAGTGCCCGGGTGCCCATATTACCTGGAGGTCATAAATTCCGGTGGATATTGTCTCACCCCCGTAGAGTATGGTATCGGGAGGAGTGACGACAACGTACTTCATCTCCGGCATTAAAGCCGACTCCAATGTAGTTAGTGACGATGGCGGTGCTCCGTTGCGGGCCAGCAGCGACGACATCTTTTTCCTGAGCTGGTCGAACTTGATGTAGCGCGAGTTGATCAGGTCAGCTTCCCACTGATGGCAAATCAACTCGGCTCTAGGAGAGGCTTGTTTGATCCGGCCGGCGAGCCCAAAATGGTCCAAATGCGCATGAGTAATGACGATTGTTTCTATGTCCTTGAACGACAACCGTAGACTCTTTAGACCTTGCTCCAATGAATTGAAGGCATCGGGCGTAGACCAGCCGGTATCGACCATGAGCCAGCCCTTGCTGCCCTCTACGAGGTAGCAGTTCAGGTAACCCAACGGGTTGTCTGGAATAAGGACCTTTATCTGGTGGATGCCTGGTACTATCTCCATATCGCCTCCAAGGCAGTGACGCCAGCAAGCATAGCGTGTGTGTTCTCCTCTGTCAAAGCAGGAGGGTTTGTTGCTACCTGCGGCGCGAGCGGCCGGGCGCATGTATACTGCCTGAGGGAAAACGAAGGCTACAGAGCGGCAAGCCTGATCAGCATTTGGAGCGGGCCGAGTTTGCTTATGATCTGGGAGTATGTAGTGTCCCCGCGGAGCAGCTGGCACATTGTTGTCCAAACACGCTGGTCGCTGGTAAACCGTGAAAAGCACAACCGAGGGGCGATCGCGGCGAATTTCGAAAGGCCGCGTGAGAGACGAAGGTCCGGCATCAGACGATTTTCGACCAGCCTCTGGTATTCCAGCAATGCCTCTGGACCGCTTACCAGTGCTTCTTCCACCACCGGAGCGGCCAACAAGGCGCTTTTGACAGCAGAGAAGATGCCTTCGCCTGTGAAGGGGTCGATCAAGCCGGCAGCATCACCCAGCAAGAGACAGCGTCCGGCGACGATAGCCTGCCCGAGCCGCCGCTGTGGCATCAGGTGGCCTTTCAGGAATGGAGGTCTAGTGTATGTGCCGTTTAATCCCAGGCGTCGCAGCAGCATAGATACATAGCCTCTGAATACCCTGATGTGCTTTATTGGTCCGCCAGCGCCGATAGAGAGGCATTCCGCTTTTGGAAATGCCCAGGCATAACCCGGTGGCCGGTACCCAAAGTCCAGGCCCACCGTGTTGCGCCACAAGTCGAGTTTCTCTCTTTTTACGGGAATCTCCGTCTCTAGGCCGACGTTGAGCCATGGATGGCTCATGAGACCGCTTGACCGGGCGACGGCGCTGCTAGCTCCATCACAGCCCGCCAGGATACGTGCCTCTATGTTCTCCGACGTGGAGGTAACGATCTTCAAATGGCCCTCTAAACTCTCCAGGCCTATGACGGCCTGGCCGTCATTTATCTCCGCTCCCGCCTCAGAGGCTTTGCTGGCTAGCAGGTAATCGAACCTGTCCCGCCGCACAGTGTAGGTCAGGGGCTGACCGCATTCTTTATACACCATGTCTCTCAGGTTGAAACTGACCCGTGCTGCGGCGATGGTATCCTCCACGACCGACGCTATGTCAAAGTCGAGCAAGGAGGCGGCCCTGAATGTTATGCCGCCTGCGCATACCTTCGCGCGAGGCAGCTTCGCTTTCTCCAGGACAAGAACATCAATTCCGCGGCGGGCTAGGTGGTATGCGAGGGTACATCCTGCTGGGCCTGCCCCGGCGATAACCACATCGCGTATGTTCTTGCCAGGGGCCATTGCTATCGGACCTTAGAGTTCACTTCGTATTGCCGGCCCTGCGCCTGGCAATATCATCAGTATTTCAGAGGGATCACCCAAGGCCAGGAAGTCGCCCTTGAGGTAGGCTATTCCCGCCAGAGCGCATGTGATGGCATCTAGTTCATCGCCGCTCATACGGCGGTCAATGCCTCGCACATGTTGGAGACACAAGCCTTCCGCTAACCTGTTCAACCCTCTTCCTTTTCTGGGTATACCCAGGATATCCTGGGCTGCCCCGGGGTAGGTCTCCATGACTTTCATGCCAGCGCTCTCCAGGCTTGCTCTCAGACGTATGCCACGCTCGGTGAGTTTGCGCATAGGGCCGAGCGTGACGGGGAAGAACTTGATGCCCCGGCGGCGTAACTCGTGATCACAGGCCCGGAAGTGGATGTTAGACTTGAGGTCAAGAGACTCGCGGCCTCGGGGCAGAGCCAGAGGTGCGTCTATGGCAACCACGTCAGCTTTCGACTCGAGAGTCCTATCCAGCAACTCGCGGTCGGTATAGAGGACCGACGCCTTCGCCAGCAGTTCACCGTCCATAGTGCAAAATCCTGTTGGCCGTGATTCCACACCTGCAAGATCAATGCCCGCTGCTATCGTATGGCGGCTCCTGTCGTTTCCGTAGCCTTCAGAGATTCAAGCATGCCGCTGACTCTGTCCCACACCGATGCCGAAAGGGTTGATCGCGGCAACGTAGCATCCAACACGGTCCAGCGCTCCGGCGCTGCTGCAGCCATCCTGAGGTACCCCACTCGCACGCGGTTATGGAAGGCGATCCCCTCCTCCTGGAAACGGTCTGCTACGCCCGATCCTTTGCGGGCAAGCCCTTCCTCGGGCTGTATATCGAAGAGCAGTACCAAGTCCGGCCGCAAGCCGCCGGTAGCTGATTGGTTGATGGTCTCAACCAGCTCAAGGTCTATTGTGCGGCCGTAACCCTGGTAGGCGGTGGACGATGGCGCATACCGGTCACATACTACAACCTTGCCGGAATACAACGCCGGGCGTATGACACGGTCGGTCAGGAGAGAACGGGAGGCCGCGAAGAGGAGAAGCTCGTTCCGCGGCATTACGTCATTGGACCGCTTGAGCCAGCGCTCTATCTGGCGGCCGAGATCTGTGCCGCCAGGGTCGCGTGTAAATATCGAGGGAATGCCCGTGCGCTGCAGCCGCCTGAAAAGCAACCTCGCCTGCGTCGTTTTTCCGCTGCCATCTCCGCCTTCAAATACTATGAACGGGGCACCTTGCCTTGACACGCTATGCATATCAAAAACGAGAGTCATCCTTAAAAATGGTTACGTGCCGGTCCGGTTCCTTACCTAGGCTGCGCGAGGACAGGCTGTGCTCCTCGGCCAGTAAGTGCTGGAGACGTCGGATATAGGCGCTTTGAGGGCTGAGGTCTATCGTGGATTCACCGCTTTCGATCTGCGTAATCGCGTCCTCAGCCTCTCGCAAGGCAGATTTCACCGCGTCCTCTTTCTCCCGTGGGAAGATTGAGTGCAGGAACTGCTTCATTTGCTGAAGTGTGTTGCTCCGCAACACGTAAATAGGTATGCCGGCGGCCTCGGCGTCCTTCACTTTTTTGGTCTTGGAGCGGAAGTATTTCTTCGACGTCAACACCAGGTTCGCGCCGTCCAGGTCATTGATTATCTCGATAGGCGTGTGTAGTTCTCGTGCTGCCGATTCCAGCCGTTCTCGGCTCACACCGAACGGGTACACGCGCATCACCTTGCCCTCTTTGAATGGGAAGCGGCGCACCTGCCGCTCTTCCGTGGCAATCGGAGCCTCTTCCTTTCTCACCTCGGCGTTCTCGTCCAGCCACCGCACTTCGCCCGACGGGTGCTGGCCTCGAAGTATCGCGTCCACGGCCTCGCCAACATCTGGATGCACCGTCACTCGCTCCCAGTCCTGTATCTCCACCAGCATGTTGAATGTAGGCGGCGCCTTCCTCTCCAGTATGGTTTTCTGAGTCCCCCTTCGCTTGGCCTCCTCATCGCTTAGTGTGACGGTCTGAACGCCGCCGACAAGGTCCGACAGCGTGGGGTTCATTATCAGGTTGTTAAGCGTATTGCCGTGCGCCGTGGCGACGAGTTGAACACCCCTCTCGGCTATCGTTCGCGCGGCAAGCGCCTCCAGTTCCGTGCCTATCTCGTCAATGATGATTACTTCGGGCATATGGTTTTCCACGGCCTCAATCATCACCGCATGCTGCATCGTGGGCGTGCGCACTTGCATACGCCGTGCGTGCCCGATTGCCGGGTGCGGGATATCGCCGTCGCCAGCTATTTCATTCGAGGTGTCCACGATGATGACGCGTTTCTTGAAGTCATCGGCCAGCACGCGGGCTACCTCGCGCAACATTGTTGTTTTGCCCACCCCCGGCCGTCCCAGCAGCAGAACGCTCTTGCCTGACTCGATAAGGTCCTGGATTATTCGTATAGTGCCGTACACGGCCCTGCCCACGCGGCAGGTAAGCCCCACGATGCGTTCCTGGCGGTTGCGAATGGCTGAAATACGATGGAGTGTGCGCTCAATGCCGGCCCGGTTGTCGTCGCCGAATGCGCCGATACGCGACACGACGTAGTCTATGTCCTGCTGGCTAACTTCGATTGGGCTCAGCATGGCATCGGCGCCGGGAAATCTGGCTTCTACAGGACGGCCAAGGTCGAGTATAATTTCCAAGAGGTCGTGAAGAGATGGATGGTGGCGCAGGGGTTCTAAGGCTCTGGGCGGCAGGGCATTTAGCATAGCCTCCAGGTCATCGGTGACTACTTTTTGTAAAGACATCTTGCCTCGTTCAGGGACCCGTGATCATCTGTAAGAAATAGCTGTGAAGCCGGGTATCGCTGGTGAGCTCTGGATGGAAGGAGCAACCCAGCAGGTTGCCCTGCCGCACTGCCACTACACCGTTCCCGTTGTTTAGCCTGGACAGGACAGTGGCAGCCGGACCCACGCTGCTTACTTTGGGTGCGCGAATGAATACGCCGGGGAAGGGTTTCGTTCCCAGTGCGGGTATATCCAGATCGGATTCGAAGCTATCGATCTGCCTGCCATAGGCATTGCGCTTCACTACTACATCCATGACCCCGATGGTTTGTGGATAAGTGCCGGAATCAAGTTGGGATAGCATGACAAGGCCGGCGCAAGTACCCATAATAGGGAATCCAGACGCCGCCATGTTCCGAATCGGTGCGAACAGCCCGTACTCTGACATGAGGCGGCTTATGGTCGTGCTTTCTCCTCCGGGCAGTACAAGGCCCTGGATACGCTCAAGGTCAGCGGACAGGCGTACTATTGCAGTCTTGGCCCCCAGTTTCTCCAGCATTGACGCATGCTCCGCGAAGCCCCCCTGGAGGGCCAGAACTCCTACGGTAGGAGTCGGCATGGGCGCTACCACCCCCTGGGCGCCAGGAGTGCCTCCTTCGGAATGGTGCGGACGTCTAGCCCAGGCATTGCATTGCCGAGCCCACGGGACACCTCTGCCACGATATGAGGGTCCTTATAGTGCGTGGTAGCCTTGACTATGGCGCGCGCACGCTGTTCCGGGTCGGATGACTTGAAGACACCTGAGCCAACGAAGATGCCTTCAGCGCCAAGCTGCATCATGAGGGCTGCATCCGCTGGCGTAGCGACTCCACCGGCGGCGAAGTTCACCACAGGAAGCTTGCCTGACTTGTGCACCTCGACTACAAGCTCCAGAGGCACACGCATGGCCTTTGCCTCCTCTTCGAGCTTGTCTTCCGGGAGCCCCTTCAGCCTTTGTAGCCCGCTCTGTACGGCCCGCATATGTCTGACAGCTTCGACTATATTGCCCGTGCCTGCCTCGCCCTTGGTGCGGATCATCGCAGCTCCCTCTGATATTCGTCGTAGGGCTTCGCCCAGATCACGACAACCGCAAACGAAGGGCACCTTGAAATCGTGTTTCATTACATGGTACTGCTCGTCGGCAGGAGTAAGCACTTCTGACTCGTCAATATAGTCCACGCCAAGCGCTTCAAGCACCTGCGCCTCGGCAAAATGCCCTATGCGGCACTTGGCCATAACCGGTATGGAGACGGCATGGATTATCGCCTCGATGATCGATGGGTCGGACATTCGCGCCACGCCACCGGCGGAGCGTATGTCAGCCGGCACTCTCTCCAACGCCATGACAGCGCAAGCACCAGCGGCCTCGGCGATCTTGGCATGTTCTGGTGTGACCACATCCATGATCACGCCACCCTTTAACATCTGTGCCAGACCAGTCTTGAGCCTCCAATTCCCATTTTCCACGTTCTTAATAACTCCTGCTTAATAACTCCTGTAGCAACTTAATTTTACAATCGCAATTGAGCCTTCGCAAACCACTGATATGCTAGGTTTTCAGGGCTTCCTCGGCCTTCCTTAAGAGTGCTATCGGGCTGAATGGCTTGGAAAAATATCCATCAGCGCCCGCCCTGCGGCCTGTCTCCCTGTCCGACTCCTGGGACAGTGCGGTAAGCAAGACGATAGATATACTCTTCGTTGCCGGGTCTGACTTCAACTGTTGGCAGACATCGAAACCTGTCAGTCCCGGCATCACTATGTCCAGCAGTATCAGGTCCGGCTTCTCCCGGCGAGCAATTTCCAATGCCTCTTTCCCATCACGGGCTTCCAGCAGGACATACTGGGAGTCATCTCTTATCGTCGCAGCTATAAGAGACCTGACAGTATCTTCATCGTCTGCTAACAAGATCTTCTTCCTCATACAAGCCTCCGTACTCCTTGATATGTCTCGACACGCCGGAACAAGTATACCCAACTGCACAATGTAGCACAATGTCCGGCCTCTGCTGCCGCGCGAGCCGAAGCCCTCGCGCGACGTTGTTGGCCTCCAGGAATCTACACCGGGTTGTGTTAGCTGGGCCTTGACCAGGCCGCAGTGCGATTGCTCATCCTTTGTTTCTCACTTACTTGGATTGGTCTAGTTTGTCCTTTCTTTCGGCGTCAGAGGAACGATTAGGTCACTTACCACATCGTCAACCTTCTCCAAGTTCAAAAGGGCGTTAATCATTGAGTCAACTGCTTTGTCAGTGAGTTTGTAAGCTGAGAAGGGGACACACTTCTTGAATTTATCTACTAATTCTTGTTCAGTGAACGGATTTCGGGGATGTCCTTTAAGATAGGCGCACTCTTTTGAATATTTCCTACCGTCCTTAAGCGTGATATTAACCCTTGCAGCAAATTTGCGCAAACCTGAATCTTCCCTTACCGATATCCTGGCCATTAGCTCGCGGGCGTTTTGGCGAGCCCTCGCTTCTGGCGTAAAAGAATCTAGCAAAACATCCTTATCATAGGCAGCTGCAGCAACAACGTAGTATAAATTGAACTGGCACTCCTCAACCGTCTGAGGATTTGGATCAGAGAGTATGCGCTGAAAAACTCCCCAGGTTAATGAGGACTCCTCAACATCTATGTGAGAAATATCATCAGCCTTGAAGTTGTGCTCCCTCATCTGATCCAGCAGCGCATCAATCGCAGTGTGTGCGCCCATGCAACAGGCGTATGGCTTTATTATTACGTTTGCCGTCTCCCATTCCTCGCCTAGGCCTCTTGTCAACACCCCCGGTTCGGTTTCCCATCTAGCCATGCCCAGGAACCCCTTGGGTGCAGACAAGACCATGTTACGAGGACCGGTAATGCCTTTTCTGGCCAGCAGGCAAGCATTGATGGCATCCTGGCAAACGAAACCGTGATGGACACGTACCATTAGAGTCGCAGGACTGTACATCGACGCGTCGTGTGGTTGCGTCATTGTGCGGGCAATACCCTGGGCGTTCTCGAGTTCCTCCAAGCTTAAGCCAAGCAACTTGCCGACGGAAGCTACAGGCCCAAAAATGAAGTGCCCGGGACCTCCGCCAACGGCTGCACCCCTGGGGAAGCCCTTGTATGCTATGCCGATGCGGATCATTACCTCCTGACCAACGACGAAAGCAGCTATGAACTCTCTACCGCTTATCCTTGCCCTCAATCCTGTTGCTGCCAACAACGCGGGGAAGGTATACGAACTGGAAAACCCGTCTTCTTCGTGGATATCCCCCATATCCATGGCCCGAGACATGGGCCCGATAGCCAGACCAGCTTCTGAAGCAGGTACTTTCCCCCCATAGAAAGGTATGAAACTCTCTGGTTTACCCTCTTTCTCCTTAACCAAATCGACCACGGATCGAATACCTTCCATAGCTGAGCCACCAATAGTAACCGCCATAATATTCAGGAGAGACTTTTTGGCGTGATCTATTACGCTCGCCGGCAAGTTTTCGTAGTCCGTGTTTATCACCATCCTGCAAAGCGTGCTCATCGGATCCTCTTGCCCAATTGGAAGGAATTTAGCCACTATGTGCCTCCTTATCAGCCGCTGTCCATTCGCGTTTTTGGACAGTCTCACTTGCGCGGAAGGACAGGGGAGGAAATGTCACGCGCCTGCTAGAAGCCTTTCGTTACTGGCGAAGATTGCCGGGAGACCTCCGGTATGATAAAAGATGACGGTATCGTTAGACTTGATCTCGTGCTCTTGTACCTGGTCTATGAGTGCTGCCATGGCTTTCCCCGTGTAAGCTGGATCAATGAAGATGCCCTCAGCCTTGGCCAGTAGCCTGATAGCCTGGATACTCTTGCTAGTGGGCGCGTGACTACTGCTCTGGTACCCTTCGATTACCGTCACATCGTGCGGTTCAACCCTTGTGTCGATATCTAAGAATTCACCTGTCTCATTAGCTAACTGAGCTATCCTTTGTATGTGTTCTTCTCTTGACCACATACTATGAGTCCTTGTGCCGATCACCTTGAAGGGAGCTCCAAAATACTTGGCTCCTAAGGTAAGCCCGGCCTGTGTACAACCCGATGCGCTCGCCAGAAACAAATACTGAGGTTTGATACCTTTCTCCTGTAATTGCGTACAGATCTCGCCGGCCAGAAGGACATAGCCGATTGTTTTCAGAGGTTTTCGTACGCCCAGATGCAAGACATATGGCTTGCGACCTTTGCTTTTGAGTTCGTCAGCCAGATCATTCATCTTTTTGGAAATAGTGGAGAAGTCGCCGTACTTGATATCGATTGGCTTGACTTCGGTGGCAAGCAAATAATACAGAAGATGATTGCCTTGGATCGCCTCGTCAGAACCTTTGAGAACAAACAAGATTGTTTCCATTCCCAGTTTGGACGCACCGGCCAGTGCGTGGCATGATTCGTTGCCCTGCGGAGTGCCTGCCGTAATTATTACGTCAGAGCCGGTGTTTTTTGCGTCGCCCAGCAAAAATTCCAGCATTCGCGACTTGTTACCACCCATAGCAAGCCCTGTCAGATCATCACGTTTGATCAGGATTCGCGGGCCCCCAAGTCTGGCAGATAGGCCTGGCGCATCATTTAGAGGTGTCGGCAGATTACACAGACTTGCGCGCGGTAGCTCTTTTATGCGTCTTAACACGATTGTCTCCTCCACTTTGCCAGAGGTTGATTACCTCTTTTGAATCCACGACGTCGTATGAATATGACATTATGACCAAGGATGCCTCGTGAAGCTCCCGCTTGTCGCTGGCAACGCAGTCCCGCAAGATAACAGGATAGTAATCGAGGGCCCGTGCATCGACGACGGCCGCCAGGACACAACCATTGGTCACAACGCCGGCGATAACTACGGTCTTGATGCCGTTGCTACGCAATATAATGTCGAGGTTGGTGCCGTGGAAGGCGCTAAAGCGGTTTTTCTTGACGACCATTTCGTTTTGAAGAGGGGCTAGCTCATCGACTATTTGCCAGCCCCAGGTGTTTTCTATGCAAAGTGAATGTAATTTGCCAGTTTCACCCTTTGGACGGCCAAAGCGTATCAACCGAGCACGCAGAAGTACAGGTGAGTCGACAACAGGTTGGCGAAAATAAGTCATCTGCGTGTGGACTACCATTACACCCTTATTCCTGGCTGTTTCCAGGACTCGCCTCACTCGAGGAACAATACCGCGACAGGCCGATAAGTCATACCCCTGCTTATCCTCGAAGCCTCCGGGCGAGACAAGATCGTTTTGAATGTCCACAAGCAAAAGGGCGGTATGTTTCGGGTTTACCAACTGGTCCAGGCTGTCAAGGACCTCTTTGCCATAGATTATCATTTCAAACTCCTCCCTTCATAAACTCCTTCGAGAGAAATCCGAACTTGTTCATTAGTGTCAGGTGACAGGGGGTAGTATTTTCCGACCAAGAAGGGTGGCACCGGTGTAGGCTACCGTTATGATGGCAGCTTGGATCAACCCCAGAATGAATGCTTCCTCGAGCTCGCCCCGCCACCACCATTCGTACATTAGCGTGGAGAGAATAATACTCCGACTATTGTAGAGGAGGATGACCGTATCCAGGTCCTTGGCAGCTAAAGTGAATAGGATCAGCCATCCTGACATGAACCCGGGGCTAACCAAGGGCAGCATAATGCGGGTAAAGGTCTGGGTCCAAGAAGCACCATGTATCCGGGAGGACTCTTCAAGCTCCTTGGTTATCTGAATCATGGTACTGGTCATTGTCCTTGTTCCCATGGGAAAGCCTTTGGTAACGAAGGCAACTATAATAATCCCCGTTGTCCCGTACAGAGTCAGACCGAAAGGCAACGGCAAAAGAATATAAGCCCAGAGCATTCCTAAAGCCAATACGATCGAAGGTATTGCCCACGGGAGCCAAGTCACAAGATCAAGAGGTCGCCTCTCCCGGAAGTTCGTTTTAACCACGACATATCCCACGAGTGAACACAGGACCATAGCTACGGTAGCGCTGATCGAAGCAATCACTAATGTATTGACAATAGATCTGGTAAACATAGTGGTCGACAATGCGTATCGATAGTGAGCTAAAGTGTACATGTTGGGCATGAAGACTCCTGCGATCTTGGTGAAGGAGCCCCATAGCAACACACCTAGCGGCAAAACCAGGTTTAGAAATATGAACAATAGCACGCCGGAAAAGACAAGGTACTTGAACTTCCGCAGGTCTACCGGAGCAACTCGAAATCCCTTGCCAGTAACTGTGCCATATTGTCTCTGGCCCAGCAGCTTCCACTGTATGGCTACAATAATTATCGTGATCACCAATAGGCCTACGGCTAAGGCCATCGCCGGCGGGTATAGAGGAGGTTCAGTGTATGCCAGGTTATTGTATATTTTCGTCGTCAAGACGTAGATCTTGGCGGGTATTCCCAAAACCAGTTCTACTGTAAATGATTCTATCATCCTCACAAAGGCCAGGGCCGTTGCTGCAAGAAGGGCTGGACGCGCAAGCGGTACGTCTATATGCCAGATAGTCCTCCATATTGAGGCGCCGGACATCCTCGATTGCTCTTCGAGGCTGGCATCCATAGCCTCAAAAACGGGGACAAGAAGTATAAACAAAATCGGGGTCCATAAGAGCACACTGGTAAAGATTATTCCTCCGTAGGAGTAAACATTAAAAGGGCCTTCATCTCCTAGCGGGAAAATAGTTCTTGCGGCTTGGTTAATGAGGCCAGTCCTGGAATTTAACATTATGATCCAGGCCAGAATCTTGGGCATATAAGGCATAAAGAAAGCAAAGATGATGATGCCCTTAAGAAGGCCACGATAAGGGATGTTGGTGCGGCTAACTGCCCAAGCCAGAAAGACGGCTGTGACCACGATGAGGACTGTCCTGATGATGGCAAGCCAGAGCGTCCCGAGCAGTAGTGTATATGTGTCCGGGTCACGGAATATCTTTGCGTAGCCATCAAGGCTAAAGTGCCCAGCCAGTCCCGGTGCAGTATCCCTGATACTGCCAAAAAAGATCATGCCAACTGGGTAAAGCACCAGGAACGCCACTACGATTAGCAGACTTATTACATATAGCCGCTCGAAACTAATTTTCATGGATAACCTCTCGAATCATGGTTATCCAAGAGCGATAATCGGTGCTCAAGCGGCGTGCGTATGCCTGTAGCTTAAAGCTGCGCGACAAGTTGATTGTCAGGCCGGTGATATGCAAAAGGACAGCTCCTATCGTTCGATTTCTATTCTGCCTTCCAGCATTACCATTCTTATCCTCTTCGGGTCTTGCAGCACTTTGATATCAACCAGGGGATTGCCGTCGATAAGGATGATATCAGCCAGTTTGCCGGATTCCACCGTACCTGTCTGACTCTCCATAAAGCATGCCATAGCGCCATGCTTTGTCGCTGCCACGATGGCGTCCATCGGCGTAAAGCCGCATAGGCTGACAAGATCTTCTAACTCTTTTGCGCTCGTGCCGAACTTGAAGGAAGGCCGGCCCGTACAGTCGCTTCCAGCGGCCAAGACTGCTCCCGACTTGTGTATCTGCTTATAGCTCTCGATGACAACCTTTGCCCACGGCCTCGCTTTGTGAGCCATTTCCAGGGCCTCGGGCTGGTCGCCCGAGCTCAACCCACGCACCAATTCAAGGGTTGAAACGAATATGGTACCCTGCTCCTTTGCCATAGCGATGCATTCATCGTCAACGACAAAAGCGTGGTCTATGGTTTTTATGCCTCCAAGGATCGATTGCTTTGCTGCGGCTAGTGAACCTTCGCAATGAGTAGTTACGAACCTGCCGGCTTGTGCTGCCGCTCGAACGATCGCTCTGATCTCATCCAGGTTAAACTGGACCTGGGATGGGTTATCCCGTTCAGAGCCCATGCCGCCGGTCGTACAGACCTTAATGAAGTCTGCTCCCTCTCTCATAGCAAAGCGAGTAGCTTTAATACACTGTTCCACGCCGTCGCAGAGCAACTTGAAGTTGGTATGAAGTTTGGTTGAACGTGCATCAACGTACTCAGTAGGGAAATAGTGCATGTCTCCGTGACCATATGTCTGGCTCAGAAGGTACCCGGACGCGATGATACGGGGTAATCCGGTGAGAGTTCCCTCAGCCGCGGCTTTCTTAAGAAAAATCGCATTTAGCCCGCCACAATCTTTTACTGTTGTATAGCCCATGGAGAGAAGTGCTTTGGCATCAAAGATCGACTTGATCAAGCGTAGCTCATACGGGCGCATTACTCGCTCTATTGCCTCGCCGGTTCTAATTCCCCAGAGGTGCAGGTGTGAATCAATTAGGCCGGGCATGACCGTCTTGCCCACCGCGTTTATGACCTGAGCTCCCTCCGGTATAGGTATGTCTTTCCCTACTGCTTTTATCCTTGAGCCCTCTACCAGCACCCTCGCACCATCTATGGGCTCTGCCCCGGTCCCATCTATGAGCAGACCCCCTCGAATAACCTTGACGTCTGTCTTTTTCTCTTTGACCATCTTTGTCCTCCAATCTACTAAAGTAAGGCACGGGCACTTTGCCGAAACTAGATTGCCTGCTGGAGTTTGAATACCTTTCGCCAATTCTCGTGAAGAATTGCGTGTACAGTATCCGGCGGAATTTCAGGCAAGTTAAACTGTCTCGTCAAATCATTTATGTTTTCGAGTGTGTTTATGTACTTGACCGGGTCGACACTGGAAAAATCTGTCCCGAACAACAGTTTGTCAGGCAAACCGGAAGCTCCGGAAAGGTAATAGACCAGAGGATAGAGAAAATGGTAATAAGGGTAACGGACGGCGGGCACGCCGCGACGGCGCCCCGAAGAGCCTTTTTCCGGCATATCCAGACCGGCAAGATTCGGCAGCCACGCGATATCTGCGAAAACATTGGCGTGCTTCTGCATCAGGAGTACTGTGTCCTCGTACTTTGGAAAGCCAATGTGGCAAATGACGATTCTCAACTGAGGATACATGATCGCCACTTCATCAAGATCCCAAACGTTGGCATATGCCAGGCGACAGGTCCGACCTTTGGCCGGGCCCGCGTGTATTATTATGGGCACGTCTAACTCGATTGCTTTCTCATAAACAGGGAAGCATCTCTTGTCATTAGTATGGAAGAACTGATAAGAGGGTCCCCACTCTCCCATGCCCACAGCACCCAGGTCTCTTACGCATCTTTCGAATTCCCTGGCGGCTCCTTTGGCAAAGGGATTGATATTGCAGCACCAGGCGAACTTGTCCGGATATTGGTTAACCCTTTCGGCCACTTCATCATTGGATTGACAGAAGCCCAGGCTCTCAGGGAAGTTGTAAGTGTGGACGATAGCCTTGTCCACGACCCCTTGAGTCTCAGCCAGATAGGTTTCGAGTGGATGGTGAAACCTGTTCTTGAGGTCTTCGGCAGGTACAGAAGCTAGCTCCGGGAAGCAATCAAGCAAACGATCAATGCGGAAGTCATCAGGGAACATACTATGGTGCATATGCGTATCGACTATCATGTCTGCTCCTCTTAACGCCACGAGCAAGTTATTGCCAGGAGCAAGGAGTTGAAAAAACCAGGTCCAAGGTCTGCCCCCTGACAAAGAGTAATTGCTTCTGAGTGCAGACCACTGGACCTGGATACCTTGATCATACCAGCCTAATGCTCAAGGTGCTGGCTGACGCTATGCCTATTCTCCTTGACGCAGCTAAGGATAACCCTCCGCTCGATTGACTAATCTGCTTTCATCATCACTCGCACACCGGGTTACTTAATATTGAAGATCTGTTTAGCCTGCTCTCGTAACTGGGGCATGAGGTTCACGTCATCATCATAGGTTTGGAAGTACAGTATTTTCTTCCCCGCCGTGTCCAAAATGTCAAGTGCAGGCTTCACATCGCCTCTTATCGGAGTCCTCTCACCGTATTTGGTCGAAATCTCCTGACCATCCTTGGATATCTGGAAATTGGCGAATAGCCGGGCGGCGTTCAGATGTGGCGCACCGGTGATTACTCCGACATCATCAATAGATAGGACCACCCCTTCCGGGAATATCACCTTAACCGGAGAACCTTCCACCTGCCGGAGATGTGTCGTTGCGCTGCCGATGTACATAGCGTACCCGCCCGAAGCTACCGCGCGAGCCGCATTGGCCTCATTTCGTTCAATAAAGAGATTCTGCGTGACCAACTGCTTCAGGAAGTCCGCGCCATATCGCTTCGACATGCCCCAATATATTCTGTTTCCACTGCCAGATACGCTTGGATCCTGCATTATTAACTTACCCTTCCAGGCTGGGTCCAATAAGTCTTTCCAGGTCTTCGGCTCCTTGTCCGGTGGTACCAGCTTGGTGTTAATCATGATCCCAAACATGCTGACAGAGATTATCGGAGAAAAGGCTTTTCCCGCGAAAGCCGGGTCCTTCACATCGAGCAAGGGGTCTATGAACCAGTTGATACCCGGCTCCAGCCCCGCTGGTGGCAGATAGTATTGATAGAAGCCATCTAGAGCCATCGGACGCGCAAGGGAGCTACCACTTGCCTGGTAATCCCCGGTAACCTTTCCCGCTGCTACCTCAGCCTTTATTTTGGAAGCGGCCTCAAATGCCCCGAGTCCCATGAACTCTACATCAATACCGTATTTTTCTTTGAAATACTTCGTCACCTGCTCGTACCAGGCAGGCAATTCCCGGCCCATGTAGACCACCAGCTTGGAGCCCTCTTTCTTCGAGCCAGCGACAAGCTCGGCAATATGGGCGTCGTAGGAAGCCTTCCATTCATCCCGCGTCTTAAATGTCGGCATCTTCCCGGGCTTATCCCATTCCTTGAATATTGACGCCTGTGTTGATGTTGTTGCAGGTGTGGATTTCGCCGTGGTAGTTGATGTTGCTGCGGGGGTGGATTTTACTGCAGTAGTTGATGTTGCTGCGGTAGTTGATTTGGCCGTAGTAGTTGTAGTAGTTGATGTCTTTGCTGGAGTTGACGTCGACGTTGTACTGGGTCGGCCGCAGCTTGCCGCTAACGGCATAGCTACAAGTAACGATAGCAGGCAAATCGTACCCAAGATCAAGTGTAATCTCCTGTGGTTCACTTCAAACCTCCTTACTTGGATCCATCTCAAAAAAGTGTCGATGCCGAAGTACACCAACTTTACAGCCACAGATGATATTTGACGACTTTGTATGCTCTGTTCGTAGATTGGCCGCGGTAACGAGCGCCCTCCTTGCTGAGATTTCTCAATAGCAGAAAGGATTCCCACCGACGTCAATCGAATCCACACGCGGTGATGTTACTTGAAAGGACTATAGTATAAAGGCTACTTAGAGCGTTGTCAAGGCCTTGTCTCGGTCTCAGGTCCATTAGGGGATTGCCTCTTCCCTTGTTCTCTTTGTATCCCGGAACGGAATATCCCTGCCTGAAAGAGTACATTCCCTTGACATTCCCTTAGTGAGGGATATACAATCACGCTGGTACTATAGGTATAAAGGTACAAGGAGTTAGAATGGAAGATTTGGTTTGCTATTACAATGGCAACTATGTGAATGAGAGCGAAGTGAGGATTTCTCCACTAGACAACGGGCTATGGAAAGGCGCTATATATGATATAGCGAGAAGCTTCAATCACGTTCCGCACTTTTGGGATCTGCATATATCTCGATTGTACCGTTCTCTTAGCTATGTTTCTATTGATCCAGGAATGCCATCGGAAGAGATGCTGAGAACTAGTTATGAGGTGTTTAACCGCAACAAGAAATACCTGATCCCGGCCGATGATTTCAGCATGATTTGGTGGATAAGCGCAGGGGCGCCAACATACCAATACTTCGAGGCAACCAATCCAACGATCCTGATCAGGTGCGTGCACGCGATTCCCAGATATGAGGGCTGGGTAAAAATGTACCGAGAGGGCCAACACCTCGTTGTACCTAACACCAGGCAGATTCCTCTGCAGAGCCTGGACGCTAAGGTGAAGCACACCAATAGACTATGTTACAGGCTGGCTGACAAGGAAGTGGCCATGATAGATCGGTCGGCACGGGCCGTAGTGCTCAACCTGGATGGATCAGTTGCTGAGGGTACGGGTTTTAACGTCTTTATAGCGAAAGACGGCAAGTTGTTCACACCTAGGCTGGGTAATCTTCTGCCGGGTATCACCCGGGGGACAGTTATGAGACTAGCAAAGGAACTCGGCATTGATTGCATTGAAAAAGACCTATACGTCTACGACCTGCGTAATGCCGATGAAATTTTTACTACAGCGAATGGTTTTATTGGCCCGGTTTCTAAGTTTAACGGCAAGTTATTGCCAAAGCCGTTCCCTGGGGTAATAACAGAAAAGCTACACGTGGCCTTCAGCAAGGTGGTTGGCGTAGATATGCGCCAGCGCGTCTTTGATTATGTTAATTCTAAGGCAGCCGCCAAGTAGTTGACCCCGGGTGAAAGAGCGCCCGGCAGCACTGCAGGAACGCCGGCCTACTTGTAGCGCTTGACCTCGAACCTGTAGAGCTTAACAGGTACATCCGTGGGAATCCCAGCCTTCTGCCGGCAGATGGCTATCTGCTCTTCGATTGTATCTACTCCCTCGAGGTCGGGAAGCAAAAGGCCACGGCGCCTGCCGCTCTCCACGATGACTCCGAAGCGTCTGGGGTCAAGGTCTTCGAGACTTTCCACCGGCTCGGGCTTGGTCAAAACATCCACCGTATACTCTAGCTCTGGAAGCTCGGAGTCAGATACAGGCAAGAATCGCGGATCGCGTGTGGCCGAACTCACAGCGTTCGCAATCACCTCGTAGGCAACGTTATCCCTGGTTGGTTCGAATGTGCCGATGCACCCCCTGAGTTCACCATCCTTTTTCAGACAGACGAACACACCCGCCTTTTCCTTCATCTCGGGACTCATGTGGATGGGATTGGGAACTTTGCCTTTAAGCACGTACGACTCAACGGTTTCACGTGCTAAGTCTACGAGCGGATGATGTCTCTCGACAATGAAGGAAGCCACCATATATCCGACGCCGAATGGTCCTTCGTATGACAGTACCTGTGGCTTGACTGCAAGCCCGTGCAAGGCGCCTAACAATATTACTATGGACCTGAGACCGCACTCGCCGGCGCGTTCGATGAGGCTTGGGTCAAGGTTCAGTATCTCGTCTTCGTCCAGGCGCGAAATGGCGGACACGAGCTTATCATCGAAGACCTTGCCCATGGTGTCGTAGCCGGCAGGTGCGTTTGGACTAAGCCTGTGAGAAAGGTCGCCGCTGGCTATGATCGCCAGATCACGGTTTGCGCGCGTAGCGGCGTTCCTTATGGCCTGGCCGAAAGAGAAATGTGTTTTGAGAGGCAACCACGAGAACGTTAGCGGAACTAGTGGAAGTCCCTGGGATTCCCGGCTTAGAAAGCGCATGGGTACCATCACGCCATGGTCGAGGTCGTAACCATTATCACCTATGGGCTGGACAGGTATCTTATCGGCCTCGCATTGCTCGACTATGGTTGCCGCCAGTTCATGGTCGTTGTTGAAATTGCTCTCGGGGGCACGGCTGCCCCAGGAACGCATGCTTCCAGTTGAGGACTGACCGGTGAAAACCCCCATGGCGCTGGAATAGCCTGCCCCATGGGGGCTGATTATTGCCAGAACTTCGGGATGAGACTGCCCGAGTTGCTCGGCAAGTTTCTGCATGGCATCGGCTGTAGACTTGACCGCGTGCTCCTGGCCGCGACCCACATCCGGGACCAGCAGTGGAGGATGAGGAACTATGCATCCAAACATTATGCCGCTCACGGCCCACCTCCTTGTGCATATGCTCCAGCCGGACCCGCAACGATACCCGAAGCCTCGGCCTGGTTGTTTCGCGTCCCTATACCCCCGAGATCCTCATGTTCAAGTCTGCGCCGCAGTACTTGCATATTGCTCCCTTGAGGCCGACGATGCGGGTCACATAGCCTGTGCGGGATATTATAAGGTTGCCGCAATTGTAACAGATAGTGTCTTCGCCGGAACCCGGAACATTGCCAACATAGATGAAGCGCAGCCCGGCTTTCTTTCCTATCTTGATCGCCCTTTCGAGCGTGCTCACTGGCGTGGCCGGCAAATCAAGCATCTGGTACTGCGGGTAGAAGCGTGTGACATGCCACGGAGTCAGTACTCCCAGGCTATCTCGAATCCAGCCTGCTATGCCAGCCAGTTGCTTTTCGTCATCGTTTAATGTGGGGATGATGTTCGTGACGACCTCAACATGCATGTTCCACTTTTTCCTTGCCCGTTCCGCCACCTCAAGTATGCCTTGCCAGTGAGGGACCTTCGCCAGGCCGCGATACAGTTCACCGGAGAACCCCTTTACGTCCACGCGCCACGCGTCCAAGTACGGGCCGATTAAATCCAACGCTTCTGGTGTCATGTAGCCATTGGTGACATAGACAGTGTACAGGCCGGCGCTTCTGGCCAGCCGAGCACAATCAAGGGTGTACTCAAACCAGATAGTCGGCTCGTTATATGTCCAGGCTATGCTTGGACACCCGCGCTCACGCGTCAATGCTATGGCCTGCTCAGGGGTAATATGTCGTGATGGGCGGAAGGGGTCGCTGGGCTCTTCAACGCACGATATCTCCCAATTCTGGCAATGCCGGCAGTGGAAGTTGCATCCCCAGGAACCCATGGAAAAGACCCTGGTGTCGGGGAAGAAGTGGAATAAAGGTTTCTTTTCGATGGGGTCTACGGCAAATGATGATACCGAATCGTAGTTGAGGACATGCAGTGTGCCGCTATCATTGCGACGCATTCGGCACACACCGAGCTTACCCGGGTTTATCGTGCAGCGCCACAGGCATATATTGCACTGGACACGCGATTCGGGTAATCGGTCATAAAGAGCGACTTCTCTCAGTTCGGCGCCTGGGGCAACTTGAGGCGTAGTCATTTTCCTGCCTCCGGAGGAGAGACAGACACATTATATCCCATTGGTTGTATATCCGAAAGGGGCTGGACATGTCGCATTCGCACAAATACAATGAGTATAACCAGCAGGGGTAGTGCGCGAAGGGACAAGAGGATGAGAGGTCTCCACATTAATTATGGTAGTCATCGGACTTACAGGTGGAATCGGTAGCGGTAAGAGCACCGTCGCCAGCATACTTGCAGGTATGGGCGCCACAGTGATCGACGCGGATAAGGTCGGGCATGAGGTCTACTGCCCAGGCGGACCGGCATGGCAGGACGTGGTGACGGCCTTTGGTAAAGGCATACTGAACGACACCAACGAGATTGACCGGCAGAAGCTGGCCAAAATTGTATTCGGCAATCCCGAGGCACTGGCAAAGTTGAATGCCATACTGCATCCCCGCATGTACCGGATGGTCGAGGAGAGGATAAAGAAGGCCAGGCAACGTGGAGATAAGGTGGTAGTTCTGGAGGCCGCTCTACTGATCGAGGCTGGCTGGCGGCTGCTGGTGGACGAGGTCTGGGTTATGGTGGCTCCGGTGGAAAAGGTTGTGCGGCGATTGAAAGACAAAAAGGGGGTTGCCGAAGAGGATGCCAGGGCGCGAATAAGGGTGCAGCTCGCGGCAGAAGAACTGCAGAAGCATGCCGACGTAGTCATAAAGAACAACGGCAGTCTGGAGGAGCTAAAGGAAAAGGTTGGCCACCAGTGGCAAGTGTTGTCGGAGAGGAAGGGGAACGACTGTTAAAGTTTTGTCGCGACTGCCTAAGGAGGAGGGGCGTTGGTCTTTCAGCTAGATCAGGCGGCTGCTTCGCGGTCTGTGATCAGGCGCTCAGCATACTCAAGTAGCACTTTCTTCCTCTCAGGTGGAACCTTCTTTGATTCCAAGTATAGCTCTAGCGCTTGGATTGGTGAAAGCTCCTCGGGCGCACGGTTGCCCAGCCTGGTCCGAGCTATGCGGCCTATGTTCTTAACGATACTAAGGTTGTGGGCCTGCCGAAGTGCCTCACGGACCTCGGTCTCTCGTATTTTCTCCGCAATCCCTTCGGCGCAGTTTATTTCCACGCGCACTACCGCATTACGGGCTTCATCCTGCTTGCTGCGTATGGCCTCCATTATGGCATGCGTGGGGTCGGGTGTGCTTGTGTCCAGTTCAACCTGGATGGTGATGAATGGCCGGGCAGCCACACGATGGAAATCGAACGCGGCGCATCGACTGCCCGGGCTCTGGCCCGGCTCAATGTCGATGACGTAGAACCCTTTGTCGTCCTGCTCCTCGCCGAAATCCACCCTCTCCAGGCTACCCGAGTATACCGTAGGCGGATGCCCGGAGAGCACCTGATGCTTGTGCACGTGGCCGAGGGCGACGTAATCGAAAACAGGTAAAGCAATGTTGCTCAGAAGCAGCACCGGCTCCTTGCCCAGCGACATGGTCCTCTCTGAACTCACCTTCGCTGTAGATACGGAAGCATGGGCAGCGAGGATGGCGGGCAGGGCGGGATTCAACGACTCAGCCAGATTCGCAACCGTCGCCGTGAGGACCTCTTGAAGACGTTGCAGCACCTGGTCTACGCTGAGACCGCGGCTCTCCTCCTTGCTGAGGAGCGCAGACCGCCGCAACCATGGCAGAGCAGCTATCTGGACAGGTCCGGTGCGCGTATTGATCACCTGTACCGCCGGCCGGCTCGCAACGTAGACGTTGCTCACGTCCAGCGTATGGAATATATCCAGGGTTGTTGCGCGACCGGGAGCAACGGGCAAGTCATGGTTGCCGACCAGAAGGAAGGTAGGTATACCAGCCTCCGACAGGCGCTTTATACGTTTGGCCAGCTCCCTCTGCTGTGTCTGCGAAGGGTCCCGGCTCTTGTAAGCGTCGCCACAGAAAAGCACTACATCTATGCTGCTCTTGAGAGAATAGTCCACCAGCTCGTCCAGAACCTTCAACACGTCAGAAAGCCTGGACGACAGTCCGGTTTCCGGGTCTATTGATCCATATTGCTCAATACCCAGGTGCAGGTCGGCAAAATGGAGGAGCTTCACGCGGTCCGGCCTCCTGACAACATTACTACGCCTTCGACGCCCCTTCGCCGGCGGTTGCCGTCTGGCCTTCGAACGGCTCTCCGGCCAACTTGGCCAACACCACCTGTTTCAGGTCGGCAATAGGAACGCGTATTTGCTTCATTGAGTCCCTCTCGCGTATGGTGACCGCGTGGTCTTCCAGGGACTGGAAGTCCACTGTCACGCAGAAAGGAGTGCCTATCTCATCCTGCCGCCGGTAGCGGCGCCCGATGCTCTGCGTATCATCGTATTGAGTCATGAAGCAAGGACGCAGGCTGGAATGTATCTTCCTGGCCACCCCGGACACCTCCTCCTTGCGGCTCAACGGCAATATGGCGACCTTAACAGGCGCCAGGTCACGGTGCAGGTGCAGTATGACCCGGGTCCCCTCCTTGTCAGGCTCCTCATCGTAGGCATCGATTAGAAAGGCAAGCAGCGACCTGTCGACACCCGCCGAGGGCTCGATAACGTAGGGAATGTAGTGTTCATTGGTCTCATCGTCAAAGTACTCCAGTCTCTTGCCGCTGACCTTTGAGTGCTGGGTGAGATCAAAGTCCCCCCGGTTTGCTATGCCTTCCAGCTCCGACCAGCCCATGGGGAACAAGTACTCGACGTCGGAGCAACACCTAGCATAGTGCGCCAGTTCATCTCTGCCATGGGGCCGCAGGCGCAGGTTTTCTTTCCTGATTCCCAGGCCTTTATACCAGGAAAGGCGCTGCTCCACCCAGTAGGTGAACCACTGTTCGTCAGTCCCGGGCTTGACGAAAAACTCCATCTCCATCTGTTCGAACTCCCTGGTGCGGAAGATGAAGTTGCCGGGCGTGATCTCGTTGCGGAACGTTTTTCCTATCTGCGCGATGCCGAATGGCAGCTTCCTGCGCTGCGACATCATCACGTTTTCGAAGTTAACGAAAATACCTTGCGCCGTTTCCGGCCTGAGATACACGACGGAGGCTGCGTCCTCGACCGGCCCCATGAAGGTCTTGAACATCAGGTTGAACATGCGAGGTTCGGTCAGCTCACCGCCGCACGAGGGGCACTTAATGCCCTGTAGGGCATCGGCGCGCCAGCGCAGGTGGCAGGCCTTGCACTCCACCAGTGGGTCCGTGAAACCCTGGACATGGCCGCTGGCCACCCAAACCTGCGGGTGCATGAGTATGGCCGTGTCCAGGCCCACTACATCGTCCCTCTCCCGTATCATGAACCGCCACCATGCTTCCTTCACGTTACGCTTTAGTTCCACGCCCAGCGGGCCGTAGTCCCAGCAACTTCCCAGCCCGCCGTATATCTCGCTGCTCTGGAAGATGAAGCCCCGCCTCTTGCAAAGCGATACGATTTTTTCCATAGTGGCTTTAGTCGTTGAATTCTCTGTCACGTGGCACTCCTCTGATCTAGTCGCCGATGGACGGACGTGCCTTACCGGCGCGGCAAATTGCCGCGGACACCGGGTCAGACCTTTATCGTCCGGCGCTTGATGCGACACTTCTCGGCCGTAACTATGGCCATCACCCTGTCAGCTACACCATCCAGTTCATCGGACTCGTTTACGGTAGCGTAGTCAAAAAGCTCCAGGCTTTTCATCTCTGCCGCGGCTGTATCGAGACGTCGCTCCAGGTCTACCGGAGACTCAGTGTGCCGCTGCACGAGCCTCTTCTTCAACTCTTCGAATGAGGGAGGCAAAAGGAAGATGAACACGGCGTCAGGCACGAGTTTTTTCACCGTTGCTGCCCCCTGGACGTCTATCTTCAGTATCACATCCCGGCCGCACTCAAGGGCCTCCCTTATCTGTGCCCTGGGGACACCGTAGTAGTTCCCATAGACCTCGGCCCATTCCAGTAGCTCACCGGCCTGGATCATGCTTCGAAACCGTTCAGTAGAGGTGAAGTAGTAGTCCAGACCATCTTGCTCCTCAATCCTTTTCCCGCGCGTGGTCACGGTTACTGCGTAGTGCAGCCAGTACCCCTTTTTCTTCATGCGCTTGATCACCGCGTCTTTGCCGACGCCCGAAGGACCGGAGAGAACGACAAGTAATGGCGACGGCTGGAGCAGTTGTATCCGGAACTCTTCGACCTGAGATGCCATCAAGCAAGTTCTTTCGGAATAGAAATGCCCTCCACCATCGCGGCGATGCGGCCGCTGATAGTCTCGGGGGCTATAGCCACTGCTGCTATGTGTCCTGTATCCATAACGAGTGCAGCCTTAACCTTCCTGGCGTGCGTCACGTCCAGAAGCATTCCCTTTTCTTTTGCCTCACGTATTAGACGCTTCGCCGGTTCCTGATCGGTGGACAACACCGCGACGACCCGGTTCATGGCCAGCAGGTTACCGAAACCTACATGCACCAACTCGGTTCCCATTGCTTCACCTCCTCCCCGATTCAAATGTGGTCGAGAGCTTCTCCAGGTCGCTCCAAAAGGAGGGATACGACACTGACGCAATCTCTGCACCCTTGATAATCGTGTCACCTTCAGCCGCCAGACCTGCCACGGCCAGGCTCATGGCAAGACGATGGTCGCCGTGACTTTCTACCTCTGCACCATGAAGGCGTCCTACCCCGTGAATAACCATGCCGTCGGGCAACTCGTCTATCCTGGCGCCCATCTTGGAAAGCTCCTGGATGGTATGTACTATCCGATCAGTCTCCTTTACCTTCAGTTCCTGAGCGTCCCGGATTGTAGTGACCCCCCTGGCGAAACAGGCGGCCACAGCCAGCACAGGAACCTCGTCAATTGACCTGACGACCAAGTCCCCCCTGGCCTCGGTCCCATGCAGTTCGCTGGAGCTAATCGTAATATCGCCCGTGGGCTCGCTCGCAGTGCCGTCAGCAGGCCTGACGACGATTCTCGTACCCATGGAGCGCAATATATCGATGACGCCCGTGCGCGTGGGGTTGATGCCACATCCGGATATGTCGACAGTGGCCTTTGGGTGGATGGCCGCCGCCACCATCCAGTAGGCGGCGGCGCTGATGTCCCCCGGCACCGTGAACGAAAGTGGATTCAAGCGACCGGCGATGCGAGAAACGGTGATCGTCCTTCCCGACGTGCGCACAGCGGCTCCCATACCAGCTAATATGCGCTCGGTGTGGTCCCGGGTCGGGCCAGGCTCGACAATGCAGGTCTCCCCTTCGGCAAAGAGGCCGGCCAGTATGATCGCTGACTTCACCTGCGCACTGGCGACGGGGAGCTCATACCGTATGCCGTGGAGTTTGCCGCCACGAATGACGAGCGGTGCAAACCGTCCGTTGTCTCTGCCAATTATGTCGGCCCCCATCTTGCGCAGCGGCTCCGTGGCCCTGGCCATGGGGCGTGAACGTAGAGAGGCATCGCCTGTGATAATGGACACGAAGGGCTGCCCGGCCAGTATACCTGAGAGCAGGCGTGTAGTGGTGCCGCTGTTCCTGGCATTGAGCACGTCCTGAGGTTCTTTCAACCCCGAGGCCCCCACACCGACAACATCAATTGTGTCCGGTGCGGGCCGTCTCACCTTGACACCCATGGCTTTCATACAACTGATCGTGGCCAGAGTATCGCCGCCAGCGCAGAAGTTGGTGATGTGGGCCTTACCCTCAGAGATGCCGTTTAGCATCACTGCCCTGTGCCCTATCGACTTATCCCCTGGCGGGCGTATCTGACCTTCAAGCGCTGACGGCCTGTTAATCTTCTTGATCATTCCGATGCACCTTCACTTAGAGTGTGCCTGTTCTCCCCACTTGTCTTCCATCCAACGCTGCCGCGCTTCACGGGCCTGGGCGAGGGTGGCTTCCAGGTCGCCATCAGCTTCGTCGACTATCTGCTGTCTGAGGTCCGACAGCGCCTGGATCAACTCATCGATCCAGTGCACCAGCGGCCCTCTATTGGTGGTGAAAACATCGGCGTTCACCTGCTGGCTGCCTGAGGCCAACCGCGTGACATCGCGGTAGCCAGTAGAGGCCAAACGGGCCATGTAGGGCCAATCGGGATGGCCGGTGGTTGCTGCCACAGTGGCAACCGACACGGCGGCGGGTAAGTGGCTTATGGCTGCCACCAGGAAATCGTGTTGGTCTGCCTCGATGAAGTATGGTTTGGCCCCGATCCATTCGACAGCCTTGACTACTACCTCAACGTCACGAGAACTTGTCCATTCGGCTGGAGTCAAGCAGTAAGTGCACCCGCGTAGCAAGTCCGCGCTGGCGGCCTCAATGCCGGACTTCTCTCTACCCGCCATTGGGTGTCCCCCAACGAAGCCTAACTTGCTCGGGTAAAGGAATTCAGAAGCCCACTTCATAACATGTTGCTTGGTGCTCGCGACATCAGTAACCACACAACCTTCTTTGGCATGCCTGGAAACGACTGCCAGTACCTCGCGCACCGCATGCACCGGTGTACAGATGAATACCAGGTCGCAGTCTTTGACCGCCGATGCCGGATCGGGCATGACCTTGTCTACGGCATGACAATCCGTTGCGGCGCAGGCTGTTTCTTTCTTGCGAGCACAACCTATTATTTCCAGCTCAGCACCGCGAGCCTGCTTCAAAGCCAGTCCCAAAGAACCTCCTATGAGGCCCAGTCCGATTAAGGCTACGCGCATTCGACGTCCATAGTGGAGAGTGCCATATTATAACAATTTTCACCTGCTTGGTCAGTGAAAGGCAGGAATGCCACGCTCCCCTAGCCGAAAAAGAGGCCCAAAATACTCTCGGGATTTTTTGGTGGGGAACAGGCAGCAGCTTGGGCTCCTAATAGCCGAGGCTGTGGGTGCGAATGGCTTCAGTGTGGCTCAGGTACGCGTATCAATGGGGATGAGTATCGAGGCGGGCAATATTGTCTCCTCAGGCACCTCTTGACAGCTAGAAGACTCGCTCTATAATAATCCACGTCGTTTTCGACGGGCGGGTGTGGGGAAGAAGGGGTTGAAAGGCGAAACTATTATGGTCTTTAACAGCAGGACGATTTTTAATCGCCATGCTTTAAGAGTGGTAGCGCTGGGTATGTTCGCTTTCCCCGAGCCGATAATTAGTGACGCGCTCGGCTTGGTCTTTCTCGCAGCATCATTCATGTTGCCCGAGTCGTGGAACTCAAAACGCGCCAACGCTTGCTCGTGTGGCTGTGATTTTCACCGCTATCGCAATTTCCGGCCCAAGGAGAGCCATCTAGGACAGGGGGTGCTGTTGAACGAGCCGGCGCTGAGCATCAGGTTGAGCCCGCGCGAAGCCTTTGCCACGAACAAGTACGGGTTTGTGCCTGTAAGCATGGAGGCACGTCCGGTGCGCACGCAACCGGATGCGACAAACTCGGATGGCTGGCGTTACAGTTGGCAGTCCCTGCCCAGGTTGGAGGGCACACTGCTGCAAAGGCTTAGCGGCTACGGCGCCAGCACAGCCGTGAAGTGCGTGTACTCCACGGCAAGGGTCTAATCCGCCGCGCCGTCCCCCGGCGGCGTCTCGTAAAAGGCACGGCTGACCAGCGATGTCAGGCCCGCCTTCGTCAACTTCCTCCAGACTTCTACTGCTTCCTCTTTTTCCTTACATAGGACGAACGACGCCGGTCCAGAGCCAGATAGGTGCAGGGTCTTGTCGGTAGCCTCGTTGGCAAGACGCCAGAGTTCCTCAATACCCTGGAACACCTGAGGCGCTGCCTTTTCGAAAACATTGCATAGTTCGGGCCATGGTTGCTTCAGGCCGGCCTCCAGAAAGGTCACCAGTCTATCTGTGCATTCCCCTTGCGTGAACCACTGCGGTCGCAAGGCGGCGTATAACATAGCCGTTTTTCTTTCCATACGAGGAACCGATGGCACTAAGAGGACGAACCAGTTGTCCGGGCGGAAAAGGAAAGGCGATATCTTCTCCCCTCGTCCTTCGGCCAGCGCCAGCCCGCCATATATGAAGAAAGGCACATCGGAACCTAGCCTTGCCCCCAGCCGGGCGAGCTCGGAGGGGGTAAGTCCAAGGCGCCACAATTGGTTTAGCGCCTTCAAGGTAGCGGCTGCGTCACTGCTGCCCCCTCCGAGGCCGGCGGCCCAGGGTATATTCTTTTGCAAAGTGATCCGGGCGCCCTGGTTGCAACCCGCAGCGCGTCCGAGCAGGTCGGCAGCCTTGAGCACGAGGTTGTCGTCCGATTGAAGCTCCGGCTCGTTGCACACTAGCGACACCCCCTCTGCCGGCTCAAACATGATGCTGTCGCACAGGTCAATGGCCTGCATAAGGCTCCGGACCTCATGATACCCGTCGTGACGTTTGCCGAGGATCTCCAGGGTCAAGTTCACCTTCGCGGGCGCCTTCACTGTTATGGTCGAGTCCGTACGCCTCATAGTCGACTGGCTTTCCATAGGGTGGCCCACTCCTTGAGGTCGAGTGTCTCGGCTCTCCTATGCCGGTCTATCCCGGCCCTGTCCAGCAAAGCTGCGGACTCGGAAACCGCTACTTCCAGGCCCTTGGCGAGTGAGTTGGAGATCTGCTTTCTCGGCTGGCGAAATCCCGCCGCGACGAAGTTGAAGAAGGCCTCTGCGTCTTCCACTTCCACTGGAGGTGCAGTGTGCGGTACCAGCTTTATGACCGCTGAGGACACCTTCGGCGGCGGGTAGAAGCTATCCGGAGGCACCTCGATCGCTATTTTTGATTGCGCATAGTATTGCACTATCACGCTCAATAGGCTCATTTTGCCTGGCGGGGCCGCCATCGACTCGGCAACCTCTTTCTGGACCATGACCACCAGAATGCTTGGCTTCTTCGGTGCATGCAGGAACTTCCGGATGACCGGCGTGGCGACATAATAGGGCAAATTGGCTACCACCTTGTACGTGCTGGCATTGATCTGGCGCCACGGCTGTATCTCCAGTGCGTCGCCCTGGATTATGCTCACGTTGGCGAAGCCCGCCAGCGTGCGCCTGAGCCTGTAGACGAGCTTCTCATCCAGTTCTATGGCGATAACCCGGCCTGCCCTGGCCGCCAGAGCTTCCGTCAATATGCCCAGCCCGGGCCCTATCTCGATTACGATGTCGTCCGGGGTCAATTCGGCGGCAGCCACAATATCATTCAATACGGCCCTGTTTATGAGGAAATGCTGGCCCAGCCCTTTCCGAGCATGAGCGCCGGCCTGGCGCAGCATTCGCCTGACGCCGGTTGTCTCCTCATTTTGGTCGTGTCGCATAGGGGCTCGCAACAAACCCGCCTGGAGTGAAATACGCCTGCTCTCGCCCGCAGGGGAGATTGCCTGTATGACTATAAGAGGCAGAGCACGGCCGGTCAAGTGGCCAAGTAAAGACGGTACGCCGGCATTGGCCGGTATTTGGGAGGCCTGGGGACGGTTGCTAAGAAAGTGAAATCCTGGCGACCGTGCACCCTCTGTCGATCTTGCCCCCACGTCCTACCCGGTCAACCGGCTCGGGCCAGGAGACCCTGCGGCACCCAGAGCGCTCTATTTACCGCTGCTTCCTTCCGGACCTGACGGGGTTCATAGTACCCTGCCGCGCAGGACCCAACCTTCAACACCAGTTGGCAGAGCGGTGCGTGGAGACGAGGGACCTCGATCGGGAGTTCGGCCTCGCTATAGCGGATTGCGAGCATAGGGCACCGCTAGTTCCCCGCCTAGCACAGCCGCCAAAGTTATATTATTGGCTAGCATAGTGCACTGTCAAGCGAAAATGAAGAGAAGTATAGCGAGTGGACTGTTATCGGGGCTATTTTGCTTTGCTCTTGGCGCGGGCAAATGGCGACATGGCGCGCAGGCGTTCCACGATCGGAGGAAGAGTCGCCAATACCTGATCAACTTCTCCCTCTGTGTTTTCCGGCCCAAAGGTGAAGCGTACACTGCCGTGGGCTATCTCGTGAGGTATGCCCATAGCTAGCAGGCAGTGAGACGGCTCCAGCGACTGAGAGGTGCAGGCGCTGCCACTTGCGGCGGCTATACCTGCAAAGTCCAGGTGCAGGAGTATGGATTCGCCTTCCACGTACCGGAAGCAGAAGCTGGCATTGTTCGGCAAGCGGTCTTCGGGATGGCCCGTCAAGTCTATGTCCGGTATACGGTTCTTGACGCCCTCCATAAGCCGGTCTCGGAGCTTGCGGCAGATACTCGCGTTGGCCTCTCGGCTTTCGGTTGCCAGGCGAAGGGCCACGCCAGTGCCCACTATGCCGGCGGTCGCCTCTGTCCCGGCACGCCGATTGAATTCCTGTCCGCCGCCTTTCTGCTGTGGCATGAATGGGGAGCCTTGCCTGAGACAGAGTATCCCGACCCCCTTCGGGCCGTAGAACTTGTGGGATGAGAGAGACAGCATGTCTATTCCCAGGTGGTTCACGTTCAGGTCGAGCATACCTGCGCCTTGCACGGCATCGGTATGGAATACTATCTTGCGGTCGGGGAACCTCTCCTTTAGCAACCGTGAGATCTCGGGGATGGGCATTATTGTGCCCACCTCGTTGTTGGCCAACATGATGGAGACGACCGTCGTGCGTTCGTTAACGGCCTTTATCACCCCTTCCGGGTCAACTTTGCCGTAACAGTCAACCGGCAGATATGTCACCTCGAACCCGAATTTTTCCATGAAATGGCATGTCTCAAGGACGGCGTGATGCTCCATGGAAGAGGTAATGATATGGTTTCCTTTATCGCGCAATGCGAATGCGGCACCTTTTATTGCGGTGTTGTCGGACTCGGTGCCTCCACTGGTGAAGATAACCTCCCTGGGTTTGCATCCGAGTATGCCGGCCACGGTCTCTCGCGCCTCGTCGACACCCCGCCGTGCATCCTGTCCCAACGTGTATATGGTGGAAGGATTGCCGAACCTCTCGGAGAAGTAAGGGATCATGGCCTCCAGTACCTTCGGATGCACAGGCGTAGTGGCGGCATGGTCCAGGTAAATGGTCCTTTTCATTTATTGATCACCAAAATGATAGCCTTCATAGGGGATTTTAGCACCGGGCAGTTAGCGGGTCAACCTTAGCCATGCCATTCTTTGTCCGAAGCCACCAAGTTAACATACCATCTGTCGGCGCGCCCTTGCACCGATAGCAGCCGTGCGGTACGGCGTCGGCACTGGGGTGACGATTGCTTTGGTTCTCTCGTGTTTTCTGGTAGCCATCCAGTCCGGCGTGCTCAACCGGCCGCCAATGGTTCCCGCCAGAGTGGTGAACTTCGTTCCGCCCGAGGTCGGCCCGGCATAGTCACGGTTCACCGTCATCACCCCATTGCACAACAGCAAAACGGCGGCAATGACTTCGTAGTAGCCGCAGGCCGTTATGCGAGGGGTCTTTTCGTGCTACAATGCAACACATTTAGGGGCTAACGCAGTTGACAAGGGGCCATAAAGCAACGGCTCGTCTCTTGGCTCATGGTGGACTGCCGTTTGGCAGAAAAAGGGGGAACCGAATGTACGCATCTGCGAATACGCGTTGGGACCGAACGGTGGACGTAGTAGTGGTGGGCTACGGTCTGGCCGGAGCTGTCGCTGCCATTACCGCCCGGGAGCGAGGATCCATTGTTGCAATCCTAGAAAAGCAAGAAGCGGCTTCTCACTACAATCCTAGTAGCCTTTCCGGTGGGGTTGTTCTCTCCTGGGACGATGCCGGTGGCGCGGCAGCGTATCTTGAGGCCCTTGCCGGTGTCGATGGCGGGCCGGCATGGACCGACCGTGAGAACATTCGCGCCCTGGCCGAGTACGGCACCGAAAACGTCTCGTGGCTGCGGGCGCTTGGCGGGAAAGTGGATTTCTTGGTCAACGCAGCGGAACACGCCTCCTTGCCAGGGGCCAACGCCATCAACGCCTGGCAGTACAAAGGAAAAGGCCTGCGTATGATGCAGCTAATGAACACAAAGGTGCAGCAGTGTGGTGTCGAGGTGGTCTATGAGGCACGGGCGCTACGTCTGCTTACCAATGGTGAGGGTCGCGTAATCGGAGTGCGAACTGGCAGGGATGAAGGGTCGGCCATGAACTGGCGGGCGAGAAAGGGAGTCATATTGTGCAGCGGAGGCTTTGAAGGAAACGAGGAAATGAAGAAGCAGTATCTTGGAGTATACCCGGTGTATTTCACCGGCGGCGGCTCCAATACCGGCGATGGCATTAAGATGGCTCAAGAAGTAGGCGCCGACCTTTGGCATATGAACTGCGTCACGGCACGCCTAGTAGCCAAATTCGCTGAATATTCAGACGCTTTCCCCATCACTTTTGAAGCTAAAACGAGCGCCCGCGGGCGGATAATAGGCCTCAAGGACAAGGCTACCCTGGGCTACATTTTTGTAGACCGCTACGGGCGGCGCTATATGAGCGAGAAACTCCTCCCACAATGCGCGTACTACGAAATAACCAACTTCGATACGCACAAGCTGGAATATCCCAAGGCACCTAGCTACTATGTATTCGACCAACGGCGCATAGTGGGTGGTGCTCTTTGTTATTCCGGAATCTGTGGCCCACAGCAGATATATCACTGGAGTGCGAGCAACCAAGCCGAGCTAGATAAGGGTTGGATCACAAAAGGCGATACCGTCGATGAACTTGCTGGTAAGCTGGGGATGAACCCAGCCACGTTGACTGACACGGTGAAGCATTGGAACGATATCTGCGCGCGCGGGAACGACCCAGAGTTTAACAGGCCCCACTTGGACCTGGTACCTCTGGACAATCCACCTTACTATGCTATAAAGCTCTTTCCTGGTGGGCCGAATACGCATGGTGGACCGCGGCGCAACAGCCGAGCGCAAGTTTTAACCCCGTTCGGCGCACCTATTCCAGGGCTGTTTTCAGCAGGGGAGTGTGGGTCGGTATATGGCAAACTTTACCCGGCCGGTGGGGCCAGTCTGGCTGAGTGCATTGCCTTCGGTCGGATTGCCGGAGAGAGCGCGGCAAAGGAGGGGTAGGCCAGATGCAAGATATGCTGAAGTGTTCTAATAGAGTTCGACACGACCCCGAATAGGCTAGAAGTGGCACAAGCCGAAAGGATATCCCGTTACAGTTTTCAATGAAAGACAGTTCAGCTTTCAAATAGTTTTAACAGGTCAATTCACCGCCTTGACAACTTGCCACATATTGGCTATACTCCGCCTATATTTATTGCTATGAGAGCGATATTAAAGGTAACCATGCGACAGAGACCGCAGGGAGTTATGTCATTAATGGAGGTGGAATATGAAGTCTTCAAATAGATTACAATTGCGTCTAAGCGTATTGCTAGTTGTGGTCCTGGCTTTATTATCCGTTGTTTCGGCTTGTGCCAAATCAGCCCAAGCACCGGCACCATCACCGGCACCAGCACCAGCCCCAACACTGGCACCCGCGCCGGACCCAATCCAGGCGTTGTACGAGGCAGCTAAAACGGAAGGCGAAGTGGTCTTTCAGTCTGGAGGTGCAGCCTCGACTAAGGAGCCTATTCTCAAAGCGTTTAACGCAAAGTACCCGGGTGTAAAGGCATCATTCGTCAGCGCCAGCTCTGCTGTCATCCCCCAAATCATAGCAGAGCAGAAGGCAGGACGGCTTTCTATTGACGTGTCCTGGTCTGAACCGATCTCTGCACTACAATTAGTAGAAAGAGGTATCGTGCTCCAGTACGATTGGGCCAAACTCGGTGTGAATCCGGATGACATCATGGTTGATGGGCATTATATCATCGCCACTGACCAACCCGCGACTTGGGTGTATAACACGCAGTTGGTTTCAGGAAGTGACGTACCGCGCACTTGGGAAGACGTGCTTGGTCCGAAGTGGAGGGGGCAAAAGATTTCGGTGCGAGCAATAGGGAACGCTCTCGGGGGCAAATTCCCAGAGTGGAAGGAGAACCCGCAAAAGGTAGTTGACTTCCTAAATCGGCTACGTGAGCAAAAGCTCATCCCAGGAGCGACATACTCTGATGCACTCAATCGGGTTGCATCCGGAGAAGCCCCTATTGGTATCGTAACAATGTTTGATGCAATAACTGCCATAGAACGGGGTGCTCCACTAGCATTCAGCCCAATCTCACCTGCGGTTGCCCCCCCCCTGGTAGTTTACATTCTAAATGGTGCGCCGCACCCCAATGCCGCTAAACTTTTCGTCAGCTTCCTAAATAGCCCAGGAGGTAGAGAGGTGGTCTTTCAGGCTGGTTACGCCCGTGCTACTCCGGGCGCACCTGGGAAGATGTCTAAGGAGCTGGCTGAGAAAAAAATCGAGTTCATGCGTATAAAAACAAAGGACGATCTGGATAAGTTTGTGACTTTCGTGAATATCGTGAATGACGCTCTGGCCTTCACCCCCAAGTAGAGTGCGACATAGTTGGTATCGTGAATAGCATCGAGTCGGGGGTGGGTCAGAAGGGAGCCACCACTCGATGGCTTAAGCAACAGAAATAGTGATTCTGGTAACATTAGGAGTCGCGCAATGGAGGAAGCAGTGCCTGAGCGGAGGATGGGGTGGGTCTCACACCTCAGACTAGTCGCTCTGCACTCGCGAAAAATCCTGCTCGTTGTTGTAACTCTTACAGTTTTCTATCTGGTAGTTCCTCCAATTGGTGTGTTACTATTCAGCAGCATTCGCAGCACAGCAAACCGCTTGCCTTTCGAAGCCACCACCTTTACTATTAACAACTTTGTCCGTGTTTTCACTTCAGATGTCACTTACAGGATTATCCTAAACACGGCCTGGTACGCCGCTGGGACCGTGATCATTGGTGTGGGGCTTGCCATGGTCTTGGCTTGGTTCTTGGAACGCACCAACATGCCATTCCGCCGTACTATGTTTGTGCTCATGCTAGCACAAATGGGTATGCCTGCCATCGCATTAAGCATGAGCGCTATTCTCCTCGCTAACCCTTCCAACGGGATGTTCAATGTAGCGCTGCGGGCCCTCTTAGGGCTGGATGCTCCAGGACCGATAAATATTTACTCAATGCCCGGCATGATTGTGGTCACAGCGCTGAGATTTGTCCCTATGATCTACATGATGATCTCAGGCATGTTTTCTAGGATAGATCCTTCGTTTGAGGAAGCAGGTAGGACCAGCGGTGCGGGGTCTTTGGCTACAGTCCGGCATATCAGCCTGCCTCTGCTAGGCCCAGCCACGCTTGCCGCGGTCATATACTACCTGGTTATTGCTGCAGAGACCTTCGAGATACCTGCCATGTTGGGTATACCGGGAGGCATATTTGTATTCTCCAGCGCGATCTACTTTGCGGTTCATCCTCCTACGGGTACTCCCGACTATGGGGTACCCAGCACTTATGGCGTGCTAGTGTTAGGCATAGCCGTAGTGCTTATTTACATATATTCCCGCTACGTTCGGCACGGAGAGCGCTTTACCACAGTGACCGGCCGTGGCTACCGTCCGCGCCTGATTGACCTAGGACGGTGGCGGTACGTTCCCGTGCTCGCCATGGCCGGATACTTTCTTCTGACAGCGGTGATTCCTATTCTGGTTCTGTTGTGGACAAGCCTTGCTCCAATGTATTCAAAGGTCTCACTGGAGACCGTGTCACTATTCAACTTGGATGCCTACCGCAGGTTGCTAGTTTACCCGTTTATCTTGAGCGCAGCCAAGAACACTCTGCTAATTACGGGAGCAACGGCCTTGATAACGATGATACTTGTGACACTTGTGTCATGGCTAGCCGTTCGCGGGGGGATACGGGGTGCGTGGGTCGCAGATCGTCTCACCTTCTCGGTATTGGGCGTTCCAGGCATAGTGTTAGCCCTAGCACTCATATTTGTTTACGTCTCTTTACCCATCCGTATCTACGGGAGCATCTGGATCATTGTCATCGCCCTGGTCACTACATGTATTCCTTTTGGCTCGAGACTCATGACCGCGGCATTTCTGCAGATTCACCGGGAACTGGAAGAGGCCTCCGCGACTAGTGGGGCAGGCTTGTGGCCTACCTTCTTCCACGTCGTCTTGCCTCTGATTTGGCCCAGCTTTACGCGGGGTTTCCTCTGGGTAGCTTACCGCAGCCTGCGTGAAGCCACGATCTCGCTTATGCTATATGCAGTTAACAACCAAACGCTTGGGGTGACACTCTGGGTGTTGTGGGTGGCGGAGACCGACCGACGTTTGGCCTCGGCGGTCGCAGTGCCTCTAATGATAATCTCAATAGTATTGACAATCTTGGTGGCCAGGAAGACTATGCTGCGGGAGGACAGTGCTTGAAGGAGGGACAAAGGAATAACTATTATGCCTCAAAGAGCTCACTCCGCTCAGGGCAGATATGCATAGCTAGCCCAGCAGTCAACAAAAGTAGCTAAAGGGCGAAGACAGCCCAAATTATGAATAGTTAATCACAAAACAGAGGAGGTAGACATGGGTGATTCCGGAAACTTCGAAAAGGGGAAGGATCTCCTAAAGCAGCTACATGGTGGCAAAGACTTTAGTCCGCCATTTGAGAGTGTGTTCCCTGACTATTGGAAAATGACTGTGGAAAATGACTATGGCGCAATTTGGTCGCGGCCTGGGCTAGCCTTGCGGGAGCGTAGCATGATCACTTTGGCGGTCCTTATTTCACGTATGGCAGGGAAAGGGCTGAAATCTCAAATACGCAACGCCCTTAGTATCGGCATCTCTAAAGAGGAAATCCTAGAGATCATCATGCACGTATCCTACTACGCCGGCTGCTATACTGGGCCCGAGGCGCTTCTATTGGCGAAGGAAGTGTTCTCCGAGAAGGAAAAGTAACGCAAGCCTTGGAGATAATCTGGTGGTCTTTTGGTGGGTCAAAAACAGCGAACTTGTGAACTGCCTTGTGGCAAGACCACAGGGGAGAATTGGTGGCTCTTGAACACTAGCCCTGCTTGCAGGGGCTAAATATTGATGGGTGAGCGAAGTTTTGCGTTCAGGCGACGAGGTTGGCACGGCCAAGATGTTTGGCGAGCGTGGTCGAGAGGTACCCAAGGTGGACCCTGAGGCGCAGTGGGGCTGCAACGGGTAATCTCGGTCGAGGACACGGTCAGCCGGTCGTGAGAGAAAGTAGTCGGTGACACCTTGGCCGATATCGTTGGGTTTAGTGACTTCAGAGACAGGGCACTAGGAGTAATTGTAGAAACCCAAGGAGCTACGTAATCGTGAGATTGTATTGCGGTTAAGTGAGGGAACCGCAACGCACATTGAAACAAGGTAGATACGCTGCCTTAACCCGCTGAAGGGTTAAAGCTAACAAAAATAACTTGTCATGGTGAAGAGCATGGCTAATTTGTTTAGAGTAGATGACAAAGTGGCTGTGGTGGTGGGAGGTGCTGGTGGAATCGGTGAACTTCTAGGACACGGACTCGCCGAGTATGGTGCTAAGGTAGCCATCGCTGACATAAATCTGCCGAAAGCAGAAGAGGTAGCTCAAGATATTCGGTTAAAGCTTCAGGCGGAGGCGGTGGCTTTTCAAGTAGATGTCGCCGATGAAGGGAGTGTAGCTAAGTTAGTGGAGCAGGTCGTGTCTAAATACGGGACGGTTGACATACTGGTGAATTCGCAAAGGCAAAGGGTGACTAGCAACCAGGCGGGGACTGAGATTCCTGTAGCTGATTGGGACATGATGTTTAATGTTAATGTTAAGAGTATCATGCTGACTTGCCGGGAATTCGGTAAGCTGATGACCGGGAAAAAAAGTGGAAAAGTCATTAATCTATCATCGGTCAGAGGAATACGGGCTAACCTTCGGGGCGGAAATGAAGCCTATTGCGCTACTAAAGGTGCAGTAGATATGATTACCCGGTCGTTGGCTTCTGAGTGGGCGCAGTATAACATTAATGTCAATGCTATTGGTCCATCCGTCATAGCCACGCCTTCTTCCAAGCGAACTTTTAAGGATCCCAAGCAACTCCAAAAGCATATAGCGAATATGCCAATGAAACGAATGGGTACGACCGAAGATATAGTGGGGGCATGTATCTTTCTAGCCTCGCCGGCTTCAGATTTTATTACTGGTCAAATCCTATACGTCGATGGCGGGCTTACTGCTGTCGTTTAAACCCGAGATGACCTACTGGGGGCCAAACAAATACTATGCCCAGGATAATAATCCGACCCACCCACTTATCCATGCAAGTGCACAGTACGCACATGCAAGTGGGCCTATCAACCAAAAGAGCGCCCGACCCTAATTATCAGAACTTGACAACCTAGCACGTAGTTGCTACAGTTCATGATATTATAGTATTTATGTTTGTTGCTGGGTAGGCAGCGGAGGTAAGACGCAAATGAGTAATGTGACATTAGAGGTCTACAACCCTACTGGTGCAACGGAGAAGACCCAGCGCCATGCGCCTCGCCTTGACACTCTAGAAGGCAAAACGATTTGTGAATTGGTTAATGGCTCTTGGCAGGTGCAGAGAACCTTCCCGCTGATACGGCAGCTTCTACAGAAGCGATTCCCTTCAGCCAAATTCATCCCTTATACTGAGTTCCCCAGCGGACAGGATATCGACAGTGATAGGACGGCTGATATCCTGGTGGAAAAGGGATGCCAAGGCGTCATACTCGGCAATGCCGGCTGAGGCTGCGCGGCAGTTTTCGGCCGTGCCGCCGCAAGAGCCGAGAAACGGGGCATACCGACGGTAACTGTGGTACGCACCGAATTTATCGAGTTACTGAAGTCTTCGGTGGGGGGGATGGGACTGGCTCCAGACGAGGCCATGGTGGTATTTCCTCTTGATCTGTTTTCGGTAGATAGCGACCTCTCCCCAGTAGAGAAGACCATAGACCAGTTCATCGCCGGGCTGACTAAATGGGAGTCGGCGATAACGGGGAAAACCAGAATAAAGCCAGCCAAGGTAATGGCTACGGGCAGGGACTACGAGGAAGCCCTTACCAACATGAATCGGCTGTTTCTGAAGAACATGTGGGGTGACGGACTACCGTTATTACCGCCCACCGAGCCGCGCGTTAAGTGGATATTGAAAGGCACTGACCTCTCTCCTGACGTTGAAACAGGGAGAGTCCTGGTTCAAGGTAGAATAGCCGACGTAGAAACGATCGCTGTCGCTCTGGGTATGGCCGGAGGGCGTCCTGAGTACTTGCCCGTGCTGATAGCTGCCATGAAGGCCATCCTGGATCCCGATTTACGGCATCAAAGATGGACATCTTCCTCATGTAGTGCCTACCCGGTAGTGATTGTTAATGGCCCTATAGGGAACCAAATCCACCTCAACTCAGGGTTTGGCCTAATAGGTCCAGATTCGCGACACCCCGCTGGCGGCATTATTGGGCGGGCTATGAGGCTTATACTCCAGAATGTTGGCGGCGCCTTCCCAGGTAGTGGCACTATGGCGATGTTCGGGGGGCTGAGACATACTAACGCTATTTTCGCTGAGGATGAGGCAGGCCTACCTCCAGGCTGGGAACCACTTAATGTGGAGTATTTTCATTATCCCGAAGGGACGAACACGGTGGCGGCTTATGCGGTCTCCAGTGCCAGTAATATTTTTCGTAGAGCCCAGTCGGGTTATAGAGCATCGATCCAGGAGGAGGCACTTGACGGTCTATATAGAATTGCAGCTTACATGAAGAGCCCTAATGTAAATACGCTCGAGTCTTACGAGGGACCGCCAGGGATCTTGCTTATCTCGAGAGTCGTTGCGAACCAGATGGCAAGTGTTGGCTGGACAAAGGACAGCATAAAGGAGTTCCTCTGGGAGAATTCAAAAATCCCCTTGTCTGACATAGAGCGGACGGGCATGATGGGCTTTGTTAAGGCTTCGCCTCTTGAGAAGACTCTGCGAGACCCATGGCCGTTGACAAGCAAACCTAAGAACCTCATGTTGGTAGTGGCTGGAGGGGCACACCCGACACATGCCTACTGGATGCAGGGCGCTGGTCATGAAGAGATGCCCCAAAGCCGGAAAATAGAACTGCCCGCGAATTGGGAAGAGCTATTAAAAGAGGCTGAGGAAGACTCGTGACTGGTTGTGCGACAGGCTGTTTGGTGTGTGCCTGGTTTTCAGAGTGGGTGGGCATCCCAGAGGTGGTGGCCAAAATTATCTGGTAGCGTCTTGAGCATGGCGGCGTGGACGAGTTTCCGGTGCTAATCTCTACCCCAGGGTTCGATAATGCCCCCTATCTTACTGCGCCCTGTTGGGTATCCAAGGACCCGGAAACGGGGACACGAAATATGGGCACCTACCGGGCGATGGTAAAGAGTAGAACGAGGCTGGGTATTTGTTGTGGCGCGCCCCAGCATCTTGGTATACATTGGGACAAATGTAAAGCCAAGGGCAATCCCTGCAGGCCGCCATCGTGTTGGGAGGCACACCATATATTGGCCTAACCTCAGTAACGAAGTTTCCTTATGGTACTGATGAATGCCTGATGGCCGGCGGGATTGCTCGTGAGCCGCTACGGAGACTTCCTATCAACTCTTTCGTCTCTATACTTCCACTCTACACCACATGAAGAACGACAAGACCCTGCCCCCTACGTGACTATGCACCATTGTGTAGCCGGTGGAAGGCGACTCTTGATTTATGGCCAGTCCATGTCTGGCCTGCGGCCTTGTGCCCTGCGAAAAAGAGGAAGCTCTCTATTGTCGTGGCGTACCTGGCGTGGCTCCCAGCAGCTTCTGGGATAGGCTTACAGGAAGGAAGGCGTTGCGGTGCACGTCTTCCGCATAGTATTTCGTCTGCACCTCGCACTTCCTCACCACCTCTCTTGCGTTGGTGGTCTTGGAGCCGACAGAGAACGTCCACCAGTTGCCAGCGTAGGTAGCCAGTGGCACCGTATACAAGTCCGTGAAATAGAACCTTTGTCTCAGTTTCTGCTGCACCTTGAGGACGAAGTCAAGATGGAAGTGAAGCGATTCCGTCTGTGCCGCGAAAATACCGGCAGCCTTGAGGGCGGAATGTGTATTGGAGAAGAACTCGTCGGTGAACAGCGATTCCGCCGGTCCGACAGGGTCAGTGCAGTCCACTATGATGACGTCGAAGGCATTATTCGCTTTGGCGACGAATGTGGCGCCATCTGCTATATGCACCGTGAGTCGCGGGTCACCGAACCCGACGGAAAGAGTGGGGAAATAACGCTTGGAAGTCTCGATCACATCGCGGTCAATTTCTGCCATGGCGACCCTTTGGACTTCGGTATGCTTTAGCACCTCTCGAAGCGTGCCGCCATCGCCGCCGCCGATTATGAGGACGTCCTCTGGATAAGGATGGGAGTACAGCGGGACGTGGGCGATCATCTCATGGTAGAAGTATTCGTCGCGTTCAGTAAGTTGTACTACGCCGTCGAGGATAAGCATCCTGCCGAAGTACTCGTGCTCGGCTACAGCGACCTCTCCAAACTCGCTGCTTCGCCTGTACAGTATGTTCTGGATGGCGTAGTCGTACCTGATGGGCGAGAAAGGGTCTTCTTCGAAAATGTGGAATGATGGCATGCCAGGACCTCACACAAGAATGACTTTGGGGATGTCTACGCCGTCGAAGCGCGAGGCGTAGGCCGTAGTGTAGGCGCCGGCCGTCAGGATAAATACCCGGTCGCCTGTTTCCAACTCGGGTAACTCTACATTACCAGGCAGGACGTCCATGCTATCGCAGGATGGTCCGGCAACTACGTAGTTCAACAGCCTTGATGATGCGCCGGCCTTAAGCACACGGAAGGGATAGTGTATACCGCCGATCGATTCCATCAGCCCGTTGAACACACCAGCATCCAGGTAAAGCCACTCCTTTCCCTCACGGTCGGCCTTTGCGATAACAGTGGTTACCATGACGCCGGCGTCACCCACCAGCCCACGTCCAGGCTCCAAAAGGATGCCGGTACCTTTGGGGAAAAGCTCGCCCATCGACTGCTTGACCGCCCTGGCTATTTCCGGCACGGCGGGCACGGGCTTTGTATACTCTGACGGAAAACCGCCGCCGAGGTTGAGGGAAACCAGTTCAAGTCCTCTGGCTACGGCCTCGTCCCAGACTTTCTTGGTCTGTTCCAGCGCTTCGGTCCAACCGGCAGGGTTTATGCACTGCGAACCTACGTGGAAGGCAATGCCTACTGGATGGAGTCCCTTCTGCCTGGCATACAGCAGAAGCTCGACTCCACGTTCCGGCTCAATGCCGAATTTCTTGTCCAGAGGCCACTCACTGTAGTTGTTCGACACGGCTATCCGGACGTACACATTGCTGCCCGGGGCCAGCACCGCCATCTTGTCGACCTCAGGGCGCGAGTCGAAGGTATACGTGCGTACACCAAGCGAGTAGCTCATCTTGAGGAAGGCCGGGGTCTTGAGACTGTTCCCCGAAACGATACGGGAGGCTGGAATACCCAGGTCGAGCATGAGGCGCATCGTGCCCTCTGACCCAACCTCGAATCCTGCCCCGAGTTCGTGGAACATCCGGACCACGCAGGGATCGGAGTTAGCCTTCACAGCGTAGTATACGCCGGCATCTCCAAACGAATCGGTGAACTCCGCATAGGCCTGGCGCATAGTCTCGGCATCCATGGCCAGCAGCGGTGTTTGCTCGACCTCTGACGCTCGTCTTGCCTTCTCAAAGGCCCGGGCTTTCTTTTCGCGCAATACTTCTGTGTTCATCTTTTAGGGTTACTCGTTCACCAAAGTCTTGCGAAGCTCGAATAGGGCTGATACAGATGCCCTCTCTCTTACTCTCTGCCTGCTTCCCGGATAAACGCGAGAGAGCGTGTGCGGGCTGGAGCCGTCATCGACAGCGATGAAAACCGTGCCTGGCGACTTGTCCTCCAGCTTGGACGGTCCGGCCACACCGGTAATGCCGATGCCTATGTCCGAGCCAAGGCAACGGCGCACCGTCCCGGCCATGGCTTCAGCTACAGGCTGGCTCACAGCGCCATGTCGCTTTATCAGCTCTTCGGGAACACCATAGGCTATCTTCACATCATTGGAATAAGATACTATGCCGCCACGGAAGTAGGCCGAGCTGCCGGGAACACTGGTGATCGTAGCTGATAGCAACCCTCCGGTGCATGACTCCATCGTCGCCAGAGTACGCCCACGTTTTGCCAGCAGGTCTCCAACCACGCTGGCTATGGTGTCGTCATCTACACCCCAGATTGAGTCGACCATTAGCGAGCGTATTTGCAACTCGACGCCTGCTACCATGCGCCTCGCTTCCTCTTGGCTATCGGCCTTGGCGGTTATGCGCAGGTGTATGCCGTCCGGCTTCGCGTATGTGGCCACTGTGGGGTTAGCTCCCTGGACCAGACCACCCATCAACTCGCCTATCTTGGCCTCGGAGACGCCGAAGGTCTTGAGAACACGGGATATTATCACTACCCCGCCCAGCTTCTGTCTCAACCTGGGTACGACTTCTCTCTGCCAGACGGAGTGCATTTCCTCCGGAGGTCCAGGCATTGTGATGAGTATATGCCCGTCTCGCTCGACCCACCACCCCGGCGCCGTCCCCAGGGGATTCGGCAGGAACTCAGCCGATGGTATCTTCGTGGCCTGGCGCAGGTTGCTATTTGGCATATCCATCTTTCGATCAGCGAAAAACTGGCGGAGGCGGCGCTCCTCCAACGGGTCGATGCTGGTTTCCTCGCCAAGGAAGCTGGCTATGGACTCTCGGGTTATGTCTCCCTGTGTGGGTCCGAGGCCTCCGGTGGTCAAGACAAGGTCAGAGCGTTCCCAGGCCCGGCGCAGGGAGTCGATGAGGCGATTGGGGTTATCCCCGACCACCGATATCCAGTACAGGTCGATACCGAGTGCAGACAGTTGATTGGCGAGATACGGAGAGTTGGCGTCCACTATCTCACCGAGCAATAGCTCGGTGCCTGTGGCGATTATCTCTGCTTTCACAGGAGTTTGTCCTGGGCCAGAATAGGCATATCTATATCTTCATTCATGCGGCGCAACTGCTCCGCGTGCGCTTGGCAGAGTCTGCCGCTCTCCAGTTGGGCGTGGACCAATTCTTTTTGCCAGTGCGCATTATACAGGCGGCAGTCGCTGCTGTCACAGAAGGCATCGCCTGTGAGGTGATGGAAAAGCGCCTGGAGCACGTAACCCTTCGAGGCCTCGGTCAGTCTCCGGTCTTCGTGGTCAATGAACTGGCCCTGGAATTGCTGCGCCAGCCGCGCCTCTGCGTCGTACATGCCCAGGGATTGGTATTCCTGCTTGAGCAAGTAGTACTCCCTGGGTTTAGCTGGAGCTTCCACGATGCCCGTGGTGGATATGATTGACGGGTGGCCGCAGATTATGGCTCGGGCATGATTTCGCCGGTCGCCATCTTCCCACGTGCCATATATCTGGTTGCTGAACACTATGTGCAGGCAATGCAGCGACCGCTCTGTCCTCGGTATGAGGCTCTGGAAGGTTTGCATCATGGCAAAGCCCCCGTACATTATCCCGAAGCTGCGGTTCGTGGCGCCCTCCAACCGCCTTTCCTCGTATTGTATTTCGCCTGGCAGGGCAGAACCGGCCAGCCTGGGAGAGTTCAGGTGCCTGACCTTGGTAGCAGCTATTCGCCTGGAGAGGTCGGTGAGCGCGTCATCCCTGATGTTGTCAGGTAGGCTGGCGAGATAGTGTGTTACAAAGCTGTCGCGCGCCTCGACTGACGCTGCTGGCAACTCCTGGCGGAGGTGTCGCGACACCTCCGCCAAGTCCAGCGTAGTAGCCAAAGGTTCACCGTAGAGGAAGATGGACAGCTTCACAGGTATGTACTCCCGAATGCCGCATCAAGCGGCTATGCCACGACTCCTGGTGCTGTCCGCCTAGCGTTTGGCAGGTTGTTTGAGGCTGGCCAACGCCACTTCCGCAGCCCGTTTGCCGGACAGGAGCATGGCGCCGAAGGTGGGGCCCATTCTCGGCAACCCGTAGACGGTGGTCACGGACATGCCGGCCACTATCAGGCCGGGATAAGCCTCGCCCGTGTGTTCAACCACCAGGTCCTCGGATCTCTCCACCCACATTGCGCCAAAGCCAACCGTCTGCAGCAACCCGCGCTGCTCCAGCTTCCTCGCCACGCATGCATCATGGCCTGTGGCATCGATAACGAGTTTGGCCTCGATGCCTACGGGATCAACACACGTTATCTCGCGAGGCAAGGCTGTGACCGGCGTCCAGTTTATTACCGCCCCCGCCACACGGTTGCCTTCGCGCAGTATGACATCATCGAAGATGGTCATATTGGCGAATTTGGCTCCGGCGTCGCAGGCAGCCGCGATCAGCTTGGAGCAGGCATGAGGTCCGTCGGCGACGTACAGGCCCTCTATCGCCTTCTCATAGGGTACGCCCAATTCATCCAGCACTTTCTGCGCCGGTGCCCTGAAAGTCACCTTGTTCATCAGGTAACCGCCGATCCAAAAGCCGCCGCCTATGTAGTTGTTGCGCTCTACGATGAGCACTTTGAGCCCGGTCCTGGCCAGGTCACGACCCGCTGTCAGGCCAGCGGGACCGCCACCGATGATTATCACGTCCGAATCAACATACTGCTCGAACTGCCGTAGGAATCCTCCGACAATTGCCTTGGTTACTTCCTTTTCTCCTGCAGGGTGGAATAACGCCATTCTTAATGTACCTCCTTTTATGATGGGCAGATTACCAGTACTAGCATTTCTGAGATGTGATACCCAGGTACTTGGCCATTACCTCCATGGCGCAATAAGGGCCGCACATGCTGCACGCCGCGCCGGAGGATGGCATCCTGTTGTGGACCCTGCGTGCTCTCTCAGGGTCCAGGGACAGCTTTATTTGAGTTTCCCAATCCAGCGCTTTGCGGGCCTTCGACATGGCCAGGTCCCATTCGCGGGCGCCTTTAACGCCCTTGACTACGTCTGCGACGTGTGCTGCTATCCTTGAAGCGATGACGCCTTCTTTGACATCTTCCAACGTGGGCAGCGACAGGTGCTCGGACGGAGTGACGTAACATAGGAAGTCTGCACCAGCCGAAGCTGCGATCGCCCCGCCGATGGTGGCGACTATATGATCGTAGCCTGCACCTATGTCTGTCACGAGAGGCCCGAGCACGTAAAAAGGAGCGCCTTTGCACAGGCTTTTCTCGATCTGGACATTCGTCGCTATTTGGTCCAGTGGCACGTGGCCGGGTCCTTCGACCATCGCCTGAACGCCAGCGTCGCGGGCCCTCTGGACCAACTCGCCGAGGGTGATGAGCTCTTCGATCTGGGGACGGTCGGAGGCATCCGCCAGGCAGCCGGGCCTCATGCCGTCTCCCAGGCTCAACGTCACATCGTACTTCCCGGCGATATCCAGCAGGCGGTCGTAATACTCGTAAAGGGGGTTCTCTCGTTCGTTGTGCAGCATCCAGCCGATAAGGAATGAACCGCCCCGTGAAACCACATCGGTGACCCGGCCCTGTTGCTTGAGGCGTGATACGCTTGCCTGGGTGATACCACAGTGCACCGTTATGAAGTCGACGCCATCCTCGCAGTGTTCCTTGATGGCGTCGAAGAGGCCGTCCACAGTCATATTGACTATGGCGCCATGCGCTTCGGTCGCCTCTACCGCAGCCTGGTAGATAGGGACTGTACCGAGCGGCACAGTAGAGGCTTCCAGGACAGACCTTCTGATGCCGGAGATATCTCCCCCGGTGCTCAGGTCCATGATGGCATCAGCCCCTGCACCTATGGCAGCTTGCGCCTTGGCAATCTCACTGGCCTTGTCGCCGAACTCAGCGGAGGTGCCGATGTTAGCATTTATCTTGGTCCGCAGGCCCTTGCCTATGCCATAGGGCTTCGCGTTGTTCCGGCGATTATTGCAAGGTATGACAACGGTGCCATCGGCCAGCCCCTGTTGCAGGTATTCCACAGACACATGCTCATCCTCGGCAACCCGTTGCATTTGCGGCGATGTATGGCCCCGCCGTGCGATCTCTAATTGTGTCATCTTCGCATGTCCCATGAAAACAAAAAAGGCCGGGAACTATTGGTACAACGGCTTCCTGGCCAGGGTCGCCGCTTCCCTCCGCTCGCGTTATCGAGATCAGGTGCTAGGGGTTCTCCTCACTGGAGTCTCAGCTTTCTGCTCATGCAGGGTATTGAGCACCCCCCGCGGCCAGTCTATTAAGTTACCAAGGTATTATGGCAAAAACGAAACGCAGATACTATAGCACATGATAACATCACATGCAAGAAGGACAGACTGCAAGCCAGGGCTTATGCGTTCTAAGGTGGAACGAAGGTCGAGACTGCAATGTTGCTGTTCAGCTTGGCGTTGGTGTAGGGTTGGGGAACGAGGAGGGCGAGGGCATCTTGAGGGTGTCTGCTGTAGAAGCGTAGCCTCTTGGCGAT
>JACPPY010000039.1 GCA_016190755.1 Chloroflexota bacterium | reverse complement strand
TCGTTCAAGGTGGTACCGCGAGCTTCCAAAGCTATTCGGGAAGCTGCAACGGAGTCTGCCGAAAGGGGTAGAATGGCGATTCGTTGCGGTCCTGACAGCCATCATGCTTATTGCCAATGCATTTATGGGGGTCTATCTGGCGGGGGACCTGGTCTTGCCGGGACTTACGGTCACAGCCGGCTCCAGCTCCCAGATTAGCCGGGCTTTCTTGTCCGGGGACTCGCTCGTTCATTGGAGCGCAGCTACAGCCGGCGGCATTGCCCAGTTGCTGCTCGCCGCCGTGTTGCTCAGCCAGGTTTCCTTTCTAATACCCGGCGTTCTCATATTGGTCGTTGCGTTCCCCATGGCGGTATTCTACATTGCACCGGACCTGCTTATGGACTATGTAGTAGAGTTGGCAGCTCTTGCCTTTGCGCTGATCTTCTTCGGCATAGGAGCATGCTCGGTAGACCGTCGTATCGCCGCACGACTGAGGCTCAACACCTCAAACTATGCCCGGCTACCGGTCCCGATTATCCGTATCGGCGTCGGCTTAACATTGGCCATTCTTGCCCTGCACAACAAGCTGCTCTCCCCGAACATGGCATTGACCTTTCTCGACAAGCATTATCTTAACTTTATGGAGCTATTGGGCTTCGCCTCCTTCACAAACATTCGTTTCGTGTTTGCCGCCGGAGTGGTTGAGGTTGCGGTGGGGGTCTTGCTGGTCTTCGGCGTCGCCACAAGACTCCTCGGGGCCGTGGTCTTTGTGCTTATGGTTACCACCATGGCTATTCTCGGCCAAAAGGAACTCTTTGGTCACCTGCCCATTATGGGAATCGCATTGTTGCTGGTTTACAAGGGCTCGGGCGGATTTCGCCTGGTGCCTTGGGCATTGGCCGGAATCAAGCCGCGGAGGGACCAGGCCCAGCGCATTACGCAAGCTCCTAATGTAGCTTAAACTTCGACCACACGGACAACGGCATAGTTTGCTGGTGCAAGTGTCCCGATGACGGCTTTGCCAGAGCCCGCGCCGATTGCCGGAGATTCCGCAGCGTTCCTCGCGTACCAATGGGTACTGACGAAACAATAGCCAATTCAGGATTTACACGGTCCAATCGACGCGGCGTAACTGTATTACGTATTTGCACAAGCTTCCTGAGGATGTATGCTGGGGCAGTTTTGGTTGTACTCACCAGGGAGGTGCATTAAGTGGACACCTTAGCGTTGCTTCGTATCTTTCATGTGATTTTTGGCATATTCGTGGCCGGTACGTATTTATTTATGGTACTCATCCTGGAGCCTCGTCTGAAGCGGCTGGGCCCCACTGTCGCGGGGCCGTTGATGAGTTCGATATCCCCAGCAATGACGGCCGCTATGGGACTCAGTTTCGTGGTACTTGTTGGAACGGGAACTGCGATGGTGCTCATCCTGCGGTCAGGCTCGCTTATGACTCTCCTCGATGCAGGATGGGGCTGGGCCATGGTCCTCGGGCTAATCGCGACTTTGGCCGCCGTAGTAGTAGGTTTCGGACTGTTGACACCTACAGGAATCAAAACTGCCAAACTCGGTAACAGCATAAAGGGCCGTCCTCCGACGCCCGCAGAAGCTCAGGAAATGGGCCGGCTATCAGGACGGATTGCGTCGTTGAGCCGATGGAACTTCGTGCTAATAATGTTGGCAACTGCCAGCATGATTTCCGCCCGGTACCTGTAAATTAGTGCCGGGCTTCGCTCTGGAGAGTGCGCAATAGTATATGACCGCTGCTGTCGAGGCCCTGGGGATATCGTTTTTCTTTGGTAAGACCCGCGCGCTGGACGGGCTAACCTTGACGGTGCCGGAGTCGTCCAGCTTCGGCCTGGTTGGACCCAACGGCGCGGGCAAGTCCACGCTTATCCGTATTATCGTAGGACTGCTCACCCCCATGAACGGGGAGGCCAGGGTCCTTGGACGCGCTGATCCGCGCCAGGCATCGCGCTCCATAGGCTATATGCCCCAGCTTTCTGCGCTTTATCTGGAGCTTTCCGTATGGGAAAACATCGATTTCTTCGCCCGCATCTACGGAGTCACGGAACGTAACCGGCGCATCGAACTCATCGAGCAGACCACCAGGCTGGTTGGGCTGTGGGAGAGAAGGGGTGACCCGGTACTGCGGCTGAGCGGCGGGATGAGGCAAAGAGTGAGCCTCGCCTGTGCGCTGGTCCATCAGCCTCGTCTGCTAGTCCTGGACGAACCTACCGTGGGGCTTGACCCGGAGCTGAGGGCAAACTTCTGGGACCACTTTCGCCAAATGACAAAGGCTGGTGTCACGTTGCTCATCTCCAGCCACACCATGGACGATGCAGCCCATTGCGACCGGCTGGCATTTCTGCGTGAAGGGAAAGTTGTTGCCGAGGGAACGCCCGGAGAGCTGGTTGAGGCTACCGGGGTCGCAAGCGCCACACTTGAAGATGCGTTCCTCTACTTCTTAAAGCGGGGAGCGGGCTCTAATGGTCGCTGATAGAACGCTTGCCATCGCGGTAAGGATCGTCCGCCAGTTTCTGCGTGACCGCAGGACCTTGGGCATGCTGTTCGTTGTGCCGCTGTTGGTCATGACGCTTGTCGGCTTTAGTTTTCCTGCCGGACAGGGCATTTTAGACTACATCGCCCCTGCACTGCTCGCGGCAATGGCGCTGTTCTTTGTTTTCATACTTACCGGTGTGAGCTTCTTGAGAGAGCGGTCGCAGGGCACCATGGAGCGGCTTATGGTTTCACCGGTTGCTCGTATCGAGATCATAGTGGGATACTTACTGGGTTTCATCTTGTTCGCTGCGCTCCAGGCACTCATAATCCTGTTCTACACCATATTTGTGTTGAAGGTGCACTACGCCGGCTCACTCTGGCAGATATTTGTGTTTCAGCTCATTATCACTGTGGTTGCGCTGAACCTGGGCTTGTTCGTGTCTACCTATGCCAGGAACGAATTGCAGGTCATCCAATTCATACCGTTGGTCCTGGTGCCCCAATTTTTCCTCTCGGGATTGCTCTGGCCGGTCGAGCAGATGAACCATGTCCTGCAGTATCTGTCCAAGGTCATGCCTCTAACCTACTCCGTGGATGGTCTGAGAAAGATCATGCTTGAGGGGATGACTCTTGGCGACGTGTGGAAAGACCTGGTTATCCTGGTGGGCTTTGCTGCCGTCATGACGGTGTTGGGCGCAATGGCGCTGAGAAGAAGCGGAGCAGGGTAGCCAATCTCGTCAGCGAGCTACTCTCCTGTTCCTTATGACACCCTTTACCACACCCCGGCCCGGTGATTGGTAGAATAGCTGCGGGCGTGGGTGGTCCCCTCCATTATCATTTTATGGCGGGAATGTTGGTAGGCCGCGTTGAAGTATGCAGAAGTGAATGAGCGCGAGATAAAGCTGGAAAGCTGCGCTATTGAGAGACAGGCGCGGGGAAAATGAAACTGCGGACCAGGATGGAAAGGTTCGTGAGGGATTAAACTCAATACGGTTCACTTAAGTATCCTGACGAAGGGTCGACTGCTGGGACAAGGCAATCGGCCGGATTGAGGTCTAATGAGATATTTGCTCATCTTCCTTTTCACGCCCCGCGGATTTTGTCTGCCCCGGCTGGACACGAC
>JACPPY010000035.1 GCA_016190755.1 Chloroflexota bacterium | reverse complement strand
GCGCCGGAGGCTCGCTTTGACATGCCCAACTATAGACATAACGAGGGCCTCTTGTCAAGCATCCTTCTGTCTACATCGTCAAAGCTAAACAGCTTCGGATGACTCGGAAGTTGCGACTAATCGTTTAGACCGCTGGGAAGCGCACGGCGAGCGAAAATATTGGCGGCGATAAAGGCAACCGCGATAAGAGCGGCCTGAAGCAGACCCAGTATAAATGCCTCTTCGATACTTCCGTGGGTCCACCAGTCATATATGACAGTAGAGAACACCGTGGTCTTGACGTTATAAAGCAGAATCACTGTTTCGAGGTCTTTGACAGCGCTAGTAAAAAGCAGCAGCCAGCCCGCCATGAACCCGGGGCTAACCAGCGGCATAATAATGCTGACAAAAGTCTTCGTCCAGGATGCGCCGTGGATCCGCGACGACTCCTCTAATTCCTTGCCTATTTGTACTATAGTGGATGTCATGGTCCGCGTCCCGATAGGGAATCCTTTGGTAACGAAGACAAGAATCATCAACGCCATGCTTCCGTAAAGAGTAATGCCGAATGGCAAGGGAAGCAGAATATAAGCCCACAGGAAACCGAGAGACATTACTATGGCCGGGATAGCCCATGGCACCCAGGCTATCAGGTCGACAGCGTACCTTTCCTTCACCTTGGTTTTAACGACCACATATGAAATAACGGAGCATGTGATCATCGCGATGGTCGCACTTGCTCCCGCGAGGATAATTGTGTTGCCGATAGAGCGCAGGAAAAAAGAGTGGTTGAAAGCCCGCTGATAGTGCATCAGGGTATACATGTTGTCGACAAAAATTCCGGCGGTCTTCATGAAAGAACCCCAGAGAAGAATCCCCACCGGCAGAACGAAGTCAAAAAAGACGTAGCTTGAGACTAGAGCCGTAACTAGGAAGCGGGCTTTACCCAACCGCACAGGCGTCACCCGGAATCCCTTGCCTGTCACTGTCGTATACTCTCTGTGCCCGAGTATTTTCCACTGCACCACGATGATCAGAATCGTCATCACGAGCAAAGCCACAGCGAGAGCCATTGCCGGTGGATAAGCCGGAGGGTCGGTGTACGAAACATAGTTGTAGATTTTGGTTGTCAGCACAAAAATCTTGGCCGGAGTACCGATGAGCAATTCTATGGTAAATGATTCCATCATCTTGACGAATCCAAGCACCGCCGCCGCCAGAAGGGCGGGCCTCATCAATGGAATATTGATGTGCCATATCGTCGACAGCAGACTTCCGCCTGACATCCGGGACTGCTCTTCAAGGTTGGCGTCCATAGCCTTGAAGGCCGGGACAAGCAAAATGAAAAGAATCGGGGTCCACGCCAGGACGCTGACCCAGATAACTCCTCCATACGAATAAATGTTGAAAGGGCCGGTATCACCCAGGGGCAGGATAGTCCTGAGAAACTGGTTCATCAACCCGGTCTTTTCGGTCAGCAGCAAAATCCATGCCAGGATCTTGGGCAACAAGGGCATAAAGAAAGAGAACATTATCATGCTTTGGAAAAACTTGCGCATAGGGATGTTTGTACGCGTGACTGCCCAGGCAAGGAAGATAGCGACCGCTGCTGTGAGCCCCGTCCGGACAATGGCCAGCACTAGAGTACGCAGGAAGAGCACGTATGTCTGGGTATCGCTGAAAACCTCGATGTAGCCGGCCAGAGAAAAATTACCGGGCAACCCCGGAGCCTGGTCGCGTATGCTGCCGAAAAAGACCATGCCAAGGGGATACAGTACCTGGAAGGCAAGCATCAAGAGCAATGCTATGACCATCAGCCTTCCAACGCTTATCTTCCTCGATGAAACACCGAAACGGAAAGTTTGCCAAACTGTCGCCAAACCAGTCCTCCGAATCTCCGGCTCAAAGATCAACATGGGTTTTCAAGAAACGAGCCGGGGTGAACGGCTCGAGATAACGGTTGCTCCCTGACCCCAGGATCGAGGAGACAACCAGTTGAGCGGTAATGGCGCTGAGCAGCATGCCACGGCCGCCATGCCCGGTAGCGAGGTAGACGCCGGGCCATCCCGGGACCTCACCGATGATCGGGGTTCGGTCTGTCGAAACAGGACGCAGGCAAGCTGTCTGAAGAATGATATCCGCATTCTTCATGCATGGCACCATCCTGAGAACGCCTTTGATGATGTCATCCCTGGACTCGGCGGTCGGCTTGTCATCGAATCCGGCGTCTTCTTTTGTAGTGCCTGCGAAGATCACGCCGTCATGCTTGGTCTCGACGTGGTATCTGCTCCAGGTTATAGTGTAAGGAAAAGGAGGGCCGGCCAGTCGCAATCTGACCTCCTGCCCTTTCTCAGGGCCCACAGGAACCGGCATATGGAGCCAGGCCTCAGCTTCTCCCGACCAAGGCCCCATGGCCAGGACCACTTTTCGACAAGAGAAGTCTTCCGTTAGCGTTCGCACTCTGTACTGCCCGTGCTCCTTTTCCAAGCCGGTAACGCGGGTGTACCGAATTTGGGCGCCATGTTTTTCGGCACCCTGCGCCAGCGCGAGCACAAATTTGTAGCTATCCAGTACACCCTTGTCGCATCTGGCGGCCCCCAGGATTCTCCTCGAGATACGTCCATCGATAGCCCAGACGGCTTCTTTGTCGAGCCATCCGGCCCTTAAGCCTTCTGACTTTTGTTCGGACACCCAGGATTGTAGGTATTCAACTTCACGACGCGTAAACGCCAGAGCCAGCCTCGGCATGGGCGACTTGAAATGGTAATCGATGCCGGTTTCCTTCTTCAACTCCCGGTATAAGCTTCTGTGCAGGCGCAGGCTTTCGCAGGCCAGGCGTGTCGGGAACCCTTCCAATCCCTGGGAAGTCGTGGTCAGAGGACTGAGCCCGCCCAGGGCGTACCCTGACGCGTGGCTGGCAATGCTGTCCTTCTCCGCTATTATTACCCCTACGCCTTTCCGGCTCAAGAGGTAAGCTATGGCGCAGCCCATCGCCCCAGCCCCAACAACAACCGCATCAGCCTCCTGCATGGCTTTACTTCACCGCGCTTTCACTGAGCGCCTTGGGGACCTGCTCGATAAGCTCTTTCAAGCTCCATTTACCTTCGGCCTTCGACAGCAACGGCTTTTCCTCAAGCCCAGAGTAAATGCCTATATGACCGCCTGTGACCCTGAATATCTTCCCACTAATCGCAGCAGCTTCAGGCGTACAAAGATAGGTGATAAAGGGGGCAACCATGTCAGGTTCAGGGAGTGGCTTCTGGCGAAATCTGTAATGTTCTTCGCTGATTAACCCGGCGGATAACTGTTTACTGAGATGCGCCTGCCGTACATCTTCGGGCACCATCTCAGTCCTGGCGCCCGGGGAGTAGGCGTTGCAGGTAATTCCGTCATTGGCGACTTCCCGGGCCACTGCCATGGTCAGTCCGATGATCCCCGCTTTGGCCGCAGAATATGCGCAATTGTCCATCATTCCTCGCCAGGCCATGTAGGATGTTGTATTTATTATCCGGCCCCACCGCTGTGCCCTCATGGAATCCAAGGCGTGCCGTATGCAATTGAAGACTGACTTCAACGAGGACCCGATTACTTCATCGAAGTCCGACTCCGACATCTCCCAGGGAGTCCGGTACTGCATCCTGGCCGCATTATTGACCACTATATCGACTCGGCCAAAGGCATCTACTGCTGCCCTGAAGAGTTTGCCGGCTGTCTCGAATTGCGAGATATCGCAACGGTAGGCCATGGCTGTGCCGCCAGCCGCTTTTATCTTCTCAGCAGTTGCTTCTGCCTTTCCCGGGGTTGTTCCGTTGGTAACTACACGCACGCCCTGCTCGGCCAGAGCCATAGCGATAGCTGCGCCGATCCCCCGCCCGGAGCCGGTGACGATAGCTACCCTATCCTTTAACCCCTGGTATACCGGTAAAAGCATAAGACTAACGCCAGCCAGGCCGTATCTGGCGAACCTCTGGAATGGCTGCGCCCCGTTCAAAACGATCGACCGCAAAGGTCGCGAGCATCGGGTCGGCCTGCCCTGTTATGTAGCTGGCCATCATCCTGCCTACGGCAGGTGAATGCATCATGCCGTGCCCGCTCAGTCCGCCGGCCACCAGAAAGCCTTCTACACCTGGGACAGGGCCCAATAAAGCGCTGTCGTCAGGCGTATAAGCGTTGATGCAGGTATCGCCTCGCATGATGCCCATGTTTTCCAGAAGCGGCAGGCGGTGCAGCGCGGCCTCAGCGTAATGAGAGAAGACATCCCACCCCACTGGCGTGTCATAGCTTTCTGTCACCCTCGGATTAGTTCCCCCAAAAACAATACAAAGGCTTTCCTGGCGAAGCACGATGCCGGCGGTTCCGTCTACGATCATCGGGCCGTCCTTCCGCAATGCCTCGGTGGGACCAGCAAAGAAACGGTGAGCGCGGTGCAGTTCCAGGGGCAGTTCGTAGTCCACCATTCTCCCAACATGCCTGGCATGCGCTCCCGCCGCGTTAATCACAAACCGGGCGGTAAAATCACCTTTGGTTGTAGTTACGCCGTTGACCCGCCCGCGCATCCGGATCATCCCGGTTACCTCCGTATCTTCAAGAAACCTGACCCCGTTACGCTTCGCGCTTGAAGCATACCCCTGCAATATGGAGTGCGGGTCGGCAACTCCATCATTGGGACCGTAGATGGCACCTAGGATGTCCTCGGTATGTAGTTGCGGAACCATTTCCTTGACCTCGCGCGGTGATAGCATCCGCGAAGGGACACCTAGACTCTGTATCAGGGCCGAGCGAGTGGCAAAACGCTTCAGGTCTTCTTCCTTGGTCGTGACGGCCATGTAGCCATATTGATGGTAGTCAGAGGGGCGGTCAAACTCAGCCTCGAAATTCTTTATCAGCCGGATGCCTTCCATGGAAAGCCGGATATTGACTTCCGCGTTGAACTGGTGTCTGACGCCGCCGCCGGCTTTGCTGGAGGTGGCAGAACCGATGCCGGCCTTATCGAAGACAATCACATCTTTACACCCCGCTTTAGCGAGGTGGTAGGCGATGCTGGTGCCGATCAGACCAGCACCAATTATGATTACTTCAGATCCATTGTGATTTGGCGTCACTGCTCGCTTCTTTCTGGTCGCTTGTTCGACCCATGGCCCGCCGCATGAAAATCTACCTGGGGTTCACTAACACTGGGGTTTGACCTGTCCGGTCCTCACCCATCTATTCCAGATAAGCCGCGAGACCGGCGTGGGATCAACGGGCACGTCAATGAGCGTTGGACCTTCACGCAAGAAAGCGTCTTTGACCAAGGGTGCAAGCTCATCCAGGTCACGCACCCTGAACGCCGGAATGCCGAAAGACCCGGCTAATTTGGCAAAGTCAGGGTTATTAAGCTCGGTCTCAATGTAGCGTGCCTTGTAAATATACTGCTGGTACTGCCGCAGAACGTTGTAGTACCCATCGTTCATCACAAGGATCGGCACAGCGATCTTGTAGGCACAAGCAGTGGCCAGTTCCCCGAGTTGCATCATGAAGGAACCGTCCCCCAGTATGCATACGAGTTTCGAGTTCGGCCGCGCCAATTTGGCGCCTATCGCTGCGGGTAAGGAGAAGCCCATGGAACTGAAACCACTATTGGATATGATCGCTCCAGGTCGCCGGGCAAGGAATTCATGTTCGTGGAACCAGTTTGTCGCCGAGGTGGCGTCGATAACGTAAGTAGTATCCTCAGGCAAAGAGCTGGTCAGCTTAAGAACGAGCCAGCGGGGATGGAAAGGTGGCACCGGCTTAGTTTTAACGAATTCTCCCGTCTCAGTTTTGCGTTCCTGCTTTGCCCGGGCCAACTCCTTCAGTATGGTCTTGTTGGCTGGCTTCTGGTTGATTTTCTCCGCTAGTCTCGCCAGAATATGTTTGGCATCCCCAACTATAGCGAGTTTAGGTCTGTACACCTTCCCCATGGCCTCGGAACTGATGTTCACCTCAATCAAGGGGTCGGGGAATTTTACCTTCCAGTTCAGCATTGAAAAATCGGAGAAACGCGTGCCGATGGCAATGCAAGCGTCAGTAAGCGCCAGTATCTCCTCCGAACCTCCGAAGCTCATTAACCCCGAGCTCAGCGGATGGTTTTCTGCCAGCACGCCACGCCCGGACCTCGACGTGAAGACCGGCGCCGACATTATTTCCGCCAACCGTTGAAGCTCTGGGGCGGCTCCCGCCATGGCTACGCCACCGCCAGCAAAAATGCTCGGGGTTTTGGCTTGATTCAATGTCGCTGCGGCTTCCTGGATTTGCGTTTCAAGTTCTGCGTGAGGGCGCCATGGCTTAGACACAGGACTCGGAAGCTCAATGTCTCCCTTGGCATTGAAGAGGTCGGTGGACACCAGGACCATCACCGGGCCCTTACGGCCCTCTGTGGCGACGTTGAAAGCCTGGTTGATATTTCGGGGAATATCGTCCAACTCCTGGCAAAACAGTACCTGTTTCGTAATGGGACGGAAAATGGACTCCAGGTCGCACTTATGAGAAATGGCCCGGGACATCATCGCCGCAGGTACCTGGGCTGAAATGACCACCATGGGTATGGAATCCTCACAGGCGGAAGCGACGCTCGTGACCATGTTGGTCGCCCCAGGTCCCTGAATACTGAAGCAGACTGCAGGTTGGCCGGTCATCTTAGCGTAACCGGAGGCCATGAACGCGGAGGCCTCTTCGTGGCGAACGGTTATGGGTTTTATTTCATGGTCATCGTAAAGGACATCCAATAGGGGGAGTGTCTGCGCGCCATGAATGCCGATTAAATACTTGGTCCCGTTCATTTTCAAGGACTCGACAATGAGCTTGGCGCCTGTGTACTTGGGCAACGGACTCCTCCCTATGAATTCCTTCCGTGGTTATCTATCTCCCAGAATGTTACATCCGGTCGAAACGTCCACCATCGCAGGCGATGTTTTGGGCTGTTATGTACGATGCATCATCAGAGACCAAGAACAAGACCAGGTTGGCTACCTCGCTAATCTTGCCAATCCTCTCCAGACAGTTCAATTTCGGCCTCGTGGCTATATGCTGTTGAATTTCGGCTTCGCTGCGGTTGAGGTATGTCATCGGGGTAATAATCCCGCCCGGAGCGATGCAGTTTACGTTGATGCCGTAACCACCGAGCTCGCGCGCATGGGTTTTCGTCATTTGGATCATGCCCGCTTTGGCGGCGGTGTAGTTGGCGGAGCTTTTGATAGACCCTCCCATGCCCTCAACCGATGATACGTTGACTATCTTGCCGTATCGTCGTTGTATCATGCCCGGCGCGACCGCCTGGGTACATAGAAATGCGCCCTTTAAGTCAATATCCAGGACACGATCCCATATCTCTTCGCTCATTTCAAGCAGGCTTGCCCGGCCCGGAATCCCGGCGTTGTTCACCAGGATGTCGATCTTTCCGAACTTGGCGATGCCGCGCGCCACCATATCCTGGACCTCACCTTTCCTGCTGACATCCGCCGCTATCCCCATGGCTCGGCGGCCCAATCCCTCTATCTCTTTCGTAGTTTTTTCGATATCGCCGGGAATAATATCGTCAATGATGATTTCGGCGCCTTCACGTGCCATGGTCAAAGCTATTTCTTTACCGAGACCTCTGCCAGAACCGGTGATAAGGGCTACCTTGCCGTCCAGTTTACCCATTTCCTTTTGCACTCCTTATTTGGTCATCCAGACTATGCTGCTTTGGCGCCATTGAAGACCGGCGTCAGCCATTTCATGTACTTTGGGTTTTTGCCCCGGACACAGCCAAAATAGATGTCCCGTACCTTACGGGTTATTTGTCCGATGCCTCCATTGCCAACAGCCAACCCATCTATATGGCTGATAGGGATTATTTCACTGCCTGTCCCACAGAGAAAGACCTCATCGGAGACGCAGAGCTCTGTCCTATCGATATCGCGCTCAATGGTAGTGAGCCCGAGTTCCTCTTTGAGCAGTTCCTTCAAGGTGTCTCGCGTGATGCCCTCAAGTATATCGGCAGTAACCGGCGGTGTGTAGGGAACCCCCTTGCGTATCATGAAAAGGTTCGTTCCTGCCCCCTCCGATACTTTTCCCTGGTCGTTGAGAAAAAGCACGGAATCATAGCCGCCAGCCTGGGCTTCAATACGGGAAAACCAGCTATTGAGATAATTGCATCCTACTTTTATTCTCGGAGGAGTGGATTTGTCGGTGATCCGTCGCCAGGAGCTGATACAGACTTTTTTCGCGAAGTCCTTCCCTTCCGTCGAAGCCGACGGAAGAGCCGGGATCATTAAGCCCATGAAGACGGCCTCAGGAGATGTCGCCATCAGCCCTCCCATCCCGATGTAGCCGCTGGGCTGAACATATGAATCCTTGCGCAGGTCGTTCTTCCGCAAGAGCTCGACAATGATTTCTGTCATGTCTTTGACTGTATACGGGATCTGGATCCTCATAAGCTTGTTTGACTGCACGAGTCGCTCTAGGTGGTCCTGCAACCGGAACACATAAAGTTCCTGTTTCTCCTTGTTCCAGTAGGCCTTGATGCCCTCGAACGTCCTGAAACCGTAGCGGGCAACGTGGCTGTACATGTGTACTTTGCAGTCCCCCCATGGAAGGTACTCCCCATCCATATAGCCGTACTTGACTCCTGTCTCCTCCATCATGTAGTTCTTGTCCATTGGCATTGCTGCACCCCTCCATAAATAAATAACGATAGCGATAGATGCTCGGCAGACTGTAAGAGTTGGAAATACTCCTAAGGCGAAAGTAAATGCATGTGGCAGCTATTTTAGCACAGCATGTAAGGAGTGTCTATGGAACTGGCTAAAGAGTCCACCAGTGGAGTAAAATGTGATTCAAACAACCGCTGTCTTTGGGTATGCCTATGCCTGAGTGCGACGTAAGAGAGAGGCCCAGTTCTGCTATGGAGGAGAACGCCGATGGATAAGCTGAAGACGAACATTCGGGAAGACGTCTGGATATCTACGTTATGTGGACGTTGCTACGCTTTATGCGGCGTTCGAGTCCATCGCGTGAACGGTGTAGCCGTGAAGATAGAGGGTGAGACCGAGCATTCCAGGGGTTCCAGGGGTGGGCTTTGTGCCAAAGGGGCTGCCGGGTTGCAGGTCTTGTATGATCCTAATCGTTTGAACGTGCCCCTTCGAAGGACGAATCCGGAAAAGGGACACGGAGTCGATCCGAAGTGGAAAGAGATAACCTGGGAAGAAGCACTTGATGAGATCGTCCCAAAGATCAAAAGCATTTTCGAAACTAACTCCGAGAAGCTGGCCATCACAGCGGGAACAATGTGGCAACCCTGGAGGATCAGCAATGCTCTAGACATGCTCGGTCCTGTCGGCCGATTTACGGCGGGAGCCGGGTTACACTGTGGCGACGGGGCGCACCCGGTGGGCGGGTTGACGCATGGGTCATGGTCGATAGTCCCTGATTTTACTAATTGCAACTACGCGATTTACTTCGGGGCCAGCAAAGGGCATGGCTCGGGACATTCGGCCATGGTCACTGCCAGGCTGGTGGCAGAGGCGAGGGCAAGGGGGATGAAGCTGGTTGTGTTTGATCCTCTGTGCAACTTTGCTGCTGGAAAGGCGACGGAATGGGTGCCGATCGTTCCGGGTACGGATGCGGCTGTTGTCCTGGCTATGTGCAACGTCATAGTCAATGATCTGGGCATCCTGGACTTGCCCTTCCTCAAGCTGAAGACCAACGCTCCGTACCTGATAGGGCCCGACATGAAGTATATCAGGCAGAAGGGGCCATCCAGGGGTCTGAAAAGGATCCGATACGGAATTCGGGGAGACCAGGACAAGGGCGAGGAAGTGGAGTACATAGGCGATGGTGACGACAATAAGCCTCTAGTCTGGGATGCCGCCGCAGGCGTTCCCAAGGCCTATGACGACCCGAGTATCCAGGACTATGCCCTTGAGGGCACTTTCAACGTTAATGGAATCGAGTGCCGGCCAGCTTTTGCTCTCATAAAAGAGCACCTGAAGGGATACTCCCTGGAGATGGCATCGAAAGTGAGCACCGTGCCGGCGCAGACCATCCGTCGGATAGCGACGGAGTTTGCCCGCGAGGCCAAGGTGGGCAGCACGATAAGCATACAAGGCCACAACCTTCCCTACCGGCCGGTTTCGGCGGTCGTCTTCCGCGGAGGGCAGGGCCATGAAAACTCCTACCATACCTGTTTCGCAGTGAATCTGCTCAGCGACCTGGTGGGGGCTGTTGAGGTTCCGGGGGGGACGACCGGCTGGCCAGCCAGGACTGACGGTTATCCGGGAACCCCCGACTCGTTTGGACTTAAATGGTCGGTATTCAAAGGGGTGGATGGTCTCCTGGCTACGGAACGGTTTGGACCGTACAGCGGGCAGCTTCATCCTCAACATATCTCCGGCGGATATAAGGAATGGCCGGTCGAGTTGCCTTCATTAAAACACAAGTCGGATTTGACGGACATCCAGCCAATCGGGGGCAGCAAGTATGTCACTGGTGGGGCCGACAGAGGAGAAGTCTGGAAGAAGCTGGGGACTAAACACGACTGTGAAATGCTTATCACCGTCGCCACCAACCTCGCTATCAGCACAGGCGAGTGGGAGCCCATCGCCGAAGCCCTCAAGCAGATTCCATTCATTGTGAGCTTTGAGCTTTTCAACAGCGAATTGACCGAAGGCTTTGCTGACATCGTCCTGCCGGATGTTTCTTATCTGGAGGCGGAGCATTGGAATGTGGGTCTGGCCCAGAACTTCAACCACGCCTGGGGCATGGAAGACTGGTGCTATCATATCCTGCAGCCGGTTGTCGAGCCGATAGGCCAGAGGCGAAGCTCGTATGACGTTGGATTGGAAATATTGGATAGATTGGGCAAAGAGTGGAACCGCGACCTTATTTCTGAGCTCGGCCAGAGGATTAACAGCAAGGTCCCTATCCGGAAAGAATACGCGCTGAAGCCTGGGGAAAGGCCGACGATGCCCGTGGTAGGAGACAGGGTAGTCAAAAGCATCTTCGGCCCTGAACATGACTGGGCATGGTTCAAGGAAAAAGGCTTCATATCCTGGCCAAAACAGGTAGATGAGGCCTTCTGGATGTGGTTTCTTGATCTGAGAGTGCCCATCTATCTTGAACACCTGGCGCACATGAAAGATCAAGTTGTCCAGATAAACGAGAAGACCGGGCTGAATATGAACGTAGCGCAGTACACTCCGCTAATATCGTGGTTCCCTTGTACCACCCATCAAATCAACGACGGCGAATATGAGTTCTTCTGTTATTCTTATCGCGACGTTTTGCACAGTGGCACCATGACGATGGAGCAACCCTGGCTGGATGAGGCCAGCCGTATGAATCCTTACACGTACAGTATCACGATGAACTTGGACAGCGCGCACAGAAAGGGAATCAAGGACGGTGACCTGGTTGAGGTCGAGACTTACTATGGGCGGAAGGCGACAGGCAGGATCAAGCTGCTGGAGGGACAGCACCCGCAAACCATAGGCATTGCAGCGACGGCCGGCCATTGGGCGAAGGGGCAGCCGATAGCCAAAGGCAAAGGGACCAATTTCGACAGGCTCCTCCCGATGGACTTTGAGCATATGGACCCAATTTGTGGAAACATCGAGACCTCTGTCAAGGTCCGGGTGAACAAAATAGGCTAGCAACCACACTATTATAGATGAGGTGTTATATATGTCCCAAGCCAAATACGGGTCGGACTTGATGGCGGAGGCCTTGCAAGGCCTAGGTCTGGAGTACATCGCTTTTAACCCTGGGACAAGCTATCGGGCCCTGCACGAGTCCCTGGTCAATCACCTCGGAGAAGGCGGCCCGAAGCTTCTCCTTTGTACCCACGAGTCCGTAGCGGTATCCATAGCTCATGGCTATTCAAGAGTGACCTCAAAACCCATGGCCGTTATCGTCCATGACACCGTCGGCCTGCTCAATGCCTCATTGGGAGTATATAACGCGTGGATGGACCAGGCCCCTGTGCTGGTCTTCAGCGGGAACGGTCCAATGGCGATGGAGAAACGGCGTCCCTGGCTGGACTGGATTCATACGTCGCTTGTGCCGGGGACGATTGTCCGCGAGTACGTGAAGTTCGACGACCAACCGGGGAGCGCTGCCAGCGTACCTGAGTCGATTATTCGGGCCTATCGCGTAGCCATGACTGAGCCACGCGGCCCAGTCTACGTGTGCCTTGATTCGGGTCTTCAGGAGGAGGAACTTGACGGGGAAGTCCCCGCGATGCCTGTCTCGAACTATGTGCCTCCCTCGCGTCCTCAGGCAGACCCGGAGGCTGTACGACAGGCGGCAGAATTACTGGCAGAGGCAAAAACCCCGGTTATCATTGCTGAATATATGGGCCGCGACCCTGCGGCTGTTCCTTGTCTCATTGAGTTGGCAGAGCTACTTTCGGCCCCCGTTATCGATTTCGGCGGTTCGTTCAACTTCCCGAGCAATCATCCCCTGGACCTGACGGGCGCGCAGAACGATTTGCTACGGGAAGCCGACGTTGTGCTTTCCCTCGATGTGCCGCATCTTTTCCGCCGCTTAACGACTACCGAGAAGTCGGACCGAGACTACAGCTATCTGATTTCAAATAAGACCAAGGTTATCGAGATCACTCTCCAGGACTACCGCGTCAAGAGCTGGGCTCAGGGATACGGCAAACTTGTACCGGTTGCTCTCCCCATTGCCGCCTCTAGTTCGCTGGCTTTGCCGGCCATTACAGCGTGCTGCCGCGAGCTCCTCAAGGGAAAGGCGCCGGCATCGCTGGGCAGGCTGGCGGGCTTCGAGCGGCGCAAGCAGGTCCTTCGCCAGAAGGTCACTAAAGACCGTGAGTCGGAGTGGGAAAAGAAGCCCGTCTCCTGGATGCGGCTTTTCGCTGAGCTCGGTGATCTGGTCAAGAACGATGATTGGTCGCTGGTAAGCAAAGACCCTTCGGGGTTAGCGCGACGGCTGTGGAGCTTCGACAAGCCTTACCGTTTCCCCGGCGGGCAGAAAGACATAGGGTGTGGTCTGGGCTTCGCTATCGGCGCCGCCCTGGCTAACAGTGTGCATGGTCGCCTCTCCATTAATCTCCAGACGGATGGAGATTTCCTTTTCACACCCTCAGGCCTGTGGACCGCGGCGCGCTACCATATACCCTTCTTGACTGTCATGCTGAACAACCGGGCCTACGTGGGCATAGAAAACCAGGTCCATGCGGTCGCCAGGGAACGGGGCCGGTCTCTTGAGGCAGCCAAAGTTGGTAGCCAGTTCACGACGCCGTCAATGGACTACGCGGGACTGGCAAGGTCTTTCGGCATGTACGGCGAAGGACCGGTCTCGGACCCGAAGGACCTAAGAGGGGCTCTAGAGAGAGCTATTGCGGTAGTCAAGAGCAATAAACCCGCCCTTGTAGATGTAGTCGTGCAACCCCGCTAGCCCTTGTAAAGTACAAGGCGCGCATCCTTGCTCTATTCAACCTGCTCCTTGAACCGGCGCCGGTCCTTGATGCTATCATTGAAATGGCGTGAGTAACAGCCTCCCGCCGTTGTGCTGTGGGAAAGGACAGGTGGTAGCCGGTAGAGACGGGTAGCCTATCTGGCGGGAGAAAGGGGGAACCCATGCCGGAGTATAGCGTCCAACAAGAATACTTGGCTGATAAAGTTTACGATGTGATAATTATCGGAGGCGGGCCGGCGGGATTGGCCGCGGCCACCTACGCTGCGCGCGGGAAGTTGAGCACTGTTGTGGTGGACAAGAACCCCGCCGCCGGGGCGCTGGGCAAGGCCAGCCGGATCGAGGCCTTCCCCGGGCTGCTCAAAGCGGTCTCCGGAATGGAACTGCTCTCTATTTTGCGCCAGCAAGCGGAGGGGTTCGGCGCAAATGTGGTGCGGGACGAAGTGGTTGCCGTAGACCTCGGGAGTCAGATCAAGGAGGTGGTGGTTTCCGGCGGCGCTTTGCATGGCAGAACAATTATCATCGCCACTGGAGCCATGGGACGTGAGCCCAGCATGAACGGTGAGGCCAGACTGATCGGGAGGGGTGTGGCCTACTGCGCGGCCTGCGATGCAGCCTTCTTTCAGGACGCCGCTGTCGCTATGGCCGGCGAGGCGGCACTGGCGCTGGAGGAGTTGCCGCAGGTTGCTAAATTCGCCAAGAAGATTTACCTGGCGTTCGTCAACACTGCATTAAGCCAGGACCAGAAGGAAGTTGTCGACAATACACCAAGCACCGAATTGCTGCTGGGATACCGCGTGGTGCAGATTCTGGGCGATAGCTCCGTCACAGGCCTGGTCCTGGAAGATTCGAGCGGTGGCAATCGAACACTCGATGTATCGGGCGTGTTCCTGTATTTGCATGGTAGGCTTCCGATCGTGGACTTCCTGCAAGGCGCGGTAAAGCTATCTGAGGGCCGCTGCATCAAAGTAGACAGGGAAGATATGAGCACGTCCGTCGAAGGTGTTTATGCGGCGGGCGACGTCTCATGCCGCAGGTTCTACCAGGCAGTGGTGTCCGCAGCGGACGGGTGTATGGCCGCGCTATCCGCCCAGCATTATCCAACCCATCTTCTACAGTGAGTTTTTCGCCCCAGATACGAGTTCTCGGCGGCCCAGATATGAATTTCCGCGGGAAAACCGGCGATGTGGTGCCAAAAGAGTTACCGAAGAGGAATTGACATCTCCGGATGTATACACAAACACTTGCGGTGTCTGG
>JACPPY010000038.1 GCA_016190755.1 Chloroflexota bacterium | reverse complement strand
TCAGGAGACTGGCCAAGGACTACGAGAGGTTGCCAGCCACGGTTATGGGGCTGCATCTTGTGGCTTTCGTGTTCTTGCTGCTTCATCGTGCCGCACCTTTGCTCATTGGAGGTTCATAACACTCTCTAGGGCTGTCGGGGTTATTCTGATCTGGTACGCCATCCCAAATCCTTTCGAATCTCAATCACTAGTGTACATCTATCTGTACACATAATCAAGATACGTGCCGACAGGTATTCGATGTAACAGAATGGCGACTCAGCCAGAGCCGGGGAGGCGTTACGGAGCATGGTAGTTGGTGAGAACGCACATGAGTCAACGAAATATTTGTTCCGTTTCATGATGAACTGCGCGGCTTAGTACTACAGTTGCACATACCCGGTCATGTGCTTCAGAGATACAGTTGCACTTCGTATTTGAACTGCAACTATAGTATTAGAGGAAATCTAGCGGTGCTGTTCAGTCACCGTTCAAAAAAGGCGTACTCCGGTATCATAAAGAGTGCACAAAATGTTAACACAAAGTGGAGACAAGGTTACTGTAGACAGAGCCTTCCGGCCGGAGGTTGCCCTGGTCACGCAGAACCGGGCTGACAAATGACGTTTACAGCAACGTTTTCCTTTTGCCCTGTACTGCTTCAAGCTCGCGGGAAAACCTGCAGACTGCTGGCCATGCATCGCTGCGTGAACAGCCACTCAGCCTTTTGAGGTTGCTCGGGCAAGCTGTTGGTCGAACGTAGCGAGGGGCAAGCCAAGTCTCTTCGCCAGGTAGAGGTAATACGCGTCATAAGTAGTCAGATTGGACTCTACGGCAAGACGCAGCACCGCGAGATGGTCAACTTCTCTCCAGTGGATGGGGACAGCAAGCGCCGTCTGGAGGGCTTCTTCCAAGACCGGTGCCTTTTCAGGGTATACTATCGCTTTTCTTCTGGCTATGCTGGTCAGTTCATATGCCAGAAGAATCGGCGCATGTAAATCCGAACCACGAAGGATTCCCAAGGCTTCCGAGGCCCGCGGCTCCCTAAAACACCATGCTGCAATAACAGAGGCATCCACAACCTTAGCGGGCATCGCGCAGTTCTCTGAGCCATGATGTGGATTCGTCTCGTGTCTCGAACCGCAGCTCACCAAGGCGTAACTCTGCTTGTTCTAACGAGAGCCTGCTAGGTCCAACAGCTTCCTCGATAATTGCCATGAGTTCACCTTGGAGGGACAGATGGTGACGCTTGGCCCTCCTGCGAAGTTTTTCCACCAAATCTTCGGGAACATTCTTCAACGATACGTTTATGGGCACTGAACTACCTCCATAATGGAGCCGTCGTGACATCAGCATAGTACCATATTGGGTCAACGGTCAAGTGAAAGCAAGAAAACCCCGGCCGTTGTCAGAATGTGGCGCCTGATGTAGTATGAAAAAGAACTGACACTGTGTTAACCAAAAGGGCTGGTGTCGGGCGCATGATCATTGGGACCACGCTCTTTGCCATGGGTACGTTATCGGGATTGGGGGCCAGCCTTTCGCCTGGTCCGCGTCTGCTCCTCGGCACTTTCCAAGGACTCTGAATTGGACCAACCAAGAGATGAGACCCTCAGCAATTTGACCTGGGATGATATCCAGGACTGGGCTGGTAGCACCATCGCTTCCCGTGGCCGGAGCTACCAGCGCGGTCACCGGGTGCAGGAACTCGCGCGTACTCCTGATGGTGGAATAGTGGCGTGGGTGAAGGGGACCGCAAGATACGCCACCATGGTTACCATTGAAAGCGGAGACCTGACTGCCTTTTGCACTTGTCCCTATGAGGGCGTATGCAAACACGCGGTGGCTGTATTGCTTGAATACTTGGAAAGGTTGGAGAAGAACGTCGCTGTCCCTGCCATCGCCGAAGGCGACCAACGGGTGGCATTACTTAACGAGGATGTGGCGGATGAGACATGGCTTGGTGAGGGTGTGGAACAGGAGGAAATAGGTACTGCCACGGACTCGTTGCACTCCTATCTCGAAGAACAGAGCAAAGCAGAGTTGATAAGACTGCTCGAAAGCCTGAGCCAGCGCTACCCGGCGGTACACGACGCTCTGCGAGACAGATATCATCTGTTAAAGGGGGATGCCGCAACGCTGGTCAAGGCCTTGCGGAAGGAAATTGAGGAACTTGGCGCCGGATTTGAGCCAGACTGGCGCGGCGAATGGAATGTTGTAGAACCGGACTACTCGGCAATGCGGGACCGCCTGGAGATGCTTCTTGAAAAAGGACATGCAGACGAAGTCGTGGAGCTGGGGAAGCGACTGCTAGCAGCGGGCAAACGGCATGTGGAGACGGTCGATGATGAGGGCGAATCGATACAAGAAATCGCTTCCTGCATGGACATTGTTTTCAAAGCGCTGAGCAAGTCCAGCCTATCACCCGCCGACAGAATGCTCTGGGCGGTGGAGGCGAAGTTGGAAGATGAGTATGAATTCTGCAGTGGCGCTGATGCATTCTGGGAGCGGCAACATGCTGCGGCTGATTGGAGTACTCTGGCGGACAGACTATTGCAGCGATTGAACGAGTCAGGCGCCCCCGAAGGTGAGGACGAGTATTCAAGCCGCTACCGGCGTGACCGTCTCAGCGACTGGGTCATTACTGCCCTTGTCAATGCTGGACGCCGGGATGAGGTTATCCCTCTTTGCGAACAGGAAGCAGAAAGGACCAAAAGCTACGTCCGTCTGGTGAGCTACCTGATAAAAGAGGACCGCCGGCAGGAAGCTGAACGATGGATTCGGAGGGGGATCAAAGATAGCCGGGCCAGCCTACCTGGTATCGCCGGAGAACTCCACGATATCCTGCGCCAAATGCGGAAGCAAGAAGGCGACTGGATTGGAGTTACTGCGCTCGTCGCGGACGATTTCTTTGCCATGCCGTCGGCAGAGCAATTCCGGAAACTACAGGCCTCAGCCGAGCAAGCGGGTGTCTGGTCTGCGGTCCGGCCAGCCGCAATGCGTTTCTTGAAGACAGGTGAGCTTCCTGACAATTCCAAGGAGAAGGAGACTCCCAACGGGACCATTCCGCGGTGGCCGTTGCCGGAAACGGGCGTTGGGAGGGCTACTGCCAAAGTCAATAAGGACTTCCCCCTGATAGGAACATTGATTGATATCGCAATTGCAGAAAAGCGCCCGGACGAAGTAGTTCGCTGGTATGACATGGCAGTTACCAGAAGGTCCAGGCATTGGATGGGACTTCAAGACGACCGCATCTCTCAGGCAATCGCAGGAGGCTATCCGGACAGGGCTGTCAGTATCTGGAAAAAGCTTGCCGAAGACTGCATCGCCCGAACGCAACCAAGAGCATACGAGGAAGCGGCAGGTTACCTGCTTTGTGTGAGAAATACCCTACAGACAGGCGGAAGAGGTGAGGAATGGCGCCGCTATTTCACGGAGCTGCGGCAAAAGAATGCACGCAAGAAACGGCTGGTGGAAATCCTCGATTCTATGGTCACAGATGAGACTCGGCAGGAGCTGGTGACGATATACGGAGAAAACGCGTCCGAACAGGACGATGTCGATATCGAGCCTCTCCTTGCAAGACTTGGCATTCACGACTGGCAGAAGAAACTCCTCCGGGATGCCGACCGGATCGAGCGGGATTGCGGCGGCCGGTACATCTCCATCCCGAAAGCCGGCTCAGACGAAGCCTATCGCGACATGGAGGATTTCATCTCCACAGTGGAGAATGAACGGCTCCAGGACAGGCTAACACAAGCCATCCAACAGCGCCACCCCTTTCGCCGGTTCAAAGACGTGCTGGAGTACTATCCAGAAGAGCGGGAGAGGTGGTTCAGTTTCAATAACAGCCGCATCCGTGAGCGGGTATTGGAGTGGCTGAAGGATGAGGGCATCGAGTCGGTTTGAAGTGGTCATAGCATACAGAAGACGTTTTGTAGACACCTTGCAAACAAAAAGTGGAGATAGGGGGATTCGAACCCCCGACCCCTGCGATGCGAACGCAGTGCTCTCCCAGCTGAGCTATATCCCCAACGCGAGACTATTCTAGCAACGCCGCACACTAACGTCAATCGAGCTCAGGACGGTAGTGTCAGGGCGAGTGTGTAGAGTCCCGCAGTGGTGCGTATCTTTTTCCAGTGTTCCTCTGTGCAAGAAGGGAACGGCATTAACTCAGCCACGTCTTGCTCAATAGCCAGCCTCAGAAGAGTCGACCTGAAAAGATCAGGAATCCAAAGCAGACCAGGTTGAAGGTGAGGAATATCTGGGCGAGCTTCCATGGTCTCCCCTGTCCCCAAATGTGGTGCTGCGTGTTCCACCGGCTGAGCCAGTCGTTGCCGATGAGCAGCCCGGCGTGGTAAAGGCCGTAGGCAACAAAGTGGACCTGTGTGCCATGCCAAACTCCCATTAGTCCCATGGACAGCACAAAACCCAGGTATCCAGCAACATGCGTGCTCTTGAACCACCGGCCCTTCAGGGCGGTGAATACAAAGCGCATGTACACGTGGTCGCGGAACCAATAGGAAAGGCTGATATGCCAGCGGTCCCAAAAGTCCCGTATGCTGCGGGCGATGAATGGCATCCTGAAATTATCAGGCGGATGGATTCCCAGGAGGTAGCTCACGCCGACGGCGAAGTTGCTGTATCCGGCAAAGTCGAAGAACAGATAGAAGCTATAGGCATACATGTAGGAGATGATACCCCACGCCTGCGAGCTACCGGCCCATGGATCCAGCCAATACTGCTTGATCAGCATGGCAAGTATGAACTTGTACAAGAATCCCATGAAAACACGATGTAGTGCACCGTCGAGGTCTGTGCGGAACTCTTTCCACGTACGGTTGTGATTCCAGTCGCTAGTGAAGCGCCGGTAGCGGTCGACCGGTCCCGACGAAATGGTCGGAAAGAACAGCAGGAATGCGAAGTACTGCGGTACGGACAGGGACGTTATCAATTTGTCCTGAACGCAGAAGATTACATCCAGGGCGCGGAACGTCAGATAAGAGATTCCCAGGAACCCGATCAGGTCGACTTGAGAGAAAAGTGGCAGGAACTTGACCACCACCAGAGGCGCTAGGCCCAGGGCTACCGCGCTGTAGAATACCAGGCGATGCTTGCCACGCTTGCGGACCAGTGAGAAAGCCATTGCGACGGCCCACTCGAAGACGGCGTAGCCGAGGACGAGCCAGATGGTCTGCACTGATATGTTGGGCCACGGCTTCTCGGCCGTCCAGTATTGAACCACTAGCATGGCCAGCGTGGCGACCAGCAGCCAGACACGCCATGTGCGCCGGAAGAGCTGCATAACCGGGGTGGTTGCTACTACATAGAGCAGTACCCCGAAGTAAAGGAAACTGGCATACGGTACCATATTACGTTGAGTCCACCAGGCTGCGTCGGTCTACTTTGCCATTGGTCGTCATAGGGAAGGACTGCCGGAAACAGAACTTGCGGGGCAGCATATATGCGGGCAAGCGCTCGGCGAGTTGCTCCCGTATGGTGCAGGATACTTCGAAGTCGGACCCGGATGGGCGGTCCGCCATAATGAGGTACGCAGTCAGTGAATCGTAGCTGCCGTCCTTTCCTTCCGGCACTACTGTGGCGTCCCGCACGCCCGGCAGAGCGCGCAGGTTAGCCTCAATATCACCTATCTCTATCCTGTAGCCATGGAGCTTGATCTGGCTGTCCTTGCGGCCCTCGAAGAATAGTAGTCCATCGCGGTATCTTCCCCAGTCACCCGTTCGATAGGCCTGCTGGCCATCAAGTTTGAAGAAGGACCGGGCAGTGAGGTCTGGTCTGCCGAGATAGCCGGGACTCACATTGGGGCCAGCTATGACGATCTCTCCGCGTTCCCCAGGTGCCACCGGCCAGCCAGCCTCATCCATTACCAGCGCCAGCGTGCGCGGCTTTGGAAAGCCGATGGGCAGAGAGGGGTAATGCTCGATCATTTGGCGGTCGATGCGCACCGATGTCATGGCCACCGTGGCCTCGGTGGGCCCGTAGGTGTTCCACACCTCAGCGGCCGGGAAACGGTCCAATAGCACAGCCGCAACCTCAGGGGGCAGGGTCTCACCGCAGAAGAGGAACAGGCGCAACCGCGGAAGCATCTCGGCGTTGAATCGCCGTTCCGCCAGGCAGAGCCGGGCGAACGAGGGTGTCGAGACCCATATGGTCAACTGCGCCGCGGCGAGTTTCTGATATAGTTGCCTCGGATTGGCGATGTCCTGCGACGTGACGCTAAACAGTGTCCCGCCGGTCAAAAGGCTCAGGTACAGGTCCATTATTGACAGGTCGAAAGAGAATGGCGCCTGGTTGAGGAATACCTCCTGGCCCTCAGCCATGCGCTGCTCAGCCAACATCCAAACGAGGAAGTCTTCCAGGCAGCCGAAGGTGATCACGACACCTTTGGGGTCCCCTGTGCTGCCCGAAGTGAACATTATGTAATAAGGGTCTGAAGGCTTCGCCTGCCTGCGCGGAGGCGCCGCCTGGATATCAGGTAACCTGGAAACGTACTCCGGAGTCAGCGTGAGCTGTGAGCCAGAAGTATCCCTGATCCTGGCCACGCGCTGGGGCGGGAGGAATGCATCAACCGGCGCATAGGGATGCCCGGACTTGATCACACTAAGGAAGGCAACCAGCATTTCGCATTCCTTGTGTCCCAGGACCACTACCGGTGAGCCATCGTCAGGTAGCATTCCTGCAATTTGTGCAGCTAGTGCATTTGAGCGATACAACAGCGTTCCATACGTAAGAGTGCTGGGGCCGCTCACGTGTGCTACCTTCTCGGGCACTCTGCGTCCCAAGGAATCTATTCGTTCGAGTATGTTCATCCGCTTAGAACCCCTGATAAATAAAACTCGGCGTGGAGAAGTCACCCTTGCCGTAGAGCAAGATGAGGCCCGTCAGTATTCCCAGGTAGAACAGCGTCATAAAGGCCATGCGCAGCCAGGGATTGGCGATCATGCGGCCAAGGCTATTTTTGAGCGTCGTGGTAGAAGGCTTCCAGAGCCTGATCATAGTAGACCCATCCTTCCCGGCTCACATGTGCTCCGGGGTCGATCAAAAAGTACTTGTCCATATCATGGTCTCTGAAGTCCATGACAGGCACGCCATAGGGCTGCGTAACCTGGCGCAATTTGTCGTAATATGCCTGGTGCGCTTGCTCAGACACACCGGTGTACTGGTGGTATGTTCCCTGGAGGGGCATGCTGAGGACCAGTACCTGGACTCCCATGTCTTTCAGTCCGTGCAGCAGCAGGTCGAGGTCGATCCACTCGGCCGCCTGACCCAGGCTCCTCAAAAACTGTGCATCGTTGCGCGTGTTCTTCTGCTTCGCAACCTGGTCCCGGAATGTCTTCAGCCATGCCTGATCATCAACGCCAAGAGGATTGTTTGTTGCATGCTGACGCTGCTCCTCAATGGACTTGGGTATTAGAGTCCCCCAATCCAGGACAGCAGCCTGGCGTGTTACCTCGGGCCTGAGCGGTTGCTTCTTGTCCTGGCTCATCTTTCGGATGAGGCTAAGCGTGTCCCAATGGTCCTGCAATCGGAGCACCAGGGTCCATAGCTTCCCCAGCGGAAGCATGAGGTAGTAGGCAGCGCGACTCAACAGAGAACCGTCTGCCAGACGCTCGAGAGCGAACTTGAGAGCTGGATCGCCCTCAAGGGTCTTGGGGTATTGAAGCATTCTTCTGGCTGCGCCCTGCTTCACGGCAAAGCTCACCTGGGTACTGTATGCCAGTGCGTTGGCATGCAGCAGCGAGAAATTGCCGGCATAGCTGTCAGCGCCGGCCATCGCATTGAAGAACCAGGGAGGTGATAGAGAGATGGCCACTTTCTTGCCCTTTATGTCTGGCCCTACCGCTGCCATGTCCTGAAGCATTATCAGGTCCGTGGTGCCCGCCTTGCCAACGGGGAAGACGGTAAAACCGGTGGGGTAAGTCTGGAAAAGGGTGCTGGCATGGTACGGGTTGGCGATATTCAGCTCGGAGCTTCCGTAGATAGGCAGCAGGTCTGGTTGCCGAAAGGCTGATGCCTGCAACGCAGTGCCCTGGTTCTTCAGACTGAACATCTGCGGTGCCAACGCGTGAATATATCTGTCCTCGGTCCTCCGGGCATAGGTAATGCCGCCGACCGTTGAGGTCAACAATAGGAGTATGACCAGCAGGGCAGCCGCCAGGCGGTAGCTCTTCATACGCCTGCGCGGGACTCCATATAGGCGATGATCTTGCGGGGGGTGGCCCAGTCTTCGCGTCCAATCTCGGACGGTGAGACCTCGATGCCAAACTCCTCCGACAGGGCGACCATGAGCTGCACCATACCCAATGAGTCAAGGAGATGGAATTTGAATAGGTCCAGGTCCAGGTTTCGTCGGACCTCTTCCGTCCGGGCAATGCCAGCAAGTATGTTCAGCGTCCTGTCCGCCGTAGATGTCCCCGTTGCACCCAATGTGGTCTGCACCTCCTCCAAATTAGCTGTGCCCGTTGGGCTTGCGACAAGGCATTATAACAAAGGCCCGACAGGCCAACATAACAAACGTTGCCGCGGCATCTTGCTTAGCGGTCTCTCATCGGCCGCGGTCGGTTGATTCATGTTTGTTTTTCGTTTGCCCAACGCAGTCTAGACTCAATCTCGCTTTTGGTTGTCGGGGGGATTGACTTGTGCTCTAGAGGGCGTATCATTGGAGACCTAATCCCTTGTGTGAGAACGAAGATGGAAACCACAACACTAGAGACAGCAGTCGAGAACCTGGCGGCTACTCACGAGCAGGTCAGACAGGAGTTGCACCGGGTGATAGCCGGACAGGAATCATTCGTCGATGAGCTCATCATCTGCCTTTTCGCCTGCGGCCACTCGCTCATAGAAGGCGTACCAGGCCTGGCCAAGACACTAACGGTTCGAACACTGGCCTCCGTCCTGGACATGAGATTCTCCCGCATACAGTTCACGCCAGACCTGATGCCAACCGATATCGTCGGCACCACGGTCCTCCAAGAGATTGATGGCCGGCGCTCTTTCGAGTTCGTGCCCGGCCCGGTTTTCGCCAACATGGTGCTTGCCGACGAGATCAATCGGGCCGCCCCGAAAACGCAGTCGGCATTGCTTGAGTGCATGCAGGAGCACAGGGTAACCGTCGGGGGAAAGACCTATCCCCTTGGAGAACCGTTCTTTGTCCTCGCCACGCAGAACCCGGTAGAACATGAAGGCACCTACCCGCTTCCCGAGGCCCAACTCGATCGCTTCATGTTCATGATAAAGGTGGGCTACCCTACCAGGGACGAAGAGGCCCGGATCGTAACATTGAACCTTAACCCGGAACCACAAACGAAGAAGGTGGCAGGCCCGGCTGACTTGACCAGGATCAGCGAGCTTTCGAGACAAGTCCCAGTGGCTGACCATGTAATGTCCTACATCGTAGACCTGGTGCGCGCCTCTCGCCCGGGGCCTGGCGCTATAAGTTATGTCAACAAGTATGTGCAATGGGGAGCATCGCCAAGGGCATGCATATTCCTCACCCGCGCGGCCCAGGTGAATGCACTGCTTCAGCACCGGTTCAATGTCTCAATCACTGACGTAAAGCGGTTCGCGCACCCTGTGTTGCGGCACAGGATCGTGCCCAGCTTCGAGGCAGAAGCAGAGGAAATCTCGGTCGACAGCATTATAGACACTCTGCTCGAAGGAGAACAGAAGTAGACATGGCACCCTCGGCTGCACCTGCGGTCCAGGGGGAAGAGGGAGTCCGATCGAACATACTCCAGCCGGACACGGTACGGCGCTTCAAGCGCCTGAATTTGGCCGCACGGCTCATGGTGCGCGGCTTTTTTCAGGGGTTGAACCCCTCCATGCTGAAAGGATGCAGTCTCGATTTCTCAGACCTCCGCGAGTATTCCCCTGGGGACGACCCACGGCTGCTCGACTGGAAGGCGTACGCGCGGACCGACAAGCTCTTTGTCCGCCAGTTCGAGGTCGAGCGGGACGCCAGCATTATGTTTTTGCTGGATGCCAGCCCTTCTATGTCTTTCTCCTCCGGCGCCATAACGAAGTTTGAATACTCAAAGTACCTGATAGCGGCGCTGTCCTTCATAGGCTCCGGGCAGCATGATCGCGTGGGCCTTCTGGTTTCTCCCGGTGGCAAGGGCGCGTTCCTGCCGACACGCCGGGGCAGGTCTCACCTTAACCGAGTGCTACGCCACCTCGATTCCGCGACAACCAATCCCGGGACAGGCCCTTTCTCTGTTTTCCGCGATCACATTGCGAAGCTCAAAAGGAGGGCCATAGTCGTGGTCGCATCCGACCTGCTGGACGAGGACGCCGAAATCGCCTCGTTCTTGCGCCGGGCGGCCTTCGGCGGGCACACGGTGATCGTGTTCCATGTGCTCGATCGTGCGGAGAAGGAGCTGACCTTCAGCGGGACAGTGGACTTCCAGGATATGGAAAGCTCGAAGCACCAGACGGTCAGGATAGACGAGAGATTCCGTGACAGGTATCGTGGGGAGCTCCTCAAATACTGCGACAACATGCGCGCCCAGTGCAGCCGCCTCGGCATTGAACACGTGCTTGTCGACACGGCCACCCCGTACGATGTGGCGCTGATCACATTCTTGATGCGCAGGAGGCACGCCAGAGGCTCAAAGATCCGGAGCGGGAACAGCAGGTGGATACGGTACATGTAGCTCCTATACAACAGCAGTTCGCATACCTTCGGTCCACGCTGAAGCGGATCAACCGCAGGCGGCCTCATGCAGCCGCATATCTCATCGACCAGCAGTTCGCCACATCCGACCGGATAGCCAGCGCGTATTCAGTACTCGTCGACATCAGCAAAGGCCTCAGGTCGTCCGGCCCCTTCGAATCAGCCCTGGCGAGGGACGCGACGGCATGTCTCAAGTCGCTCGACCTGCGGCGACTGAAACTGCCGTTCTGGTGGAAGTACGGGACCTCTGTCGTGGCCCTGTCCATCGTCCTTTTCATCGTCCTTGCCTTCGCCGGATATCGGCTGGGTTCAACATTCTTCCACCATCCCGTGACGCCTTCCACCAGCCGTTTTCCACCCAATGTGCAGGACTTGAGGGGAGCCGCCGTACAGTTGGGAGAGGCAGCGGGACAGGCCAAACAGGGGGACTTCGCCAGCCTTGGCGAGGCGTTGATCGGCACAGCGAACTATCTGGATTCACTGGCCCACACCCTTGGCTCACAGCAGCTTGTCCGGATAAGCGCAGAACTGAAGACGGCGGGCATGGACCTCAAGCAGGGGCAGATAGCCGCCGCTGGAAGCGAGATGAGCAAAGCTGGAAGTGACATGGATGGGTTCCAGGTGGGAGGCATGGATTTTACAGATGCCGGCCATGCTTTTACCGAAGCAGGCCGACTGCTATCGCGGGCTGCGAATTCACCGAACGCGCCCGAGATGAGAGACCTCGGTATCGGACTGGCCAACGACCTGTTGGAGGCGCGTGAGGTAATAATGAATGCGGCCAGCAAGCTTGAGTTTTATGAGGACGAGCAGGAGCTGCAAAAGATCGAAAACTCTCTCGCCGACGCCGCGAATGTCGATGACCTGCTCAAGAAGATGGCCGACCTGGGAGATGTCCTTAAGAACCTCAACTCTCATCTCGTCAACCAGAGCCTGCCTCTAATGGAACGCCATATCCCATGGCAGGACCTGACCAACCTAGAAAAGATGACTAGCGGTTGGGATGACACATGGCCATCTTATGTGCCAAACGCGAAAGTGCCGCGGGACCTTGCCAAGTCACCCAACACGAGTGACCCAGCGCTTAGCCCGGAGGACGCAAAAACACTGTTCAACGCCCTGACGGAGGCATCCAAGAACATTGCTTCAGCTTCGTCCTCCATGGAGCTCATGAGGGTAAAAAGCAACCCCGAAGACCTGGCCAAGATCGCACAGGACCTGCAGGCAGCCGCGATGGCCCTTAAAGAAAGCACCAAGCTCGCTCGGGCGATATCAGCCAACTACATCTCATCCATTAAGCTCAACGTGCCAACCAGCTTCGAGGACCTTACTATGCCGACCGCGACCAACATCGGCCAGGCCTGGATATACCAGCAGAGAGAGCCTAACATGGGCATCACCGACCTGTGGAAGGTGCGCTACGTTTCCTCGTACTACGGCTCGCTGGGTATTGCCGGTGATCAGCTCGGCTCAGCGGGAGAGACACTGGGCAGCGCATTCGGCATGTGGAACAACCCCAGCGATATCAAGGCCATGCAAGAGTTGAAACTGGGCGAGCAACAGCTTATCGGCGCCTCCCGTAAGATCGCCATGACATTGAGCAACTTCGATGAACTCAGAGAGTTGCAGCAGCATGCAAACGCAGTTGAGAGCTACAGCTCGGCAGTGACCAAGCTAGACAAGGGAATAGCGGCGCTCAACAATGCGAAGACGCCCGAGGATGCATTGAAGGCGCTGAGCGCCGGCATGCAGGCGCTGGCCGAGCCGTTCTCGACCACTCCCATGTACAAACCGGACGCATACTATCTTCTCGACCAGGCAGGGAGAAAGATCGGACTGGCGGTATCACAGAGCGGCGCTCAGCGACAGGCTATGCTTAATTCTGCTGCCGCCGACCTGACAAAGGCATCGGACATCATGTTCGGCACCCAGGAGATCAACCTGCGGGAGTACGGACAATACCTCGAAGACATAGCCACCCAGTTGACTTCGACGACTGCCAACACAGGCGGACAGTACTTCCTTGGTCCGCTCCGCAAGGTGGCTTTGGACTTCAGGGGGCTGCAGGAGTTGCTGGGCGTACAGGTGAAATGGGAAGGGGACCAGAGTAGACAAGCCGCCAGCGATATGGACCGGACGCTGGTAATGGGCACTGTGCTGCTCCGGCCGGCGACCGGCGACGAAGGAGCGCCTTCGCCCAATCTGATGGCCTCCTATTATATCGAGGCGCCGGCTTCAGCCAAGTGGCCTCAACTGAAGTACAGTGGAGAACGCCTTGCAGTGCCCCAAGTTGACGCGGACCTGATGCAGTCTCTCACGTCTCAGACTGCTGGCGACATCGTACCCGAGCAACTGCCCTCCAGTGGCACGGATATCGTTCGCCGTTACTTCCTCGCACTGGCGCAGGATGGCAGCGGTGCCAAGAACTGGATAAAGAAGCAGGTGCCGGTGAAGCCGGGGCAGCCACACATAACCGTTCCACCGCTTCCGCCGGATATGCCCCCACGCCAGCCGCCAAGCACAGGCGGCGGCCTACACTGTCCAGCAGTGACAGGCAGCAGGTAGCTATTGACAGGTCATGATACTTCTTCAGCCAATTCTCCTAGTGCTTGGAGCGATCGCTGCGGCAATATTGGTAGCAGCGTTCTACCTCCAGCGCCGCAGGGCACCCAGGATATTGTTCAGCGCAACCCGCTTCTTGCCGCAGGCTTCACGGACAGCAAGCCCCCGAGCCATATTGCCTCCTCTCAAGCTCATTTTGCCGGTACTGGCGCTTGCAATGGCGACTGCAGCGCTGGCACAGCCATTGTTGTCCCGAAAGCATCCGGCTCCGCTGGCTCTCATAGTGGACGACGCGGCGTTCATGTCGGGCACGGCACAGGTGCCGCTCCTGCAATCGGCCCTCGCCGTTTCAAGAGTATTGACAGCAGACACCGCGTGGGGCCTGTTCACCACCTCGGGAGAAATGGTAGCCTTCGGCGAAGGCGCGAACACCCTGGCGGCCCTCCTGCACGGCTACTCAGTTCCCGTAGGCAAGCCGTCCTATTCTCCGGCCATATTCAATCAAGCTTCAGTATCCTTGAAGCAACGGTCGGGTGTGGCGCCAAACCTCGTGCTTGTGGCAGATAATGGTACATTGTCTGGCTATCCAGGGCTGCCGGCGTTGCGCGATGGCCTTGACAAAGAAGGCGTCCAACTGCTGGTGATGGCCAGCCACAAAGACAGCAGGCCGGCGTTTATCGCGGCTGCTGATATGCCGCACCTTGCAGCGTCAGGCTCCGAGGCCCGCGTGCTCGTAGGAGTGGCCAACACCTCCGCCGATCGCGTGGGCGGCGAATTGCTGGTGGTGCACGATGGCATCCATACGGTGGCCCGGACCCAGGTCAACCTCCAGGCGCAATCGCTATCCTGGCAGGAGATGAGGATCAAGCCGCCGGACGGCGTGAACAAGTACGAAATCGTGCTCAGGACGAGCGGGAAACACGACATGGATGACAGGGTACCATGGGAGCTTGCCGTCTATCCGCGCCAGAATGCCGTGTTGCTCGCCTCAAGCGCCAACTCAGACCCGGGGTATGCGCAGAAAGCGCTCCAGGCTTCGCCGCTCATCGGCACTGTCGCACTGGTCGAACCGGAATCGCTGGATGTACCGGGCTTGCGCCGATTGCTTTCCACCAGCAAGGTGGCCGTTATGGACGGCGTCGATGCCGCCGCATTCGATGCCGGACTGGCCTCAGAGATGAAATCCTGGGTAGAAGCTGGAGGCACTCTGGTGTTTTCGGCTGGACCAAAGGTGAACGACGCCTGGAACAAGAGCCTCCTCGCTCCTATGTTGCCAGCCGCCATCAGGCTCAAGAAGGACAACCCGCTTGCCGGCGTGGATGTATCCGACAGCCCTGTGACCAGGAACCTGGAGCTGAAGGACCTGCCTATCGCTATCAGCCAATGGATGGCTGTGGACCGCCCATCAAAGGAGCAGGTATTGATGAGCGTCGGCGGACAACCAATGCTGATATCGAAAAAGGCTGCGAAGGGAGTGGTCCTCTTCTGGGCTTCCACAACGGACCCGAGGTGGAGCAATTGGGCCAGATACCCCAGCTTCCCTGTATTCTGGTCGAATGTGGTCGAGTTTGCTGTCTCCGGGGATGTCAGGCCGGCGACTGGCAGCACTGACAATACCAGGAGCCTCTGGCGTGCAGCACCTGCTCCAGCATCCAATGAAAAGATCTACTATGTAAACTATGCAGAAGGCCAACCAATTGACGTGCCAGCAGATGTGAAGGCACAGATCAGTCGCACTGCCAGTAGCTACCACGACTACCGGTGGGCTTTCTTAGTGGGCAGCATACTTGTGGCCATGGCTTACCTGTCATACGACGGATTGCTGAAGAAGAGAGCCCAGCCGTGAAAGCAATTGCCTTCTCCTTTGACGGGCTCTGGTGGGTTCCAGTCATAGCTGGGGTGATTCTGCTGATGGTCTGGCAGCGCCGTCGCCTGAGGCTTACGGCGTTGCGTTTGACAGGTTTCGGCATGCTCCTGCTCGCCCTGCTCAATCCCATCGTCATGGTACGGCCGGGGATTTCGGACCGGGCAGACTTCAACCTCCAGGTGACAAGGCCGCACATACTCCTGGCGGAATACGGGGGAGGCAAGACATACCTGGGCACAGTCCTCGGCGCAGGTTCCTCGAACAACGTTGATGTCGTCTCACCTGACAACCTGTCCCTGGTATCCGACATGTTGAACCGCTACGACACAGTGGTAATGCACACGGGGAAGAACCTGCAGGTCTACATAGACTACTTCACGGACTGGAAATCGTTCCCCAACCGGGGCAAGCTTGAAAGCGTCTTCGCCGACTATGGAGTTGTCTTCGACAGCGGCACCAATACCCTGCCCCAGAACTTAAACGACTACGGCCTCGTCGTGCTGGCCAGCTCGGACGTCAAGGCGGAGGACGTGGACCGGCTGCTCGAATACACAAGGAACGGAGGTCGCCTGCTGATCCTTTTCCATGCAGGAGGTGGACTGGCCGTGAACCCGCCGGGAAACGATAACCCTTATTGCATCCTTTACCATCATCCACCCTACGGGGACGTTCCCTTTCCCGCCGACTGGTTGCAGCGCAACGTCGCCTCTATGTTAAGGGATCGGCTCGGCGTCCGTTCCATGGAGGACATAGCCTGCATATATGGCGACATGGTAGTACACAAGTCCGACCTGTCCTCCCTCCACCTGATATACCCCGACGGGAGCCTGTATCCGAGCGCCAACATAGACGGCGCAAACTTCGACAAGCTTGACTGGACAACCGCTTTCCTGGACTACGACCCCGCATGGCAGCCTCTCATGACTATCGACATCAAGATATCCGGTGAGCCGACCGGACACGGCACGCCAATAACTGTCCCGGTAGACGGCAAGCCGGTGGGCATGGTCCGGCAGTATGGCGATGGCCGCGTTTTCATCTTTGGCTGGGGTCCGGTGAACTACGGACGGAATGGCTTCACGCCGAGCCTGCTGCTAACGGCCGCCCCATACATCGGTGCGGATGTGACCTATGATGATGTTGCCTCGCGCGCGCTCATGAGTTATGTGGCGGCAGGGGGCAACGTGGTCATCGTTGGTCCTTCCACCCCCAGGTCCACCGGCGCAACCAAATTGACCGACGTTCTCCCGGTCACGATAAGCGGTCCACAGGTCTCGGAGGCGACGCGGGCCGTATTCCGCAACCCCGGCCATCCTCTTCTTTCGGGCCTGTCTCCATTCGCCGTCAGCCATTATCGCGTGAGCAGCGGGAAGGCCTCCGCCGAGGTGCTGGCAGCGGACGGCAAGAACAACCCTGTGCTGGTGGCATCGTACTATGGCTCAGGCAGAGTGGTGTACTACTTGCCGGAGATACCGGTGCAGGCGACAGCAGACAATATGCCGCCCCCGGAGTTCTGGACCAGGTTGTTGTACTGGCTGTCACCACCATATGCAGATGTCCCAGGCTTCAACCCGAAGTTGCCGGTACGTGCAGGGAATGATGTCCCCGTCTCGCTGCGCCTGTGGGACGATGGCGGAAATCCTGTGCAAAAGGCCGGCGTCTCGGTCAACTACAGGTCTGCCGAAGGGAAATCCGGGAGTCTGCCGCTCAAGGAGACCTCTCCCGGTGTCTATGCAGGCCTTTTGCCGCTTTCAAAAGAGGGCGATTACGGCATAGACTTCGAGGTCAAGGCCGGCCCAACAATAGGAACACAGCAGGTGGTCGTGCCTGTTTCAGCCTCGGCCACCGGTTTTATCGAGAAGGCGGCATGGAAAGCGATCTCGTTCCTCGACGGCTATCAAGGCGCCCCTCCCTTCGTCCTGCCACTTCCACTGTGGCAACTGCTGGCCCTCTGCGGCGTGACACTGCTCTGCATCGATTGGTCCAGAAGTGTATTCAAAGGCCATTTGTAGACGAGCCGTTCCACTTAAGCAGCTTGCGCCGGTGAACCGGTCATACGGGCTGCTTGGCGATGTGTCTCAGCCCTGCGGGCCCTGGCGTCTACGCCTCTCCAGCGGGGGGCGCTGCCAGATCGGGTATTGCTACAGGATCGCCGAGTTGTCCTTTCTTGCTTCCTTCAGGCCAAAGGCATTGACGACGATCGAAGCAGCGGCATGAAAACTGAGAAACTCAGTATTGATGACCATATCGTAGTTAAGTGGGTCTTCCCATTCAGCACGGAAGTATCTCCTGGAGAACTCTCGACCGATGTTGTCGGAGCGCACCATTTCCCGCCTCGCACGCTCCTGGTCAAGCTTGAGACTATCCATCACCCGCCTCAATCGAACTTCAGGAGGAGCCACCGTCAGCACATGGAACGCATTGGGGTTGCCTTTGAGGATGAACTGGCTGCCCCGCCCATAGATCACGATCGATCCACTGGAAGCAAGTTCCACAATAAGCGATTTCAATGCCTTCAGGTACGTAGCATCATCCAAAGGCAATTCCCAGGATGGCAGATAAGAACCCTCCAATCCCCCCACACCATAGCTGTGGCTCAGGGCTTCCGCTATCCGTCCCCGCAAGCTTGGGGGCGGCGATTCTTTGGCGATCACGTCCGGCTCTTGCCGTTGCAGCCGCACAGCCACATCAGCGATGATTTCCCGGTCAACGTAGTCCACATTCAATCTGCGGGCGATCTCCCGCCCCACTTCTGGTGCTCCACTTCCCAACTTACCTCGAATGGTCACAACCGGCATGCTCACCACCTCCCAAGATTGAACTTCCTGATACCCTTTCTCCGGGCTTCAATGTTGTTGGCCCAATGGCAGAATCTTGCTATTAATAATAACATCTCAGTCAATACAACACACCCTTCCACAGCTACACGGCTGCAAATGCTTCGCAAACCGATTTCCCGAGCAGACATCATATAATTGCCATAAGCGCCTGAGCGTTTGCAACATAAACCATCAGAATCTGCTATGTTACCTCTGTCTTGTTGAGACTCTCGTCGGTGCTCGCCTGGAACCCGGCCTGACCCGAAGGTGTTGGAGGCGGACGTGGCGGACACTGCTTGTCATGACAATCCGGAGGGCCAGCGGGTGATAGAGTGCATTTCATCGGTCTTGTCAGGCTGAAGGCCAAACTCGGGCAATTAGAGAAAACGGCTACGAGGCGGTTCGAGGACGACCCCAGAGGCCTGAGCATGACTCTGTTGAAAGTCCTGACGGTGGTGGCGCCGGCTTTCTTCTTCTGGGCCATCGAGTCCATCAGGAACGGCTTGTTCGGATATGCATACCAACCGGCGGTCATTACCCTCGCCGCGACGATCGTGGCGACAGGAGCGGCGTTCCTCTTCTCCAGAGTGGTGTTCGGCGAAATCGAGAGCATTCAGCGAGAGGTGGTCAGGACCAACGAAGAGCTTACCGTTTTAAATATCGTGGCCTCAGCGGTCAACGAGTCCCTGAGCCTGGAAGTCGTTCTCAAGAAGGCTCTGGACGAGGTTACCCATATTACGGGCGCCGACGGGGCTGAGATATTTCTTGTGGACGGTGAGACAAAGGAGCTTGTCCCGGCCGCCCGCGCCGGACATGACGCCATACTGTCCGACCCCACGAGGCTGAGGGCAGGTGAAGGGCCGGTCGGCATGGCAGCTATTTCAGGAGAACCAGTGTTCATCGAAGACGTGTTGAGCAACGCAAGTAGCATAGGGCCTGCCATTAAGAACAGCGGCTCTCGCTCTCTGGCCTGTATTCCGCTTATATCGCAGAACTCTGTAGTCGGGGTGTTCACAATAGCTACTCTGAGCCATAGGAAATTTTCTCCCGATGATCTGCGACTCATGTCCAACACCGGAAACCAGATAGCCGTTGCCATCGACAACGCTCGCCTACACCAGAAAGTCCAGGCAGCGGCGGCCATTGAGGAACGAGAGAGACTTGCCCGGGAGATGCATGACGGCGTAGCACAGGTATTGTCATATATCAACGTCAAGATACAAACAGCAAAGAGCTACCTGTCATTAGGACAAATCGAGGCGACGCAAGCCCATCTCCAGGAACTGGAGGACACCTGTCAAGAGGCATACGCGGACATCAGAGATTCCATTCTCGGATTGAGACTATCTACAGTTCACACCGCCCTGGTGCCTGCGCTGAAAGAATATGTCGCCCGTTTCGTCCAAACCACGCTCCTCGAGGTCGACCTGGATGTCGATGAAGACACCTTACCTGTCCTTTCTCCTGCTGTCGAGGTGCAAATGATCCGCATTATCCAGGAGGCGTTGACCAACGTGAGAAAACACGCAGAAGCCAAACGAGTCTGGGTATGGCTTTCATCCAAAGACCATCAATTGGAAGTCACGATAGTCGATGATGGGCATGGGTTTGATGCGATCCGGCCAAGGAAAGACGATTGGCCGCAGTTCGGTCTCCGCATCATGAAGGAAAGGGCCGAATGTATCAAAGGGACCCTGAACATTACCTCTGTCCCAGGCCAGGGAACAAGGGTGGAACTGAAGGTCCCCGCGGCGAAGGTCAATTGACGTGAAAGTACTGCTGGCTGATGATCATGAGCTGGTGCGCAAGGGTCTGGCCAGCCTGCTTGCCTCCCGCAACATCGAGGTTGTTAGTGAGGCCTCAAATGGTCAGGAGGTCATTGAGAAGGCCCGAAAACTGAAACCGACGGTCATTTTGATGGACCTGAAAATGCCGGTCTGCGACGGGTTGCAAGCAACACGCCAGATCAAGGCAGAGATGCCCGATGTGAAAATCGTCATGCTGACGGTCTGCGAAGATGACAGGGAACTGTTCGAGGCTGTGCGTGCTGGGGCAGATGGATATATTCTAAAAAACCTGAAAGCGGACGAATTCTTCCGACTGTTATCCGGCCTTGAACGAGGGGAAGCAGCCTTCGCTCCCTCTTTGGCTACAAGAGTGATAGTCGGGTTCTCACGCCGACCCAGTGGTAACGAGGATGAACTGACCCAGCGGGAGTTGGAGGTGCTGAAACTCGTTGCCGGAGGCGAATCGAATAAGGAGATAGCCAACCGGCTCCAAGTTTCCGAGAACACCGTCAAGTTCCACCTGCGGAATGTCATGGAGAAGCTTCACCTCAAGAACCGGACCCAGTTGGCAACCTACGCCTTGAACAAGGGTATCGTGCCTCCCTCCGCCGACCACGGGCTGCCGTACGCTTAACGTTTGGTCGATTTGGGCAGATTTCTGCCACCAAGCGGTTCGCCAGGCAAAGTCTAGTTGTTCGCAGCACCCTGGTTGATCCACGTCTGGATCGCTGCCACCTGGACAGGGGTAAGGCCACCGCCAGGCGGCATCATCGGCACGCCTGTGCCGGCGACTGACTTGTATAACAGACTCGACCCGGCATTGCCCACCACGACGCCCGCCGTGGCAATGGTCGCCGAATAGCTTGCCAGGTTGATGCCCGAGCTGCCGCCAGGGCCGTGACAGGAAATACAACTGGCGTTGAATAGAGGCTGTATTATCGTTGCGTAGCTTACCGGCCCCGAAGGAGCTCCTGGCATCGGCGTGGATGTCGAAAAGGGGGCATCGACGAAGTCTACGCTTATGGGGAAATTGAGGTCGCCCGGAGTTGCATCGTTGGCGGATTGAAAGCTGGCGACAGCCATCGAGACCTCTCCCGGCGCCAATGTCCGCTGCAGTACGCCCTCGAAATTCATTGTCAGCGTCCCACTCATAGTCGGCTCACCACTCCCTTGAGATATTATCACCGGCACAGCGCCGGTGTTCTTTACATAGAACGTTGTGCTCCGGGATGTGCCTTGCACGACATTGCCTAGTTCAAGAGTCGTAACTGGTTGAGTTGCGGCCGCATCATGGTAGAATCCAATATCAGACTGCGAAACGGCTGGCTTATGACAGATGAGGCAGAAGCTGTCAGGACGCCCGGCATGGGTGGCCGAGAACAGCGCGGACCCTTCGGAATGATGGCATATCGAACAACTCGCCAGGCCTGTGATCGAATGCGGTATGTTCGGCGCCACCGGCAAGGTCGCGGGCGGCAGGTTTTTCACCGTGGACTTATGGCAAATCATGCATAGGCTGTCAGGACGCCCGATGTGGTCAGGCACAAAGGGGCCTGGACCTCCGGAGTAGTGGCAAGCGGAGCAATTCCCCAACCCCGTTATGGAATGCGGTATGTTCGGCGATGGAGGCAAAGTCCCGGGCTTCAGAGCGACTGGCGACGGAGAAGATTTGTGGCAGGCTGCGCATACTGCGTCCGTAGCCCAGGGATGTCCCGGCTTGAACGCCTTCGGCCCCATCGGCCCATGGCAGGCCAGACAGGTCTCGAGCCCGGCCTTCAGATGGGGGATTTGCGGCACGTTTGCCGGCAACATGACCTGTATTGCCCTGGGGTTCTTCGACGTTTCATGGCAGGCGCCACACGTATCGTCGGTCACCCAGGGATGGTCATTCTTGAACGGCTTGGGCCCCACGGGGCTGTGGCATACAAGACAGTTTTCGAGTCCAGCCGTCAGGTGAGGGGTCTGAGGCACATCCGCTGGAGCCACTACCTTGATCGGCACGGGGCGCTGGGATAGCCGGTGGCATGCGGAGCACGTCTGGTTGGTGACCCATGCGTGGTCCGGCTTCATGGCCTTCGGGCCTTTCGGGCTATGGCATATGAGGCAGTTGTCCAGCTTCTCAACGGAGTGCGGTGTCTCCGGCGCCTTGGGGGGCTTCACCTCGGGAATTGCCCTGGGGTTGGATGACAGTGCGTGACAGGCGTCGCACGTTTGGTTCGTTACCCAGGCGTGATCGGCCTTGAACGGCTTGGGGCCAGTCGGGCCGTGGCAGACAAGGCAGTTATCCAGGTTGTCCTTAGAGTGCGGCGTCTCCGGCGCCTCAGGCGGAGCCTCGACCGGCAGCCCCTTTGGGTCTGATGCGAGCTGATGGCAGGCCAGGCAGGCCCCGTTCGTGGCCCAACTATGTGTATTCTTGAAAGGCTGTGGCCCGGACGGGTTATGGCAAACCAGACAGTTATCAAGGCCGTCGACAGGATGGGAGGCAACCGGGGCCAGCGGCAAAGTGTGTGGCCCGCCGGCGAAAGACGTGGATGTTTGGGCGTAATGGCACAGGTTGCAGTCGGCGTCGAGGGAATTTGGCAAGTTGCCGTTGCTATTGATGCTTCTGCTCGCCGGCGCGGTATTGTCGGCCCTCGCGCTGCTTTTCAAGCCGACCGTCATGATGCCGGACTCCGAAATTGCGGGTGCGGCGCTGGCTGAGATTGAAGTGCCGTCGCCGCCGGAATTATCGTGACTTAGTTCCTCCTTTATCCTGGCGATATCCAGCACTCTCAGGGCGGAGTCAATGTTAGCCTCTTTCCTATTCTTCGTCCCTTCCTGAACCAGCGGGCTGCTCCGAACGATACTCACCTTGACAAGTGTGCCATGGCATCTGAAGCAGCCCTGCCCGAGGCCCTGCCGGGCAAGAGATGCAAAGTCCACGGTCCCATCGGCGGCAGTCCTGTTATGCACGTTGTTATCCGGATAAGTGCTTGGATTCGTGCCATTCGGGAGGGTGGTAAGAATGGCTATGTCCTTCAAACTGGCAATGGCGTGGTCGATCGACTTACCTTCGCTCCGGAATATATCAGGATAGTTTGTCCGGTAGAAATCCTTGATCTGGTCTATCCTCTGTTCTGCTGACTTCACTGTCACGTTTTGTGCGTTGAGTGCGTTCACCGCCACCAGTTTTATGAAAGGCAGCTTGACATTTATTATGCCCTCGGCCATAGCTCTGTCGACCAGTTCTTCCGTTGAACGTACCGGATGGGCGACCCTGTTGTGGCAGTCGACGCAGTCCATCATCCGTTTGCCGCTCTGAATTTGCCCGACATCCAGCCGGCCGATCAGATTCGGGTCAACGTATTGGGTGATCTCGCCTGAAGGATCCTCACTGGCCACCCAGGCGATGTCCTCCGGTCGATTGCCGAAAGCCATATACCAGATATTGGCGGTGGAGTGCCAGTGAATGCCGCTGCTCGTTTCCGGTCTGCCTCCGTTGAGTTTCAAGACGAGGGTATCGATGCTCCTTGTGTTGTGCTTATCGGCCGCGAATGCGGCCTTGATAACGGGCATATCTCCGGCATATTCGTTCGGGGAGTGACAGGTCTGGCATGTTTCGGCGGACGGCAATTGGTTCTGAAGTAAGGTAGGGATCGGACGGACGTAATCGCCCTTGATGGTGGGCAGTATTTCGGACAGGCCTTTTATCTTGGACTTGATGAGATTGCGTGTACCGGACCCGACATGGCACCCGGCGCATGTTATGTCCGGATGCCCAGACTGCTTTATGGTGACGGCTTCCGTGTAATGCACGGAGTGGCAGACCTGCGTGCAAAACAACGTTGAATCGACCATTTGGACCGCCTGGTTGCCCGCCAACAGCATAACCGGCACAATGCCAAAGAAGCCCATACCCAGGACAACTGCAAGCGCCAGTTTCTTGCGGCGGCTTGCCAGGGCTACCAGCCGTTTCGCTTTATCTTTCAAATACGATTTCATAGGCAATCTATGGGCCATTACCCGGTTCTTTGCGGAAGAAGCTAAGAATATGGGCTGTTCTCTGGAAGGAGCCCACACCCCGTACTCCCCCTCCCTAGCTTCACTAAGTTCAGGTGGGAGAGGAAACTTAATTGCTCGAAGGGGCTGCGCCCCTTCGTTCACTCCCCGCTCGGGCTGGAAGGCTGCCCGAGCGGGTATGAGGGTCTCATTTTGGTTTCAGTTTAGTTATTCCGCGCTCCCTGGTTGATCCAGTTCTGGACGGCGGTGATCTGTTCTGACGTCAGCGAGCCACCGATAGGCATCTTTGTCGCGCCGTTGCCGGTCAGGGACTTATATAGCAGGCTGTTGGCCGCATCGCCAGCAACTACACCAGCAGTAGCCATTGTCGCCGAATAGCTGGTCAGGTTGACTCCTGCACTTCCACCCGAGCCATGGCATGCGACACAGCTTGCATTCAGGATCGGTTGTATAGTTGCTGAGTAGCTAACCGTACCGGGAGCAGGAGTTGGAGTCGGCGTTGGAGTCGACGTTGGAATCGGGGTTGGGGTTGGACCAGGCGTCGAGTCAGTAGCGTCTATGTAGTTGATGCTGATAGTGAAATTGACGTCACCTGCTGCGGCCCCTGATGCTGCCCGGAAGGTCGCGACCACCTTAGAAATCTCGCCGGGAGCCAACGTTTTCTGAGTATTGCCGTCGAAGGTCAAGGTGATCGTTCCGACTGATGCTGGCATAGTACTGGCACCCTGGGAGATGATCGTTGAAACCCCACCGTTGTTCTTCACGTAGAATGTCACATCCTCACTTTCACCACGGGCTACATCTCCAATCTCGATGGTTGATACGACATTGGTGGCCGACGAATTGCTATAAAGCCCGATGTTGGAGCCGGCTATGATTCGTACGTGAGCGTTGGCGGCCTTATTGAACACGGTGGCGGCATATGTCATACCACCTGCCACCCCCACTATGACCGCGAGCACAACAGCACAGATGGCAAGTAACTTTGGTCTTTTCACTGCTTCCTCCTACGTGAGTAATCGTGTGACAATGTGCCTAGGCATCTGCTGAGGCTGTCTGGAACGACCGCAGTTACCTCAGCCCTATGTTCTGACAGGCATGAAAGAAAAACCGGTTTCGTGTCAGATTATCGCCGAGACACGCGTACACAACCATACTCCTTCGTATGGTTTCCCCCGTGGTCGAACGGGCAGGTCATACCCCAACGGGAGAGCAGGTGTTACCTACACAGAAGGGGAGGGTACGGTAAATTGGGGGATTTCAGTGGGGAATTGTGGAATGTCCTTAGAGCGTGTTATGAACCTCCAGTGAGCAAAGGTGCAGCACGATGAAGCAGCAAGAAGACGAAGGCGACAAGGTGCAGCCCCATCACTATCTGCG
>JACPPY010000036.1 GCA_016190755.1 Chloroflexota bacterium | reverse complement strand
GTAGAGAGGACTTTCGCCACGAGGTTCTAGTTGACTACATTCGTTGGTTCACCAAATTCGGTTCCATTGAACTGGAACTTGGTCACCAGGAGCACAAGGACAAAACAGTAGAGTTGCGAGGGCTTGGCTGGAGCAAGTCGGAGCCTGAGGTTATTCACTTTGGCCACCAATTCGCCGCAGAATCCGCCAACATACGGAAACTCTCTGAAAAATACCAAGATGACTGGCCAAGGCACTACGTGAAAAAGTGGGTATTCCCTCGGGAGCCTATACCTGGATACCCAAGCAGTACTTTTGACTTGGTTCTTTACCTTGAGGGTGACTCAGGCAAGCTTTACAATCCGATGCTGAGGAGGCACCGTAGAAAGCCGGAACGGTGGCACTACAAGGTATCCGACCGGTATGGCCTGTATGTATGCAAGGATTGGATACCCCTGCCCCCAAGCCAACGTGTGAGCGAGTGGATCGCCGAAAAAAGCGAGTGGACTCTGTACCATGGGTTTGTAAACTGTCAGGATTTTCAGCTAACTGCAAATAGAGCAAGCATAGGCAACACGGAGAAAGACCTCGTTACTAAGGTGCGTGAAGCCGTACAGGATATTTTCAAAGAGAAGATTAAGAATAGCGAAGCATACAGGGCCTATGAAGACGAAATAGATCGCACCAAAGATAAAAGTGCGGCTGAATCTACGGCAGAGCAAGAAAAAACAGACCTCGAAAAGAGGCATTATCACGCTGGCAAGAAACGAGTGGGCCAGTACAAGCCGAAGGAGCGGCCGACAGTTGCGCTGCTGGAACCCCGGGAAGAGGTTGAAGTCTTAATGCTTTTCTCCATTGTGTCAGCGCTTGAGCCTAAATTATTCGAGTTCAACGTCGTTGACTACAGCACTCACCGGGGAATCGATGCTCTGTGTACATTGGGACTTCCTGTCGGCGGCTTGCAGAAAGGTAACTTGCGATATGTCGAATTCAAGAAGGCGTTGACGCGCGACCTAGGGAACCACACCTTCAAAAGTTTAGCAAGCATCGTGTGTTGGGAATGCAATCTGGTAGATGGGACCGAGATTAGGGATCTAGCGGGAGAGGTGCGGAATCTAAAGATCACTGAAGCAGCGGGCAAGCCCACCTTGCATATTCTACAGGCACCTCCAGATTTGCCAGCACATAATATCAGGGTCTACGTAATGAAGGACTTCCTTGCCCAGAGGCTGAATATTCAGTTTAAACCCCGACCCTCGTAGGGCCCTTGTCGGGTTGCCGAGGTGGTTAGGCTGAAAAGAAATCCCCTTTGGCGCGGCCAAAGGAAAAGGGGTAGCCCAGCTTTTCAGTGGACTACCCCCTTCTATCGCCCTAGTTTAACGCCCGGCGCGGGCGGGCTGGCGGCTAAAACAGTCGCTGCAGTAAACGGGGCGGGTGCCTCTCGGCTCAAATGGTACCTGCGTCTGTTTGCCACACTGGGCGCAGACGGCGGGATACATTTGCCGCTGGGGTCTACCATAACCACTATTGCTCAGGCCATTACTGGAACCTTCGGCACGCCGAGCCTGTCGGCATGTGGGACAGCGCTTGGGTTCGTTGGTGTAGCCCTTCTGGGCAAAGAGCGATTGCTCGTCAGCGCCGAAGGTAAACGACTGCCCACAGTCCTGACAGGTTAGAGACTTGTCCTGGTAGCTCATCGGTGACCTCCTTTCTCTTGAAAGTTGGCAAGAGCTTAGTCACCGAGGCCGAGGACATTTCGGAAGTCCCAGGGAGGGGAACGAAGAAATTGCCACTGGCCAAGAGTATAGCAGACTTTGTCAAGAGGGGCAACTGCCGGGTGACTGGCTACACCGCGGGCGCAGGGGGTACGGATTCTTCGCTGCCCCTTCGCTGCGCTCTCCGAGCACAGCATCGGAGTCCGCTCTGTGGATGCGGACAGGGTTGGCAGCTCAGAATGACATGAATTCGTTGTAAAGCACCCTCTACAAAGGCAAGGTACGTTCATGGCTACGTCCCCTGCTCCAGGTGCTGCCAAGCTCCTGCCTCGGGAACTTTTCGAGCCGGCCCTGCGTCTAGAAGTATGGAAAGATGATGCAGGCCTGGTAGGGACCAGGAGCTAGGAGGAAGGCAATATGATACCAAGGATGGGAATCCTGAGTTGGCCCCCTTCACCGTGGCCGGGGAAGCTGTTGCTCCTGGCCAGCGTGGCCTTGCTGCTGCTGGGGGCCTGTCTCCCGGCAGCGACCCCCAGCCCCAGCCCCAGCTCGGAATTGCCACCATCTTCAGGCAATCTCCCCATCTCTGAGGGCGGTGCCCAGAAAGGCCCCGTGCCTACGGACGGCCGGGCCGAGGTGGGGGATGGTGTGACGGTATCCCCCGGACAGGCTGGAGGGTCCGCTGGCAGCTACTCCGTGGTGGAGCGCACCTATCAGTGGGTAGGCATCATAGTAGTGCGCCTGCTGGAAGGCCGCCACCTGGAGCTGAAACGAGACTGCGACGAATGGGTGCTGCTGCCCCCGTCCGAGGACGTATCCCGTAGGTTGGAAGACAATGCGGGCAACCAGGTGGTCATCTGGGGGCAGGTGTTTACCGGCCCCACCATCTACATGCGCCAGGCCATTGCCGTGCAGTCGGCCTTCGGCCCTGGCGACCCCATGCCCATGACCCTGGTAGCCGTCCCGGAGTACCCCTGCCCGGGCACGCCCACTCCCAAGCCTGTGCCCCCGCTCCAGCCGATTACCCTGCTCCCGGGCGAGATCGCTACCCTGGGCTACCCCTTCTGGGAGGAGGGTCAGCCCTACCTGGAGACCCCATCGGGGAGGATCCTTTTGCTTATCCCGGCTGATGTAGGGCTTCCCTTCCTCAAGCCCCCTGCCACATCTGATCCCGGTAGCCCGCCTGGCCTGGTGCGTCCCCAGGTTATTGCCGTGGGCCAATGGTCCCTCAAAGGGGGGCAACTGATAATCGCCGTGCGCTACCTGCGGGCCTGGCTTGCCCCTGTAACCGTGGAGCCTTCACCTGTGGAACCAGCCCCGCCGCACCGGGGACAGGGCACTATCTACGGCAGAGTGCGCATCGGGCCCCTCTGTCCCGTGGAGCCCTGCCCCAGCCCAGGGCCGGCAGACCTCTACTCCTCGC
>JACPPY010000037.1 GCA_016190755.1 Chloroflexota bacterium | reverse complement strand
ACGACCTTCGGGTTATGAGCCCGACGAGCTACCGCTGCTCCACCCCGCGACGTAGGAACTGGCTGTCTAAGCCTCACCTCCTGGCTGAGATATACTAGCACTTTTGGACATTACCTGCAAGGCGAAGCCGCAGTCTTGAGGAGAATCCTGCAACCCGCGTGAGACATCGCCACTGACACATGCCTGTATGGGCTAGCACGGCCCCTTGAACACGTGCGACGCCGTATCAAGATACCTCGTGCTCCCGGTCCGCGCCAGATACGAATTGAGTTGACACGGAGCTTCCCATGCAATACTATTCAAGTAGAACACGTGTTCTAGTGTATGGGAGGAGAAACTATGTCTGAAACATCGAACACTGGCAAATTCAAACCTGAGGAGCATCTTACGAAGTTGCCCCGCAAACAGAGGCAGCCCGATGGTAGTTTCAAAACAGCATATTCAGACTACCTCGAAGTAAAGTGGCGTCTCGTGTGGCTGCGGCAGGAGTGCCCTGGAGCCAGCATCGCCACCACGTTGGTCGAGCACGACCCGGAAAGTGGCAGCGCCCTGTTCAGCGCTCAGATCACCGGGACAGCCCCGGGCCAGTCCGGAGGCAACTTTGCCACGGTAAGCGCCTACGGAAGCGAAACGAAAGCGGACTTCCAGGACTATATCGAGAAGGCAGAGACGAAGGCCATAGGGCGAGCGCTTGCACTTCTCGGGTACGGGACCCAGTTCGCCGGTGAGGAGATTGACGAGGGTGCCAACAACCCCGTTGATGCACCCGTGACCCATGAAAGGCAGTACCCAGCAGGCCATAGGCTCGCCGTCCAGGTTCCGGATTCAGGTGGTGGGCGCATCCCGGACCGCCAGGCCCGGTACGGCGCACCGCAAAAGGTACTCGCCGAGTCGGTGGCATCCCAGAAGCTGGAGATGTCCCTGGGTGCCAGTGCGGGCGCAAAGTCGGAAGTGCTGAGGAAGCAGGTGAGGAGCCTGTTCGTCCAGGCGGGACTTAAGGGCGAAGAGGCAGCCAAATTCGTTGGCGCCGCTTTCAACGGCAAGCAGGGTGCCGACCTTACGCCAGACGAGATTCTCAAGCTACGCGACTTGCTGCGGCAGAAGGTTTCCAGCCAGAAGGCAGGATAATACAGATATCGGGTAGACAGAGGGAATAGTTCGCGGGTTGCCCGTTGTTCCGGATAAGGACAAACCCTTATAGCCAATTTCTTCAGGCCAGGCTGACTATCTCGGTCACGTTGTCCCGGCCCAGCTTCAAGCCCAGGGACTCGTGATGGTGGCAGACCGATTCTGCATCCGCCGCCTCCATGAGGCACCACATCTGTCCGTTACCGATGAATACGTTGATGGTCCTCGTGCCGTGCTGGTCCAGCCGTCCCGCTTCGATGTCTTCCATAAGCCCGCGCACTGCGTCAGGCGGCAGCCTCAATATCTCGTGATGGTCCAGGAATCTTCTCATGTCCCTCGCCCTCATTCGTCCGCCTGAGTCCAGTCGCGGCACACGTTCTAACAGCTTCATGCTCCCTCCAACAGTCTCCGTTGTCCCACGCCCCCGCCTGCCGGCAAAACCTTTTTTCTTCATTTCCCGGGCATTCGTGGGGTGGCCCGTCTCAATCACCGAATACGCTGTTTCACATCGTAACAATTCCGCTGTTGCAAAGGCATCAGAATCCGTTCCAGGTCTATTACACTTACGTAACATAGTGGCCTGCTCTTACGCTTTCTAGCTAATGCGAAGTATCCCTGACCCTCGTGCAAATTGCCACCATGACTCCAGGGCATGCCCCTGCGGTCTTTAGCACATCTCTCCACGGCTTTCATTCCCCGCCAGTCGCCGGACCAGTCACGCACCCCCTTCACGCCAGCCTAGAGAGCCCTACTGCCTGTTACTCGGCAGGCGCGCGGCATACCGACCTCGCTATTTAGGAGACGCCCCGTCATCTACGCGTCATCATCATCTCTGTAGCATCCCCTGTAGCTTGGCGCCATGCTCCGTAGCCTGCACCGGGTTTGCACACCTCCAGCTACAAGCCCAGCACATCACCTGAGGGCCTCCTGTTACACTCCACCACCAAAAGCCACGTAAACGAACCTCACCATACCCACACGCACCCCACACGTGCCCCCAACCAAGTTAGCTCACTTGAGCAGCACTTTCTGAATGCCTCTCAGCCGCCCTGAGCACCCCGTCATGGTTTTGACATTGTGTGGAAATGGTGGTGAAATGGTACCGTCATTTGGCTGTCACGTCCGATGACGGAATCAGCAAAACGGTCGATGCGCCAGCCGCGCTTGCCAGGCCTGAGGTCTGAAAGGAGGAGAGCGAGCATCAACAACAAAAGAGATGAGAATACCGGTCCACCCGGTGCTAGGCACCGGTATCAAGCAACTGCCTGTCCAGGGGGACAGGGACAAAAAAGGAGGAGATACGAGATGCGCAATATTATTAAAGGTACTAGATCCAAGGGGTTCACGCTGGTGGAGCTGATGGTGGTCATGGCCATCATGGGTGTGCTGGCGGCCATCGTGGTGCCCGCTGTCAGCGGCACCAAGCAGGTGAGCCAGGACTCCCAGGTCAAGAACGATGGCTCAACGGTACAGAACGGCGTCAGCGCCTACTACGGCGACCAGACAGCGGCTGAAACGCTGACCACCACCACGCCGAACGTCCTCGGCACAGCGACCAGCCAGAAGACCAGCAGCAAGTGGCCGGAGCAGAGCATATCGGCCCGGTACACCGCAGAGTTTCCTACCGCCGCTGGCACCGCCAGTGGCACACCGGCCAGCGTGGTACTGACCGATGGCAGCACCACGATAACCACAACCGAATTTGCTAACGGGTTCACCGCGGTCTACTTCGACACCTCCGCCAATGGGCTGCTGGGCACCAAGGGCTACGTTCCTTCCAAGCCCGACGGCGTGGACGCCACCAACGGGTCAGCCAACGGCAACTATCACAACTACCTGTGGGTGCTGAAGAAGATCTCCGCCGGCAGCGACTCCACCGCAGGGCGCACGGTGCAGGTGTTCCGCCTGACCAAGGTCTCCAAGGCTGCCGCTGGCGACACGCTGTACTACGACAGGGTGTTCTAAGCCCATACTCAGAATAGCAATATTAAGGGAGAAGACAATGAAAATGTGGAGTTTGTTCAAGAGGCCGGGTAAGGGGTTCACGCTGGTGGAGCTGATGGTGGTTATGGCCATCATGGGCGTGCTGGCGGCCATCGTGGTGCCCGCGGTGAGCGGCACCAAGCAGGTAAGCCAGGACTCCCAGGTCAAGAACGATGGCTCAACGGTACAGAACGGCGTCAGCGCCTACTACGGCGACCAGACCTCGGCCGAAACACTGACCACCACCACCGGCAGCGTACTGGGCACCAACAACGCTACCATGATCGTCAGCACCAAATGGCCGGAGCAGAACATGACCACCGCCTACCCCAGGGTGTTCCCGGCCTCGGGGATCACGGTCACCCTGCAAGAGACGGACGGCTCCTCGGCAGCGGCCAGCGCCGCAGCCTTCGCAGGGGCCTACAACGCCATTGATTTCGGCAACGAGAGCGCCGGGCTGCTGGGCCCCAAGGGATACATACCGGCATTGCCCGATGGGGCTGATGCCGCAGCCACGACCACCGGCACTTCAGGCAGCGGCTACAACAACTACCTGTGGGTGCTGAAGAAGATACCGGCGGGGAGCGATGCCACCGCAGGGCGCACGGTGCAGGTATTCCGTCTGACCAAGGTGGAAGCCGGCACCACCCCGGCACTGACCTACCAGAGGGTGTTCTAAACTGACACGGGCACAAGCAAGATGCCAGGCCAGCAAACAAGGACTAAATATAGTGAGAAAGCATGGAGGAACTCAATTGAATAGAAAGTTAATACAGCATAACCGTGGCTTCACCTTGATTGAACTCATCATTGTACTAGCGGTGTTGGGCGTGCTGGCCGCCATCGTGGTGCCCAACGTGGCCGGCTACATCGAGCAGGGCAAGCAGCGCGCCTTTAACGCCGACCGGAACGTGCTCCAGGCTGCGGTAGATGCCTGGCGCACCGACACCGCCAACCGTGTCGGCAACGCATGGCCCACCGTCGGAGGAGTGAAGGGCACACCCACGGATGCCCTCGCTGATGGTGACTTCGTTGACACCGGGGACACCAACTCCATCATCAAGGTCAGCGACCTGTCTACCGGGAACTTCCTGAAGGGCACTGATGCGGTGAAATCCTTCAAGTTCAGCTCCACGGTCACCGGGACCACCGGGGCCACGAACTCACCGGTGGGGAGCTACTACTGGTTCATCGATAGCAGCGGAGTGGTTACCGGCTGGTACGATACCGACGATGACAAGGTGGTCGACACCGGCGAGACCGGGTTCCAGGCCGGCGTCTACCCCTAAAGCGTCCTTGCATGAGATAACACATGAGATAACAGACGTAATGAGGAGGCCGCCGCAGGTTTGCCGGCCCCCTCTGCGTCACCCAGAGGATGATCAAAATGAAAGGTATGAGGCGGCCAGTAAGGTTAATCGCTGTAGCCTTACTGGCCGCCTCACTCATTCGGCCTCAACTATTCTGCCGGAGCCGGTCCGTATGTTATGATAGGACGTCATGAACATCACCAGGGAGCATCTTAGCCAGACGGAATCGCACACATACCAGCTTCGTTTGCTGGTCATCGTCTTGGTAGCTTTTCTAGTCTACCGATTCTTCTCTCCGAGCCTCTCCTTTTGGCCGCCTGTTGTTGTGCTGGCCGGCTATCTCTCCTATACGATTGCGTTGCACTACCTTGTCCTGCCACGCTACTTTCATCCCTACCTGGTGTTTGGCATCATGGGCGCGGACTGGGTCCTCGCCGCCGTCGCCTTGCGTGTCGTCGGAGTGGATAGCCCCGCTTTTCTACTGTTCCCTTTGCTCGTTGGATACCACGCCGTATATCTCGGCATCGCTGGAAGCCTCACGTCGGCCACAATCGCGTCGTTCGTATCTCTCGGCTTGAGCTTCGAACGCTGGGACCCCGGGGTAGTGTCCACGGTGGCATTTCGTATTCCTCTGCTGTACATCGTCGCTGCCATCTCAGGATACCTGGCACAACAACGATCCCGGGAACGAGATGCCCGCCTCGCGTTGCAGGAGGCACTGAGCACCGAACAGAAAGCCAGCGAGCTGCTGGGGGCGGTACAAGAGATGCATCAGGACCCGGGCAAAATGCTTCAAGACGTCGCGGCCGCTGCTGTCAGGGCCTCCGGAGCCCGGCAGGCGATCATACTGCTGAAAGACCCTACCGGACACGAGCTTCGGGGTAAGGCTGCTTTTCCTCGGGAAGGGGAGGGCCTGGTCAAAGATGTTGCCAGCATTGCGGAACCGCTGGCAGGCCACTGGCTGCAACGTGGTGGGCCGGATGGCAGCGCATTAACACTTCCAATGGAGGAGCTTCACGACTGGGCGCGTAGCCTGCCGTCCACCAACGTCATTGGCATACCCCTGGTATCCGGCGAACACAAGCTGGGCGCATTGTATCTACTGATAAATGGTCTGGCGCCGGACGAATCCAAGCGCATTGGAAACTCGATCGCACCCCTGGCATCTGCTTCTATTGCCGAAGCTGAACGTTATGTAAAGGCCCAGCACGAGGCCGTCGGTCTTCTTCGAGGATTGCGCAGCTCGGTAGAACGCATGGGACATGTGCGTGAGGCTCAGAGCCGTCGCCCCATTACGCGCGGCCCGCTAACGCTCAACCCCACCAAGGATCAGGCGCTAGTGAACGGCAACCTGCTTAATCTGTCGTCGACAGAGTTCGAGGTGCTGTACTACCTGGCGGAAAGGGCAGGGCAGACGATCAACCAGGCGACATTGCTCCATGAGGTCTGGGGGGATGAAGCCGTTGCGCATAGCAACCTCGTCGACGTCTGCATATACCGCCTGCGCCGCAAGCTCGCGCAGCATCCGGGGGGGAAGGACCTCATAGTAACCGTCAGGGGTGCCGGGTACAAGATTGATGCACACTGATTTTCCTCGGTAACTAGCTTAGCTGTTGGAGGGCGCGGCACCTGATATAATGCCGGCGGAGTGCTGAGTTGCGACTAATGTCTTATGTCGGCTGGAGGGGCAATACTCTTATTGAGGCGGTGATAGTCCTGGGGTTGGTTGCCCTGGTGATACCGGCGGTACTCGGCGGCTTGTCTTCCCTCACCACCAACGCCGACCACGCATACGACCGGTCGGTGCTCTTCGAACTGGCGCAGAGCCAGATGGAGGAAGTCCAGCGTCAGGGATACCAGGAAGACGCCGCCAACTACACACTCATTTCTGCTCCCTCTGGCTACTCTATTGCAGTATCGGCCTCGCCCGCGGTGAATTACACCTATCCGGCACCGAGCCTTGCGGCGACCCAGCAGACGGTCCAGCTAGTGACCGTCACGGCAACCGGCGTGCGGGGAAATCTGAGCCTCAATGCATACAAGGTGCGGCGGTAAAAGCAATGCGAGCCCCATTTCACTTTGTTGGAAAAGGCAGAAGCGCGAACGCCGGCTTCACCGTTATAGAGGTTGTTATCAGCCTGGCCATTGTCGGACTCCTGGTAACCCCGCTCGCGGCGGCGGTCTCCATGGCTCTCGCTCAAACGCCAAAAGACAACGCCAGGCTGGCGGTCGAAAACATACAAGAGCTTGCACGCTACTGGATAACGAGGGACGCGAGCTCAGCGGATACCTACACCGCCGGCGTCAGCCCTGAGTACGGCACGTTCACCTGGCGCGACTACTCCGCTTCGGGCGCGCCTGCATATGAAGTGACCTACTACTATGATCCCGTCTCGAAGAGATTGATGAGGCGAGAAGAGCGCGATAGCGTAGTGCAGGACACCTCGCACGTGGCCACCGACATCCAGCAGGAAAGCGATGTGGCGTTTGCCTGGTCGCCGGGCCAGAACAAGGTCACAGTGACCATCACGCCGACGGTGCTCGAGGCACAGGCTGTAGGGGACACCAGCCGTTCGGGAACTGTGATCGCCTATCTTCGCCATGAGGCGGAACCACTGGTAAGCCCGCCCGGAACGGCTCCGGCACCCCCACCACCACCCGGTTCGGTGACGTACTATGTCGCCGCCACACCGACGGTCACTTCCGGTAGCTATGTTTCCGGCGATGCCCTATCGCTGCGCGATGCGGATACAAACTTCTACACCGTCGACTCCACACAGGGCGGAGGCACCAAGACCGCAACCTGGACTAGCTACAGCGAATCGATGGCGACGCCCGCAACCATAAACCAGGTCGAAGTACGGTATACGGGGAAATCGAGCCGGACAGGCGTCAGCATGCAATTCTACGTCGCGGACGCATCCGGCTATCCAACCACCGCCGACTCCGGCTTCACGTTCAGCGAATCGATGGTCGAGACCACGCACTCTTTCTTGCTCGATGCGGCCAAGGTCTCGTACATTAACTCGACTCGGGTCGTGTACTTGAAAGTCTCCGGCGGCGCCTCGTCCTCGTTTACCCTGTACACCAACCAGGTGCTGTTTATCGCGAGTCCATAAGCATGAGCGAGTGGCTGGAAGCACACAAGCATTCGAGAGGCCAGACTTTGCCGCTGGCGCTCATACTGCTGGCCGCGGCGGTTCCATTGCTCATAATCTCGTTGTCTGGGGTCGCTACAATGCTCCAGAAGGGAGGGAACGAGAGGGAGCAGCGCATGAAGACCTACGCCGCCGAGGCTGCGATAAACCGGGTCATCGCCGACCTCATCAGGGGCGCCGATGCGGTGGGCACGACATACACTACGACGTCTCCACACATTGGCGGTCAACCCTACGACACGTTTACCGTCACCACGAGCTACTCTTCTCCCTCGGTCACGGTCAGCAATTACACCCCTACGTTGACCATCTCGCTGCCCTCCGGGGGACAAACGGCGCCGTCCACGCAGCAGAACTACGTTAACCCGGGCCTGGCCCATCCGCAACTGGCCGCGATCCCGGCAGGCTACGCCTATCTCATGCGCCTTTACAACGTGAAGGCCGGCACCATACAGATAAACTGGGCCTACAGCCCCTCCGGGATCAGCCGCGTGGGCGTATGGGCAGGCATGCCTGTGAGCAATCAAACGGGACAGCCACATCCCCCCGGCCAGATCAACGCATGGCCTAACGAGCACCCGATACTGGACACTGGCTTCACGCCGGGCACTGCAACCTACAACCGCACCCAGGCCATTACTGTGGACCCGTCTACGGACGACAGCGGTGGCGTTTATACCATCGTATTCGACAATTCGCGCGGCAATCAGAGCAAAATGACAACCGCTTTTGCGCCGTCCGGCGGCACCGGCGACACCTGGATATATGTCAAGGCCTACAAGGATTACATGGTTACAGCCACGGCGAGCGGCGTGAGCGTTTCAGCCTACCTGAGGCAGGTCCCAGGTTTCTCCGAGCCTCCCGCATACTCCACCCCGTGGTCCGCGGACAACTCTTCCTTCGTGACCAACGAGGTCTACGTATATACATGGCTTTCACCGTAGTGCAGGATCACCGTACAATGTCTTTTTCATTCCCAGATGAATGGGGGCGCGCTCTCCGGGGTAATGGCCAGATTCCGCTGGAGAACTATGCTGAAGCCGAGGAGAAACTACATAATTGTCATTCCCGCCGGGTACCCCCTGGGTGGGGAATCCAGGTAAGGAGGTATCTGTACTCTCTCCACCTGGATTCCCCTGTCAAGCCGGGGAATGACAGATGAGAACAGCTTCCCTACCTGCAATAGAGCCTTTGTATTTCCCACCTTGGCCTTAGTTTAGACATGATGCGTCATCTCTCATGCAGCTTCCTCCTTTCGTACCAACAGTACGAGTAAATACTTAGCGTAGAATTGTCCGAAAGTGCTTCGCCAGAGCAGCATATTTCTATTGACACTGCCATTCACTCGTTGCTAGCATACAAGTGAAGGCACCTGAGCAGATAGCTTTGGCAAGGGAGGTACGTGGTATGCGCAAGTGGTTTGTCCTTATCGCTATCCTTATTCTTTCCCTCTCTCTGATAGGAGGGCCAATACAGGCATCAGGACCCTCCGACGAGCCCCCAGGACTACAGCAGGCTATCGCCGCCAAGGAGCGCCACGCGAACGAATTGCTCGCGGTAACAGGGGTTGCCGGCGCGGCCGTGGGAGTCAACGGCAATGGCAGGGCGGCGGTCATCGTCTTTACAGAGACCGGCAACGTACGCGGAATACCTGGCGTCCTAGACGGCGTTCCTGTGGTAGTGCAGGTAAGCGGGAAGTTCACTGCATTGCCGCGGCCCGTGGGAAGCACGATCGCTCCGAGCGACCGCTGGCCGCGCCCTGTGCCGATTGGGGTGTCCACCGGGCACCCGGCAATAACCGCGGGCACTATCGGGGCTCGTGTTAGGGACACCTCCGGCAACGTCTACGCCTTGAGCAACAACCACATCTACGCGAACGAGAACAGGGCAAACATGGGAGACGCCGTGATACAGCCAGGCACTTACGACGGCGGCGTATCTCCGGCGGACAATATCGGCACACTCTCCGCCTTTGAACCAATCGTGTTCTCGACTGCCGCCGGCAACACCATAGATGCTGCAATAGCCCTCTCCGCCACATCTATGCTTGGCAAGTCCACGCCTCCGGGCGGGTACGGCACTCCCAAATCAACTACCGCGACAGCCACCATCAATATGAAGGTAAAGAAGTTCGGCCGAACCACAGGCCTCACGAAGGGGCAGGTCTATGCTATACACGCCACGGTCAACGTGACATATGACTCCGGTGTGGCGCGCTTCGTGGAACAGATCGTGGTCACGCCGGGGAAATTCAGCAGAGGCGGTGATTCAGGCTCCCTGATAGTGACGGACTCCAGAACCAGCGCCAGCGACCGTCTGCCAGTGGGCTTGTTGTTCGCCGGCAGCCAGACATTCACAGTCGCCAGCCCGATTGACCCTGTACTTGCCAGGTTCGGCGTCACCATTGATGGCGAGTAGGCCTACTATATCAGGGCCCAGCAGGGAGGAGGTAACAACCTCTTCCCTGCTCCGGAGAAACACGTGTCCGATGGAGACTTCGCAGAGGTCCTAAAAAGGTACACGGCTATACTTATGTCACTGCCTGGGGTCCTAGGCGTGGCCGAGGGCCTGTACCAGGGTAAGCAATGTATCCGAGTATTCGTGTCCAAGAAGTCACCCGAACTGCTGAGGCAGATACCGGAGAAAGTTGACGGCTATATCGTCCGGGCGGAGGAGACCGGGGAGTTCCGCGCTACAAAGTAGCCTGCACAGCGGACAGGGAAACTACTCAATCGGCTCGAGCGCTCTCCCAGCGAAAAACACTATTCCCGTCTTCGTGTCGCACGAAGCCATTTCTGCATCCCCGGCATCGAGATCTCCTGTGTAGTGGCGTAGAACGCAGAGTCTATGGGATTCCCGCAAGGATTCTTGCATATCATTGGAAGGTCCATTCGCCTTAACTCGGAAGCGTTGGGTATAATTGTCTTAGATAGCTATCCACCATTCCAGGCCGCAGATCCCACACCTCACCAGAGCGGACCATTGAGGAGGCCCGGTTGAGCATACAGACCCGGAAGAGCGCAACGATAACCGCTCACAGGATCGTCGACAACGTCAAAAAGGTAATCATCGGAAAGGACGCGGCCATAGAGCGCAGCCTGATCACGCTGATGTGCCGGGGCCATGCCCTGGTGGAAGATGTGCCGGGCGTTGGGAAGACCATGCTGGCCCGCAGCCTGGCGATTTCCATAGGATGCAGCTTCAAGCGCATACAGTTCGTCCCCGACCTGCTTCCCAGCGACATCGTCGGCGTCTCCATCTACAACCAGCAGAAAGGCAAGTTCGAGTTCTCCCCCGGCCCGATAATGTCGCAGGTAGTGCTGGCAGACGAGATCAACCGCGCCACGCCCAAGACTCAGTCCGCTTTGCTCGAGGCCATGGACGAACGTCAGGTGACGGTAGGTGGAGAGACCCACCCACTGCCGCGGCCCTTCTTCGTCATCGCCACGCAAAACCCGATAGAATGCGAAGGCACTTTCCCACTGCCAGAAGCACAGTTGGACCGTTTCCTGCAGTGCGTCAGCCTCGGGTACCCGGACTTCGAGCAGGAAATGTCCATGATCGCAAGCCAGGAGAAGGCTCATCCCATCGAAGCGCTGGTGCCGGTGGTTTCGCCCGAAGATATACTCGACATACAGGAATCGGTGAAGGACATATACGTTGACGATAAGATCAGGGCTTACGTTGTATCCGCGTTGCAGGCCACGCGCAACCATCCGGATGTTTCCCTGGGCGCGTCGCCGAGAGCGACGCTCAACCTGTTCCGGGCTTGCCAGGCGCTGGCCCTGCTCAGAGACCGTGATTTTGTCATCCCCGACGATGTGAAAGACCTGGCAGAAGGACTTATCGGACATAGGCTGATCATATCCCATGCCTCCAGAATGCGAGGGGTTGACCGCAGGCAGATTGTAGCTGAGATCATGGAAGCCACTCCTGTTCCGGGAGCGATGCGTGGCATCGGCTTGGTGAAATAGCTATCCGAGGAACTCAGGGCGGGGGGATACGCAGGTAAGGTAACTTGACTCGACATACCATCGCTCCACTGGTTGTCCTAATGACTACTGTGTTCGGTGCTCTGGTCACGAGCCTCGACGTGTTTTTCCGCATGTCCTATGTGCTGGCCCTGGCGTTGGTGACCAGCTATATACTGGCCCGGTTGAATCTGCATGGCCTTTCTGTGAAGGTTATCAAGCCAAATAGCCGCGCACAGGTAGGAGGATACTTCGAAGAGGAGATAACTGTCTTCAACAGCGGCAGGATGCCCAGAGTACGGTTGGAGGTCAAGGAGTCCTCGGACCTTCCGGGGCATAATGCCGGCGGAGTCGTGAATCTACCAGGTAGACGCAAACAGGGCGGTCTATTGGTCCCGGGCCAGAGGTCGCTTAGAGTCAGAACGCTGTGCTCCAGGCGTGGAGTGTTCATCGTCGGCCCAGTGAAGCTCGCCTCCAGTGACCCACTCGGTTTTTTCAGGCTGGAGCGATCCTTCGGACGCCAGGACTGGATAACAGTCTGGCCTGCCACGGCTGATATCTCCGGGCTCCGTGTGGCCTCAATGGAGTTTCCGGGCGAGAAGAACGCGCGAAACCTGTCTTCCTACTACACTGCTCTGGAGGCGTCTTCCGTGCGGGAATACGTCCAGGGTGATGGGATCAACAAGATCCACTGGCCCTCGACCGCTCACCATAGAAAATTGATGGTCAAGGAATTCGACGCCGGCCGGTTGGCCCGGGTCTGGCTGCTGCTGGATATGGAGCGTCGCGTTCAGGCCGGGTATGGGGCGGAAGCTACTGACGAACTGGCAATATCTGTAGCGGCTTCTATCGCCAACCGACTCCTTGGAATGGATATGCCTGTCGGGCTCATATCCTATGGGGGCTCTCGCTGTTTCGTCCCCGCCCACAGAGGCAACACGCAGCTGACGCAGATTCTGAATGCCCTGGCCTCACTCAAGGCGGAGGGGAAGGAGAGGCTAGACCGGGTCATACTTGAGGAACAGAAGGCGATCAGCAGGTATGATACCATCGTAGCAATATCGCCCTCGACGGACAACGCATGGGTGAGGGTGCTCGGCGATATGTCAGTGCGCCGTGAAGGTGTCTGCGCAGTACTGGTCGACCCATCTGACTTTGGAGGCATGGATGCCACTCCCTGCCTGAATGAGCTCACTCGTCAGGGGTTTCCATATTATCTGGTGAAGAGAGGCCGGCCGCTGTCGGCGTCGCTCAGCACGCCGGGTACAGGCAGTGCCGGTCCGAGGCTTCGAGATCAGCCTGATAGAATGGAGGCCCGCTGATATGCCGGCGCGGCAGAACCATCACGTCGGACCTCCCCAAAGCCCGCGCAAAGTCACTGCCGGATTGAAAAGGACCATTTCCGCATTCGGCACGTACTTTGCCCGAGACGGCCTGCTTGCCATACTCCTGCTTGGCACCCTGCTGGCGATGGCCTGGTCACTTGAACAAGCCAATTGGGTCGAGACTCCATCGCTGCTCCTGGTGACAGCGGTTGCCTTGCTGGGCGGGATTATACTCTCTCGTGTGCGTGTCCACGCCGTGCTCCTGTATCCGGTCGGCATACTCGTCGGACTGATAACCGTCCTCTTGCTCCTGTCGGCGCTTCCCATCGCCAGCCCTGCCTCCGGAGTCAGTGAAATCCTGTACCGCCTGGCAATCTGGTTCCGGGCGCTGGCAGGCGGCGGCATGAACGCCGACCGGCTTCCGTCTGCCTTCCTGCTGACATTCCTCGTATGGCTGATATCTTATGTCTGTACATGGCTCGTGTTGCGCCACAGGAGCTACTGGGGAGCAGTGATCATCGTCGGCACCGCATTGGTGGTCAACATCGGTATCGTTGAGCATCCACGTACGGTTGAGCCTGTTCTTTTCCTGACATCCGCCATGCTGCTACGGGCGCGAATGCACTCGTTGAAACACGATCCACAGTGGAACCGGACTGGAAGGGTCTCGGGAAGCAGGGCAGCGTGGTCCACTTTCAGGGATGGCTTTGTGCTCGCCGCCGCCGCAGTGGCAATTGCATTTGCCCTGCCGGCTGGGAAGGACTTGCGCAGCCTGGATGGAATGTACCGAATAATGCATTCGCCGGTAGAACGGCTCAGCGACGACCTCGACAGGCTCTTCGCAGGCCTTTCAGCACGTGTCCCTGGATCATATCGCGTATTTGGCGAACAAATGGCGCTGGGTGGAACAGTAGTCTTGTCTGACACCCCCTCGCTGGTGGTCCAGTCGCCCTTCCCGGTCTACTTGAGAGCACGCGTCTATGATGTTTACGCCTCCTCGGGATGGAGGACAGGACCCACGGAAGACCACGACCAGAAGTGGTTCACAGAAAACCCCTCACAGAAGAGCAACAAGGAAGGCCCGCCGGTCGCCATAACCGTCAAGCCTGAATTCCCATCGGATGTCCTGTTTGTTGCCGGGAACATCATAAACATCGATCACCCGAGCAACTACGAGATATTTGCCTCACCATCCTATACCTTGAACCTAAACAACAAGCTCCAGAATAGTACTCTGCCCGACTCGATGAAGTCCATCGCCCGGGAGTTGCAGACATACGCCTCGTCAAGGACAGCTACCCGGCAGTCTGGGAACAGGCTGACAAAGGAAGACCTGCAGCGCCTGTTGCCTTTCGACATCGTCCTGCTGGACCTGGTTTTGGACCGCGGGACGCCTTCTCAGGCGCTGGTCGCGCGCAAGGATGCCGGCCCGCCCGACCTGGTCTCAGTACAGGTGACGGGCGCCCCTTCTTCCGACCAGTACAATTTGCTCGTATCTTTCCCACCATCCGGGCCTGATGTTCTGAGAGCAGCAGGTGATAAGTACCCTGGCTGGGTTGTCGACCGCTATCTGCAGTTACCATCCATGCTTCCCCAGCGCGTTAGAGACCTGGCCGTTGAGATAACCAGAGTGGTTTCAACACCGTACGACAAGGCAGTTGCTATCGAGACCTATCTTCGCAAGAATATCCCATATAGCCTGATGATCGATCCCCCTCCTTACAACCGGGACGCGGTGGACTATTTCCTTTTTGATGCCCGCAAAGGGTACTGCGATTACTTCGCGTCCGCCATGGCCGTCATGCTCCGGGCCACAGGTGTCCCGGCCCGGGTCGCCTCGGGGTACGCACCCGGGGAACAGACCAAGGATGGCACTTTCCTTGTCAGAGATAGAAACGCACATTCCTGGCCCCAGGTGTACTTCCCAGGCCACGGCTGGGTCGAATTCGAACCCACACCAAGTCAGCCTTTGCGACCCATCACATCGGGGGAACAGCAGGACGACCAGTCCAGCCCAGACGCCGTAGGTGGGCAGGAGACAACCGAGGACGAACAGCTTGGCCTGAACCTATCGAAAGAACTTCCTTTTGGCGGCGGCACAGGAGGCGGAGGCCTCTTTGCCGGCGCCTTATGGCTCCTTCTCCCAACAGGACTGGTACTATCTTTGTTTTGCGCGTGGAGGTGGATGGTGTCACGGCCTGCCTCTCCGCAGGCGGCCTACCAGCGCCTGTACCTCGCTGGCCTCCTGGTCGGAATACCAGCGAAGGCTACGGAAACTCCGTACGAGTACGCACGCTCTTTGGGAGCCGTTTGGCCGGAAGTTAAGGACCAGGTCTGGGAGATCATTGACACTTATGTGCGGTACAGCTACGGTGGCCCGAATGCCGTACATGTGGATGGCTCCCGCATCAGGTCCACCTGGCGTGAGGTAACTTCAATGCTCTTGAAGAGGTTGCTGTGGCGGGTCTAGGGTGTTCAGTGATACTTCCTTCGGTTGATACTGGAGAAAAGGGGCAGACCAAATACGCGAAAGAGGGGCCCCTGGCCCCTCTTTCGCATGTTGCTGGAACCTGGCTGCGCTTACGGCACAGATATCGAGGCCGTGGATACCACATTCGCCCCGGAATTATACGTCCATCCGGTTAGCGCTATACTATCAACTGTGAAAGTAAATGTTGTCCCCGAAGGCGGCCTCCGCAGGCTGCTCGATTGGAAGGTTACCGCGCCATTGGCGCCGGTCAACCCGGATGTATTACCTGAAGTGGCGCCACTCCAGTGTCCGTAGACGGTCGCACCGGAGACGGGGTTCCCCGACGAGTCCACGACTGTGACGGTCGCTAGCGCAGAAGTGACCTTGCGGTTCGTCTTGAGAGCCATAGCTATGCTGGCGACATGCATCTCGTTGATGGCCGGCGCGCTTGTAGAGCCAGATGCCTCCACCGAAGCCGGCCCTTCGTTGCCCGCTTTGTCCACCGCCGATACCACAAAATAGTAGGTCGTGGCAGCCGCGAGCCCGCTGTCCGAGTAAGAGTTCGATGCGGGTGAGGCTATCAGGCTGTAAGGACCTCCCGACACCGCGCTCCGGTACACTCTATAGTTACCCAGGTCCGTCTCAGTGCTGGCATTCCAACTTAGGTCCAACCGGCTGCTGCTGACTGTCGACACTGATAGTCCGGATACCTGGGCCGGAGAGGCTGTATCAACAGTAGTAGTTGCACTACCGCTGGCGCTGGTGGCGTTGGTGGCGGCCGCGTTAACCATGACGGTGTACGTTCCATCAGCCGCCGCACTCACAGGCCAGGACGCGATCGCAGAGCCTCCGTTGGGAATGTCCCCCAGTGCCTGCGTCAGGCTGGCGGTGGTGCTCAGGCCTGTGGGCAGTTCTATGGTTGCTGTCGCGGCGGTCGCCGTCGTGCCACCGGAGTTGCTGACTGTAGCTTGAACAGCGAAGCTCATCTGATTGGTCAGATTTGGAGCGACCGTGTTAACCGATAGCGCCGGTGGAGGAGGTGGAGGCGGAGGCGCCACCGCCCTGTAGGCGTTGATCCTTCCATATTGCCAGTAAGTGCCGGTACCGGACACCTGGTCGGCATTGTCCTCTATTCGACTCCGGACGGCGGAGGCGCTCGTCCCGTAAGGGGTCGCCCAGATGAGTGCCGCCAGCCCGGCCACGTGTGGCGTGGCCATGGATGTCCCACTGAGGTAGTCGTAGTTCAGACCACCGATGGCATTTGCGTGGTTGGGCAGGGTGGAGAATATGTTGACGCCTGGAGCGGCCACATCCACCCAGGAGCCATAGGTGGAGAAGCTAGCCCTAGCATCGCTCTGATCGGTAGCTGCAACCGCGATGGTGTTGCTGTAGTAGGCCGGATACGAGGGCACGCTGTTGCCGTTGTTGCCAGCCGCAGCTACGACCACTACGCCCTTGCTCCAGGCGTAGTCCACCGCACTTTGTAGCGTGGACGATCCCGAGCGACCGCCAAGGCTCATGTTGATAACCTTCGCTCCGTTGTCCGCTGCCCAGGTTATGCCGCTCGAAATCCAACTGTAATAGCCGCTGCCGCTGTCGTCTAGCACCTTCACATTCATCAGGCTTGAGTCAAAACCAACGCCTGCAACGCCGGTGCTGTTATTGGTGATCGCCGCGGCTATGCCGGCGACATGGCTTCCGTGGCCATATAGGTCATCAACCGTGGAACTTGAAGTATAGTTCTGGTTCGCGACAATCTTGGCGGCGAGGTCCGGGTGGTCCTGGTCTATGCCCGTATCCAGTATGGCTATTTTGACCGCCGGGCTGCCTTGAGTAATGTCCCATGCCTGAGGCATCTGGATCTGGTCCATGCCCCATTGGTTGCCGTAGTACGTGTCACTGGGGTCAAATATGGCCGTGGCGGTGTAGTCGAGTTCAGCAAACTTCACTCCGGCCTCCGTGCGATATGCCCTCGCCTTTGTCGCGGCTGAACTCCGGGCGACCTTTACCACCTGGACATCGATCCCCGGTACAACCCCTATAACGGAACCACCGTGTCTCTGGTTCACAGCGGCTTTCACTTTGTCCGGCGTTCCAGGCTGGAATTTTACCAGAATACGGTCAGGAGCAAAGTCCTGCGCATCTCCAGCACCGCCGGCGGCAAAGGCTGTTGCACCGCCAAACGTCAGGACCAGGACGGAAATCAATGATATCGCCAGGAACAACCGATGCTTCATCTTCCTATCTCCTCTTCAGGCGTATTCAGCAAACCGGGGGCCGGCCCTTCCACAACAACCGCTTCACCAGGGCCTCTCCATAGAGAGATATTGTACTGAGGCAAGCACGCTGAAGGCGTTGGTTTCTGGTGTGGCTCAGGTAGGAATTGCGGGAGAATTCTACTGGCAGCTAGGACACTACTGCTCTAGCGGCGCCAGCGCCCAGTTTCACACTCATTTACAAGGCACCCGTTGAAGGGCTACAATGGCGAGCGAATTATGACCATCTTCCAAAACAGGCGCCCCGCGGAGCTGGTCCGGGGACTACTCTTGACCCTCTTCATTGCGGCTGCGGCTTTCATAACGTGGTGGTTGTTAAAAGGAACATGGCTCACGGTCAGTGCCCTCCTCTGGGCGTTCATCTACTCTATAGTCCTGGTTAACCTCTTTCCGAAACTTACTGAAAGCCAATTCAAGCCCGGTGTGGAATTTACCTCTTCCCGGCTACTTCGATTTGCCATTGGTATTCTCGGTCTGACCATCAGCGCCGCCGTATGGGTAAAGATGGGCCCGATAGGGCTGATTGTGGCCCTTGCGAATCTCGCCTTCTCTTTCGGATTCGGCTTGATATTCTGCAAGTACGTGATGAAGATGGATAGCCCCCTGGCAGTACTCATAGCCGTAGGAACAAGCATCTGTGGGTCCTCGGCAATAGCCGCTACCGCGCCCGCGATCCGGGCAAAGGCGGAGCAAATAGGCCTGGCGGTGGCCGTGGTCACCTTGTTTGGTCTGATCGCGATGTTCGCCTATCCCTTCCTGTATAATGGTCCTCTGGCCAGTTTCCTAGGACAAAACCGGTCGGCTTTTGGTATGTGGGCTGGCACCGGCATCCACGACACAGCCGATGTGATAGCCGCGGCGAGCCAGGTTGATGGGGCTACCTCCCTCGCGATGTCTGCCAAATCGGTACGTATCCTTATGATCGGACCAATGGTAATCCTTAGCGCACTCCTCTTTCGGCGTCTTTCGCAAGAAAGCCTGGGAGAGAAGCTGAAGGTATCCACACCGTGGTTCGCAATCGCATTTATCGCCTTCACTCTTGTCAACTTCGCCATCGCGTCATCTCCTGTCGGCGGTTCCTGGTCTTCCTTCGACAGCAAATTCTTGAGTCCGGCAGTGACCTTCCTACTGGCGTGGTCTTTCGCCGGCGTGGGCTTCAAAGTCAGGTTCAGTTCCATAGCTTCCATTGGCGTTAAAACTTTCCTCGGCGGCATGGCTGCCGCTGTTGTGGCCGGAGGGGTATCGTTGCTCCTTGTAAAACTTCTCTGGATGCCGTTCGCCTGACCATAGGCCCGTGACCTGGAGCTGTTAATTGGGTCGATGCGGCAGATGGAAGCAGGCCATGAGGTCTGATAGAATACCTCAGGCAGGCAGAATCTGTTTTAACTTAGTCTTTTGCCTATCCAGACAATGGAGTCTACTCCATAGAAGGCTGAGGAATCTTTGAACTACACGCATTCGCGCGATTTGAGAGAGGCTATCCGCCGTGGCGAGTTTTCCGGTCCGACCTGCGGGCTTGTCCCCGGCTATGCTCAAAGCAACCTGGTTATTCTGCCCCGGGAGCTAGCCTTCGATTTTTTCCTTTTCTGCCAGCGTAACCCAAAACCCTGTCCCATTCTGGAGGTGCTGGAGCCGGGCCGGTACGAGCCAGCCCTGACGACCCCTGGCGCAGACATCAGGACAGATGTACCTCTCTACCGCATCTACAAGAATGGCAAACTGTCCAGTGAAGAGAAAAACATAACCAACTACTGGCGCGACGATCTGGTAAGTTTCCTGCTTGGCTGCAGTTTCACTTTTGAAGCGGCCCTGGTCCGCGCGGGCATAGCGGTCCGTCACATCGGCGAGGGGAAGAATGTCCCCATGTACATTACGAATATACCTACAGTTCCGGCTGGTAGCTTCTTTGGGCCGAACGTAGTAACGATGCGCCCAATTCCAAGGAACAAGGTCGTGAAGGCAGTACAGATCACCTCCAGGTTCCCCGCGGTTCATGGAGCGCCTGTCCATATCGGCGACCCTGAGGAAATCGGCATTCGTGACCTATCGAAACCGGACTATGGAGATGCCGTCGAAGTAAAACCAGGCGAAGTGCCCGTTTTTTGGATGTGCGGGGTAACGCCACAGGCTGTAGCCCTGAGGTCAAAACCATCCCTGATGATTACCCATTCCCCGGGCTACATGTTTGTCACTGATATGCTCGATGAAGACTTGGCGGTGTCGTAGGACGAGGCATGAGAAGGAAGGTAGATTTTAACTGCGATCTGGGAGAAGGCTTCGGGGCTTACAGGCACGGCTATGATGAACAGCTGATGCCCTACATTTCATCGGCAAACATAGCCTGTGGATTTCATGCCGGCGACCCCGTCTGCATGCACCACACGGTCATGCTGGCAGAAAAAGCCGGCGTTGCCATTGGAGCCCACCCTGGCTTCCCCGATCTGATGGGGTTCGGTCGCCGTGATATCAAGGTGACACCGGAAGAAGCCCAAAACTACATAATATACCAATTGGGCGCTTTGCAAGCCTTCACCCGAACCAAGCATATTCAGCATGTTAAACCCCATGGTGCGCTGTACAATATGGGCGCCACCGACGAGGCGCTTGCCCGCGCTGCGGCCGAGGGCGTCAGGGAAGTCGACCAATCTCTGATACTCGTTGGGCTTGCGGGGTCAGCCTGGTTAAAGGTCGGTAAGCAGCTCGGATTGAGGGTGGCCAGCGAGGTCTTTGCCGACCGGGCGCTGAACCCGGATGGATCGCTTGTGCCGCGCAGCAGAGCAGGCGCTGTGATAGAGGACCTCGACAGAGTCATCTCTAATAGCCTCAGAATGGTAGTTGAAGGTAAAGCAACCGCCATCGATGGCACAGAGATAGCTATTCAGGCTGATAGCATTTGCCTGCACAGCGATACTCCCGGAGCCGTTGAACTTGCGCGTGCCTTGAAGAAGAGGATGGAGGAGGCGGGGGTGGAAATCGTACCGATGGCTCGTTTCCTGTAGGCAGAAGCGTCATGAATAATGGCTCCCCACACTTCCTGGCCGGTGGCGACAGCGCTATTTTCGTGGAATTCGGTAACACTGTCAGCCTTGAGTTGAACCAGCGCGTCCATAACCTTAAGCTTGCGATCCAAAGACAGAGGGTACCGGGCATCATTGAGACCGTGCCTGCCTATTGCTCCCTGCTCGTTTACTTTGACCCTCTGCAAATCCACCCTGACAAGCTACGTCAAACTCTCCGCCGTTTGGTTGACCAGCCCCAGGAAAGCACTATTTCCAGGCCGAGGCTGATCGAAATCCCGACTGCCTATGGCGGTGATTTCGGGCCTGATATCGAATTCATCGCAAAACATAACGGCTTGAGTGTGGATGAGGTAATAAAGATCCACACCGGTACGCATTACCCGATCTACATGATCGGTTTTATGCCAGGCTTTCCCTACCTCGGAGGGATGTCCCCAAGTATTGCTGCGCCGAGGCTCGAAACGCCACGCAGCAAGATCCCCGCCGGATCGGTTGGTATAGCCGGTACTCAAACAGGCATTTACCCCGTAGAAAGCCCTGGTGGATGGCGGCTTATCGGGCGTACACCATTCCGGATTTTCGACCCTTCCCGCGAGCCGCCTTCCGTCTTTCAGGCAGGCGATTACCTGAAGTTTGTAAGCATCAGTCCTGATGAATTTGCCAGTATTCAAGCAAAGATAGAACAGGGAACGTACGCTGTAAAGTTGAACTCGATTTGAAATGGATACTCTTGAAATAATTCATCCCGGGTCGCTGACCACCGTCCAGGACCTGGGACGCAACGGATACCAACAATACGGCGTGCCCGTCTCCGGGGCCATAGACAGTTACGCCCTCCGCCTCGGCAACCTGTTGGTCGGCAATAGCGAAGGCTTACCTTCGTTGGAAGTGACGCTTTTCGGCTGCCGTTTGCGTTTTCTTGCAGATGCAACCATAGCAATTACCGGCGCTGACCTGTCGCCAACACTGGATGGCAAACCTGTAGACATGTGGAATTGTACTACCGTGAAGCGTGGTGGTATTTTGGCCTTCAGTCGCCTGAAGAGTGGTTGTCGCGCCTATCTGGCCGTAGGTGGTGGCATCAGTGTTCCCGTTGTTATGGGCAGCGCCGCCACCTATGTGAGAGGACATATCGGCGGTTTCCAGGGAAGGGCTCTCCGCGCTGGCGATGTCATTCGCACGATTCGATTCGAAGGCTCAATCCCAGTCGCCCGTATTCCATCGGGATACATTCCAAACTACGCTAGCAACAAGATCGAACTAAGAGTGACATTGGGCCCACAGGACGACTATTTTACCGATAATGGAATACGCACTTTTCTGAACTCAGCCTATACCGTTTCTACTCAGGCTGATCGCATGGGTTACCGGTTGAACGGCCCCAGAATCCAGCATCGTGCCGGGGCGGACATTATTACCGATGGCATCCCTCTTGGCGCTGTTCAGGTTCCGGGCGACGGGCTGCCTATCATCCTACTCGCCGACCGGCAGACAACTGGCGGCTACACCAAGATCGCAACCGTCATCAGCCCGGACATACCTTTGCTTGCACAGGCGAAGCCCGGCGATGAGGTCGCCTTCCGGAAGGTAACGCAAGATGAAGCATTTCTTGCTTTGCAGGCTTACGAACAAAGAATTCAGCAACTGGCCAAACTTCTAGGCCCTGATACCGTGAGATTTGACAACGTTTGACAAACCTCTATTGATCAGTTTACTATCTACGAAATTTACCGCCAGAGCTTCAGAACCCTAGTAGATCATCCTGATAGCACACTGAGATGGGGAACGTGCATTTGGAAGAGGAGTAGGAAAGGAAATTCAAATGCCATTCAAAGACCTGCGCGAATTTATTGCCAAGCTTGAAAAAGAGGGCGAAGTACAACGCATCGAAGAGGAGGTCGATCCGAATTTGGAAGCCGGGGCAATGCTTCGCAGGTCCGCTGAGCGGGGTCTGCCAGCTCCTTTCTTTCAGAAAGTGAAGGGCTGTCCCAAGGGATACCGATTGATCGGCAACAGTGTCGCCAAATACCGCCGCATAGCAATCGCTATGGATATGAACCCGGATACCCCACCCCGAGAGCTACAGGAAGAATATATCCGCCGCAAGCAAAAATTGATCAAACCGGTATTTGTAAAAGACGCACCATGCAAGGAGAACATTCATATCGGAGATGAGGCGGACTTGTTGGAGTTTCCCATGCCCATGATTCATGCGGGTGATGGCGGACGCTATATGGGCACATGGCACATAACCGCGTCCAGGGATTTGGACAACGATTGGGTGAATTGGGGCATGTATCGCCTGATGCTCCATGACAAAACTTCTTTCGGCATCTTCGCCCTACCCAATACGCATCTAGGAGGGGTCCACGCCACCAAATACGAGCCCAGGGACAAGGTCATGGAGGTGGCTGTTGTCATCGGCACTGAGCCGGTATCTACCATATGCGCCGCGAGTCCATTGGCTTACGGGGTTTCAGAGGTCGACCTGGCCGGAGCGCTACGGGGCGAGCCGGTTGAAATGGTCAAGTGCGAGACAGTGAATCTAGCCGTTCCGGCCACGGCGGAGATAGTTATCGAAGGCGAGATCAGGCCCCACGAAAGGAAGGATGAGGGTCCGTTTGGGGAGTGGACAGGCTACAGGGCTGGAATCAAGCAACCTCAGCCGGTGATCCATGTGAAAGCGATTACGCACAGGAACAACCCTATCTTTATCATGTCTTGCATGGGTGTTCCTACAGATGATAATACGGTGTCGGTCTGTCTAACCAAGGGCGCCGAACAGCTAGAAGCATTAAGAGCCCGGGGACTGCCAGTGACCGGCTTTTCCCTGCCACTTGAAACCGCCAGCTTTCTGGGAGTGGCGGCGGTCAAGACCACCTACGCCAATATCGCCGAAGACGTCGCCCATATAGTTTGGGGAAGCCGAATGGGGCGCTCTACACCGTGGATCGTTGTTGTGAATGATGATGTCGACCCGTTCAATACCGCCCAATGGCTTCATGCCCTCGTCAGCAAATGCCATCCCCAACGGGGAGTGAATATAATTGAGAATGCCGCGGTGTCCTTTCTGACACCATATATTAACGCCCATGAACGACAACATGGAATGGGGGCAAAGGCATACTTTGATTGCACCTGGCCCCTGGATTGGCCTCCGTCGGATATACCAAAAAGAATGGCTTTTGCCGAAGCATACCCCGCCGAGGTCCAGCAGAAGGCCTCAGCTATGTGGGCTAAATACGGTTACTAACTATCGACTGAACAACATGACTAAGAGGGGTGAAGATGATCCAGAGCAGACAGACTTTCGATGGGGCGCAGCCAACTTATGCTAACTCCAGGAGGATTCGAATGAAAAGACGTTGAAGTAGCAATGCTAACGCCCCCACTCGGCATGAACCTGTTTGTGATGAAAGGCGTTGCTCCCTCAGATACCACCATGGCGGATTGTATTCAAGCAGGGTTGCCCTTTATTGGCCTGGGTTTATTAGCGATGGCACTGGTCATGGTTTTCCCATCCATCGCGCTGTGGCTCCCAAGCCTCATGGGTTAATTGCCGGTCAGCGTCTGCGAAATAGAGCTTGTCATAGCGCCTATCTCTTGTGTGTCTTCCGTAGCTCCTCAGTTGCTTTGAGGTCTACCACACAGACGACTGGGTCGATGACCACTCCGTAGTCTTCCCTGGCTCTCTCCACCGATACGAGCCGGTTCTTGACGTCCTCGTGCACACGCTCAACGTTCCTTTCAAAGGGATCGCCAAACCCACCACCCCCCATCAGGTGGCACTCCATGACATCTCCAGGATGGAGGTCACAAAAAGCCCCAACGTCGATATTCTCCGTTCCGCCCTTCTCTCGGTGAATAACCACGGTATTCGGTTTTGAATTCTTGCCGCCGAATAGCCCGGAAGCGCAAACATAGTCTCGCATGCCTATCCCCACGAGAGCAGCGCCCGGATAGGTATCAACCAAAGATTGGACCTTATACCTGTGACCAAAGCCGCTGCGGAATTTCCCAGCCCCGGCCGAGTCCGGCTCTTGCTCATATTGAAGGATATGGGCGGGTTTTGCCAACTCGGTAATCTCTACGTCAGGGATCCTTAACGCGCCGAGTTGGAAAATAGGGCCGCCTAAGTCCCAACCGTCATAACCTTCAGTCCCTCCGGACGGATATCCCGCCATAAAGAAATCGACATCAACATATGATCTCTTGGTCCGGGGATTAAATCCGCTGCTGAGGTAGTTACACATGACCCCCGCGCCGGCGGTTATCCATCTGGGAATGGCCTTGCTCAAGGCCAATATTATGGCCTCACCTATAGCTTGAGGTGGTATGGTGGTAGCCTTTGCAACAGGGGCGGGGAACGTCGGGTTAAGCCAGGTGCCAGCCGGATTGATGATTTTGATCGGCACCAGAGAGCCATGGTTCCGCCTGATGGCACCGGGCAGGAAATAGTTCATGATCAGATGACAAGCCGAAAATGTAACTGCCCATGTACTGTTTACGTAGCCAGGGGTTGGCGGGTCGCTGCCGGTGAAGTCGATAGTCAACTCGTCTCCCTTGACGGTTATCTTGACCTTTACCTTAATAGGCTTGTCCCTAAATATCGGCTCATGATCGATTGATTTTTCGCCGTAGTAAACCCCTTCCGGGATCTGCCTGATGATTTTCCTCATTTCCGCCTCTGAGGATGCGAGTATCGAATCAATGGCACCATAGACGGTATCTGGGCTATACCTTTCCAATAGTGCTAGCAAGCTTCTCTCAGCGACAGTAACCGCCCCCACGTCACACATTATGTCTCCCCAAACGATATCCGGCATCTTGAGGTTCCTCAGGTACAGGTCCCGGACCCCTGTGTTGAGCTGGCCTCTTTCATAAAGCTTGATTGGTGGGATTACCACACCATCTTGCCATATGGTCTTGCTGGTTGGGTCACTGCCGGCGACTCCTTTGTTCCCAGTATCTGTCATGTGGCCCTTTACTATGGCCCAAAACATTAGCTCACTTTTATAGAAAATAGGTTTGGCTATATTCAGGTCTCCAAGATGCGTGTTGCCGCTATAGGAATCGTTATGAATAAAGATGTCGCCTTCGTGGATGTTTCCTTTATGAGCAGCGGCGATGTGCTCCACGGCGATACCATTGGCACCGGCGAGTACCGGCTGATATTCTCGCTGGGCTATCAATCTCGCGTCTTTATCAAGAATTGATACGGCAAAGTCTCGCGCCTCGGCGAAGACGGTAGAGCGCGATGTCCTCATCAGCACCCTGGCCATTTCATCATTGATTCCATCAAACCGGCTATCCAGCACTGCCACAGTTATCGGGTCCACCCTAGTGGCTTTGATTACCATGTCGCACCTACCTAATATATTCTCGGACGGTCTTATCGGCCGACAAAACTCGCCGCTATTGACTTAATCTTGCCTTAGCCTGTTGCTTACCTGTTCCAGGCTGGCGCCTTTAGGATAAACCAGATAGCTGCCAAGTTTATCGCAGGTCAATTGAAAATCGGGCGTGATAAGTATAGTGGTCGTGGGCTCCTCTATAACCGATGGGCCAACAATCCGGTTGCCGTGCCCGATCTTGACCCCGTCATATACCGGTACGGTGATGAACCCTTTTCCATAAAAAACCTTCCTCCGCTCCTTTATCGCAGAGGAGGCATCAGGACCGAGATATGCCATCTCCTTAAACTTCGGCTTGCCAGTATGCCCTTCTACCTTTGCCCTCAGGCAGATCAGTTCAAGGGTGACACCAGGCAGGCTGTAGCCAAACAGGGCATCATGTTTGGCGTCAAAGGCCTGCTGTACCTGGGGTATGTCCTCCACAGAAAGCTTGCCGTCGGTGATGGGCAAGACCACCTCGGTCTCGTTAAACTGCCCTTCATATCTCAAGTCTGCTGAAAAGGTGCAGGTCATCCTATCCTGCGGTATCCCTTCCTTTTTGAGAGTGGCAAAGCCTTCTTCCTTCATGTCCTGCAGCAGCGAGTTCAGGAAATTTATGTCAACGTGTCCTTCCTTCAACAGGGAGTAGCAGACACGAACATAATCATGCCGTAAGTCTGACATAAGCATACCGGTGGCACAGAAGACAGAAGAAGCCTTAGGCACCAACAGCAGTTCCATTTCAAGCTCCTTGGCGATATCACAGGCATGCAGTGGACCTGCACCGCCAGCGACAACCAGCATGCACCCTCTGGGATCGAAGCCCTTAGTTATCGAGGCCGCCCTCACTCCTTGCACCATGTTCGTGTTCACAACAGTATAGCTGCCAAAGGCAGCTTCAAATATATCTAAGCTCAACGGCTTAGCTATTTTTTGCATTGCCTTCTGAGCTCTGTCAGGATAGAGCTTCATCTTACCACCAAGGAAGTAGTCCGGATTGAGGTAGCCAAGGACGCAGTTAGCGTCACTCACTGTTGGCTCTTCGCCACCTAAGCCGTAGCAGGCCGGACCAGGGGCCGATCCAGCGCTTCTCGGCCCAACCTTGAGAATTCCGGCCTCTACCTCGGCAATGCTTCCGCCGCCAGCTCCGATAGTATGTATGGCGAGTGACGGCACCGCGATTCTATATTCGCCAACCTCGTTCTCGACGGTTATCTCCGGTTCCCGATTTCTGATCAGGCAGGAGTCAAAGCTCGTCCCCCCCATATCGATAGTAATGATATTAGATATATTCTGAGTTTCAGCGTAGAATAAGCCCGCCTTGGGACCACCAGCCGGCCCCGAAAGTAGGGTATTAACAGCAAAGTCGACGACTACATCGGGGGACACTACACCACCATTGGACTGCATCAGCAGCAAGGTGCCCGCAAACCCGTTCTTTTGAAGCTTTTCGGTCAATACTCCGACATATGCCCTCAGTCCGGGGGCCACGCAGGCATTAAAGACAGTAGTAGATGCCCGCTCGTAGATCCTGACCTGGGGCAGGACCTGGTGTGACACACATACGTAGGTCCCGGGCATCTCCTTCTCAAGTATCTCTTTGACCTTCAGCTCGTGGCTTGGATTAAGGAAGGAAAAGAACAGGCTCACTGCGATGGCTTCGACCTTCTCTTTCTTGAACGCCTCACAGGCAGCGTAGATGTCGTCTTCGTTGAGGGGGATGAATTCCTTGCCTTCACAATCGATCCTTCCCTCGACGGTCTGAATCAGATACCGTGGTACTATGGGTCGCGGTGGGCTCTCCTTGCAAGTGTAGAGAGTCCGCTTCATGCCTCTTCTTTCATTCAAATAGTCGGTGAAGCCCTTGACCGTGACAAAGCCTGTCTTTGCGTATGTCCCGGTCAAAACCATGTTGGTGGTGATGGTAGTTCCGTGGACAATCAAGGCCACATGGGACAGAAAATCAGAAAAAGGGATACCCTTTCTGTCCGCCATTTCCTTTAGCCCGGCCATCGTCCCTCTTGACATATCTCCGGGTGTGCTTAGCACCTTGTAAATCTCCGCGGTGCCTTTTTCATCTACGAGCAGATAGTCAGTAAAAGTTCCCCCAACGTCTATCCCTATTGAATATCTCGACATTTACCCTCCAATGGACGGCCAAGAATGGATGTTATTATGGAAGACACAGCAGGCAACATCGAACTTGGCGCATAAATCAAGTTAAGCGGCATTAGGGTGAAAATGCTGGCCTTAAAGCGCAAACCCACGCCTAAGCCAATAGTCTGATGATTTGACCTGCGTCAGCCAAATCTTGCAGTTGCATAACCATTTGCACTACCCTCTCGGCTTTTTGGGCCGAGATTGGCTTGGCGGCATACATGGTTGCACAGTCACGGAACTTCGTTATTATGTCATCCAAGCTCATGGGGTTCTCGGTACTACCAAACAGGTGGTCTATGCGCTTGGAGTAAGTATGCCCGCTGTTGATCTCTATTTCAAGTATGCCCGGCTGACAGGCGTCCCCGGTCTCAAGCTCCGGCTTGTACTGGTAGTTTACCTTATGTGCAAGATCAAGGAGGTCTCGATTCTTGAGAGCCTCAAACGTAAAACCACGCGGGTCTACTCTACGGTACATAATGGCCAGGGCCACGACCCACGGCAGGCTAAACATTGCCGATCCGGGGTCAGGCGGGCTGTGCTTTATCTTCAAGGGTTCGCAGTTGGACATCTCGATATGTTTATTGACGTATGCCGTGATCCGTTTCACCGCTTCGGCCCTAATATCGTTCTCTTTCACCAATGCCAATGCCGCGTCGATGCCAACGTGGTTGCAACGGCAAGAGGAGTAAGGCTTAAAACCACCCCTTATCCCCCTGAAAGCCTTGCCCAAGTCCTCGGTCAGGGGCTCAGGCACAAACTGGCCTCTCATATAAGCGTTATATAGGCCGGAAAGGTCCGTCAGGAAATCCCTCATCCCGGTGAAACCCTTCTCTGCCATAAAGGCCGCCATAACACCGCCGTTCGCGGCAAAACCACGACCCAATTCCTTTGTCGAGTAGCTTCCCAGTGGCTCATCCGAGGCCCCATCTTTGGTCGGCATACCACCCATGCCAGCGCCGCCCGCTTGCTGGTAGGCGATCGCCAGTGCATTGCGCAACTTCTCAGCATCCAGGCCCAGTATCTTCCCGCTGGTAGCCGCTGCGCTGAAGTACCCATAGGTCACACTGTAGTCCCAGCCAAAACCGGAACCAACATGTAACTTGTTGGCCAACACCATTCGATAGGCCAGATCGATGCCCAAAGCAACCGCAGCGATAAAACCCTTCCCACTCACCACACCCTTGGACTCACCTACGGCAAAGGCAGCGGACACTACCGGGACCTCAGCATGAATTGGTTGCTCATCCAAAGTGTCGTCAAAGTCCCAGATGCTTCCCATGGTGGCGTTGGCCAGAGCAGCGTTTGGACTGGATACCCTGCGGCCGTAGTTAACTACGGTGCTTTCCCCTTTCCCTCCCCACGCTTCAACCAGATTCACAAGCTCGTTCATCCGCAATCCTGAGCTTCCGGCCACAATGCAGCCCAATGCATCCAGAATTTGCTTCTTGGTCATTTGAACCACGTCATCAGGCAATGCGTCGTAGTCAATAGCGACAATATTGCTCACTAACGACGAAACGATGTCGCGGCTAGTCGACTGCCTGTAACTCACTCTGGTCTCCCGCATGTTTCCTCCTCAGCATCCAGTAACTGCCCTTTTTGTCACAGTCTCAAATCAGATTGAAAAACTTTTCAATGGTATATCCCGGTGAGCAGGCTGTCAAGCTTCAGCAGAAGGTTCCACTAGATCGCCGTCCGATCAGATTCTAAAAGGGGAAACACATCTTGTCGACGGCATCGAGCGTAAAAATTATAGCTCCCGGTTTGCATTCGTCTTCGCAGATGAAACACGCCATGCAGTCTTTGGGATAAGCTACATGTGCTTTATTCGTGGCTTCATCCATGCGAAAAACATCCATCGGGCAGTCATTAAAACACCTGCGGCAACCGTTGCACAGTTCTTCTTTTATGCCTTGTATTCCCATCGTGCTTCCCTCAATCAACTTTTGCCGGCGGCACGGTCGGCGGCACCAATTCGAACCGCTCCGGCTTCGCCGGGTACCTGTACACCGGGATCGGCTCGAGCCTTACATTGATTCTGTCATTCCCGCCGGAACAAAGGATAACATTCTTCAGCCAGTTGATATCATCTCGATAAGGATAGTCAGATCGGGAATGAGGCCCCCGGCTCTCCTTTCTTGCCAGAGCGGCGGTGTAGACCAGGCGGCTACATAGCAAGTAGCTTTTCACTTCGTGCGTCTTCATGAGGAGATGGTAGTCTGCAGCACTTACCTGAGGCAATAGCGCCTTGACCTTGTCCAGGCCTTCCAATATTTTGAGAAGTTTCCGTTCGTTCCGGAAAATGGCATACGGCACCGCCGTAACTTCCTTGATTTTCGTATGGATATCATCCGGTATGAGACCTTTTTCCAGAGAAAGCGGCTTGTAAATCTCTTTTCCCAGGCTGTACAGCTGGGGTTGATTGACCTCAATATCTCTGAACTGTCTGCTGTAGGCAAACGCATACTCACCAGCCCGGTGGCCGCTCACGCAACACGCTGCCAGGTTGAAACCTCCCACGGAGTAGGTTCCATGGCCAGGATAGCCTCCGGCTTCCCCGACTACATATAGCCCGGGCAGGTTTGTCTCACAGAAGGTATTGTTCTTGATTCCACAGACCATCGAGGAAAAGCCGCCGGCGCCAAAATCAAACTGAAGCTTCCGTTTCCACGGCTCCAGTTTGTCGAAAAGCTGCATTCCCCTGGGAGTGACCCGTCGAAATCTATCCCAGGTCTCCTGACTGAAGTGCCTCATGTCCATGTAGACAGGCCCGCGGCCCTCAAGGTTCTCCTTGGCAACACCCAGTATCAACTCTGCCAGGCGTGCTCGCTCCATGAGCGCTGGTTCATACTTCTCCATGAACCTTTCGCCCCTGCTATTCAACAGATGCATTCCCGCCGATTGCCACATATTCAATCCCTGGCCGGTCTTGTATTTTCTATCGAATATCCAGGCCTCGCGCGGGATGGCGAACTCCATCCCCTTGAGATCGGCCCCAGCCCGGTAGCCCATGGCAATCCCGTCCCCAACGATATTCTTGACACCCCAGTTGAACCCGTACATACCACCGCTAGCTATGATCACTGACTTCGCTCGGAACACCTGGAACTCGCCATTTCTAACATTAAATCCCACGGCACCCACTACCCGCCCCTTAGTGGGATACTCCCCATCGGAAGTCAACAGGTCGGTGACCATCACCCGCTCTATCGTCTGAATCCCTCGGCTGACCACCTGCTTTTTCATGACCTGCATGAACTGTGAACCGTGAAACATTAGAATCCGGGTGTTGACGTGGCCACGAGCGACAATACGTACCAGCTTGCCTTGCGCATCCTTCTCAAACTCAACCCCCCAACGCTGCAGTTCGTCTATGATCCCCGTTTGCCCCTCTAGTACCACTTTAATCCAGTCCTGATCGTTTACATAGTTGCCTCTTTCGGCTATCTCGCTGGTCCACAGGTTGAAATCGTCACCAACCTGTGGAGCGAGCATGACGCCCGCCGCAAAGGTGCTGGCGCCGCTCTTTGAAATCCTGGCTTTGTCAACCAGAATGACGCGGTCGGTAAAATCCCTGGCTCTGATGGCCGCCCAGGTTCCAGCCAGCCCTCCCCCGATAACCAGCACATCGCAATCGTAAGTTCGAGATGTTCTGTTCTCCATAATAGCCTCGCCTACCAAATTACGATTGGGACTAAACGATAGTCGAACGCTGTGAGGATGCTGTGAAAATCCAATGCCGATTCGCCGACGTTTTGATGGGCTATCTCAACCGTTAACGGTTGAGATAGCCCGCGACGAACTATTGTCGGAGGAGCTTCCTCAGTTGATCGTACTCCGCCGGAACAACGCTCTTCACCTTGTCCCAGCTGCTCTCATAGGCAAGACGGAGATACTGCTTTTCGTCGTCAGGAGAGAGCTTGGTAAACTGCACTCCAAAATTAGCCAGCTTCTGCTTGGCATTGGCAGTGTTCTGCTTATCGTTATTGTGCCCCCAGGCTTCCGCATCTTTGGCAGCCTGGATCAACAGGTCTTGCACGTCCTTGGGCAGGCTGTTCCATTTGTCTAGATTGATTAGATTCGCGCTACCCCCGACGAGGAAAGGCGCATCAATGGCGTACTTGACCACCTCATACCACTTGCCATCAACCGCCGACAGTATGCTGGTGACCCCACCCTCGATCACATGGGTCTGAAGAGCGCTGTAGACTTCGGTAACAGGCAGCGTGACGGCAGAAATTCCCAACGACTGGAAAAACGGAACGAACAACTGGGCTGCGCGGAGCTTTTTATCTTTCAGGTCGTTGAGAGTTGAGATCTTGGAAACGGTAAAGATGTAGTATATTCCTCCAGCGCTTGGGGTCCCTTTACCCAAATAGTAGGCGTTCAACTTTTGCTTGTGTTGTTGCAGCACGTAATCGTAGTAGCCGCTTTCTCGCTCTTCAGCTCCGGTCAGCTTGGAAAGCAGGACGGTATTGGCATATCCTGGGACTGCCTGCGTATAGTTCGTTGGCGAACCGAGCGCCATATCAAAGGTACCAAGCCTGACCGCTTCAGCTTGTGAAGCTGCTGGAATCACCTCGGGCCCACCAACCAACTGAATAGCAAGCTTCCCGGTACCCCGCTGGTTGACAGTATCAATGAACCAGCGATAGGTATCGTTGGTAGGGTCCGTAACCGGCGTGTAAACGATTGTCTTTAGAGTTATGGCCTTCGCGGCTGCCGTTGAGGTTGTAGAAGTCGCCGGCGCAGGCTTTGTCGAAGTAGTTGAACCTGTAGTAGAAGAAGCTTTAGAAGTTGTCGACGTCGGCGCAGGTGCCTGCTTACTGCAGCCTGCTAGGATTAACGCGACCAGCAGGACACCTGACACAATACCCAGTAACCTTGTATTACGCATTTTGGCTCCTTTAAAAACTTTTCGCCGATTCAAGTGTGGGACGTTGTGATGAGAGCAGTACCACCAGTTCGAAAAACCCGCGCTCGCAGTTCCCCGTGAGTAGTTACAGTAATGAATTAAACTAGCATAGCCTCCGGTCTTGTGTCAACAGGCATCAAGCAGGCAGTCATGCCCTTAACGCATTACGCCAGGTAGCCAGAGCGCTATCGCGGGGAAAATCATTATCAAGGCCATGGCTACCACATCCAGGTATAGGAAAGGCAGGGAAGCCGTTATGCAGTCTTTCATCGTAGTGCCGGGCGGTGCCACAGATTTCATGACGAACAGGCCCACGCCGTAAGGCGGTGTCAAAGTCCCCATCTCCAGGTTAAGGAGGAAAAGCGCTCCGAACCAGACTGGATTATATCCCAGGCTAACAGCTATGGGCGTAAACAAAGGCGCCGCGATCATTATTATCGCGCCACTGGGCATGAACATCCCCATAAGTATAAGCACAGCCTGCATAAAAATGATGATTGCTATGGGGGGCAGAGAGGTATCGACCGTAAGGAACCTGTTTAATTCCCCGCTAACACCGGTATACGCCAGCAGTTGACTGAATACCTGCGCCGACGACACGATCACCAAAATCATGACCGAAATCTCAACGGCCTCTCGAATACTGGTTTTGGCCACTTTCCAATTTAACTTCTTGTAGCAAGCTGCAAGCACAAAAACACCGATGGTGCCTGTGGCTGCTGCTTCCGAAGGAGTGGCCACACCGATGAATATTATCCCGACGACGAGAAACAGGATAATACCCGCCGGAAACACATACTTAACAGTTGAGATAATCTTTTCCGGCAGCGGGTAAGGGGGTACATCGTAGGAGGGGGCGAGCGATGGCTGGAGTTTGCACCTGATAATAATATAGCCCGCGAAGAGGAAGGCCATGAGCAGCCCGGGGATAATAGAGGCCACCAGAAGACTGGAAATTGAGATATTGGCTATGATCCCTAATACGATAGTTATGCTGCTGGGAGGGATCATCATCGCCAGGCCGCCACTGCCTAGAATCGGCCCCAAACTCATTGATTTTTTGTAACCACGCCTCTCAAGTTGAGGCACCAGGCTTTTACCCAGTATGGCTGTGCTGGCCGTAGTGGAGCCAGTCAGGACAGAAAGTAAAACCCCCGCAGCCACGGCAAGAAGGCCCAGCCTGCCAGGCAGTCGCCCCAGCCACTTGTCCAGGGCTTCGATCATGAGCGGTGCTTCTCCGGAGTGGAATAGCAGAGTGCCCATGAGAATAAATAAACACATGGGCAGCCATGCGAACTGGTTCAGCGATTCATAGATGCTGAGCCCCAGTATACGCAGGCCATTGCCACCCCCCCCACAACAACACGGCACCCACCGTGCTGACAATAAGGAAACAAAACCCGATCGGCGCGCCGGTCGCCATCAGCAATATTAGCGCGCCTAGGATGATCAGAATTTCCAACCACCATTCCATGGGGCATCTCCTTAAGGCCTCGCCGACTTTTTACGCTAAATCACGAGCGTTGATCACGATTCCTCGCTTCAAGGCTTCTCGGTAGGCCCTCCTGAGAAACTGGATCGAGAGCAGGAGACTGCCTATAGGGATAATAATCGTGACAGGAGCCATGGGAATCTCCCAGACCGTAGGCGTCAGGTAACCCATCCGGTATTGAAACCAGGTATTCTGAATGCTACCCCAAGCGAGAGCCAGGCATATGATCGCGGAAACGGCGGAAGTAACAATGTTCATCACATGCTGATGGTCAGGCTTCAATCTGACCAGGACCAAATCCAGCGAGATATGCCCTTCTTTTCTCAACAGCCACGCGGCACCCAGGAACGTAATCCATACCATTGAGTGTTGGGCGATTTGGTCCACCCACACCTGTGATTTACCCAGCACACTTCGCGTAAAGACATCGAAGTTGACGAACAACAACACTAATACCAGCAGAACACCAGAAAATACCGCAAGCACGTCAAGGCTGCGATCAAAAATGTGGCCAACGCGGCTTGACAACTTCAATTTACTCTACCTCCCACTCGGATCATTTAGACAACCTGAGAGCCCATGGTATAGCTCTTGACAGAGCAAGGCAATTGCCTCGATCGGGCGGGGAAACAGGAGCATCATATCTGCGAAACACGGTCCGTATTTCGAATTGCAACCATGAACGGTCCATTCCAAAAGAGCCTGCTCCGAAGTACAAGACGCAAAATGAACGGTAATGGAGAAGGTTATCGGGTTGGAGGAGATTAGCACGTCTTCCCAAGCCATGTCAAGACGAGATGAATCGCTTTGCAGGGTCATTCCCTTCCGTAGGTTAGAGGGCACTTTGCTGCAGAGAAAATGACTCGGAGACGCCATAAAGATTCGTTTTTACTTACGGATCAGGTTAGATTACAATACCGACAAGGAAGTCATCCTACTAGCGCTCCGGATGAGGGCAGAGAAGTCAACAGCCAGTCAATCAATAAGGTTAATCTTTATACGACGAGGACAGGGTTAATATCAGACCGTGATCGTCCCATGGTTGAACACCCCGGATGAGAAAGGCACCATGACGTACAAATATCCGATGTTGTTTTCATCATTGCGAATTAAGCGCTGTGTTTTCCCCAATCGCATTATGTCCACAGCAGCGGTAACACGGCTGGCGGCTGAAGACGGGCATGTTACTGATTGCCTCAAAGAGAGGTACAAGAGGATGGCCGTGGGTGGGCTGGGGAGCATGGTAATCGAAGCGGCCGCTGTGTTGCCCTCGAAGAGCTCCTTCAACCTCCGAATCAGCGACGACCAGTTCGTGCCTGGTCTTACACAACTTGTGAGAGAGCTGCACGATGTTAACCCAGACCTGAAGGTCGGCCTCCAGCTATTACATTTTTTAAAGGTAGCACGGAGCGGCTGGAGGCAAAAGGTTGAGGACCTGAAACCGGAAGAGATCGCGATCATACCGGAGCAGTTTAGCCAGGCGGCCGTGCGGGCCAGAGCCGCCGGGTTCGATTTCATTGAGCTCCATATGGCGCACTTCACTACCCTAGCTTCATTTCTATCGCTTGTCAACAAGAGGCAAGACTTGTACGGGTGCGACTTCGAGGGCAGAGTAAAGCTCCCGACGGAGGTTGTGAACGCCGTCCGCGAGACCGTGGGCGGAGATTTCCCTGTGGGCGTAAGAATCAACGGCGAGGAATTCACCAAGGAAGGCAATACTTTGTTACAGAGCAGCCGTATTGGCTGCCGCTTGGCCAAATCGGGAGTGGACTACATCAGTGTCTCGGCGGGCGAGCGGTTCGAAGACGCTGCTCCGCCGCTGCCCAATTCGCCTCCATTCGCCGGCACGGGCTACAGCGGCTACCGCATGAGTCCCCGGTGGTGGAATCCGGATGGTGTGCAGGTCTACCTTGCCGAAGGCGTCCTCCGCGCGGTACGTGCCGCCGGCTTTGTCATTCCCATCGTAGCCGCGGGCAAGATTCGTACCCCTGACCTGGCAGAGGAGATACTTGCTCAGGGTCGCGCCGATATAGTTGGAATGGCCCGTGTTGTACTCTGCGACCCGGACTGGCCCGCTAAAGCGAGGGAAGGCCATGCGGACGAAATCGTGAGATGCGCCGCCTGCGGTTACTGCAGCGAGGCGGACGAGAGGTACGAAAAAATCGTTTGCATCCAGTGGCCCAGAGGAGCTCAGAACGCGCCGGCCCCATGGAGACTTGTGCCGCCTTGCCAGGCAGCTTGCCCGGCGGGAATTGATGTCAGAGGCTACATCGATCTGGCAGCCCAAGGGCACAACGTGGCGTCGTCACGGCTGATCCAGGAGAAGGCCCCTTTCCCGGCGACGCTGGGCCGGGTCTGCCCCAGGCCCTGCGAAGCAAGGTGTAATCGCCGTCATCTGGACAAGTCCATAGCTATCAAGGCTCTGAAGCGATTTATCGCCGAACGAGCACTCCCGGAGATGGCCAAAGTTTTGCCGGTACCGCGCTCTCGGGAGGAAAGCATAGCCATTATCGGCGCCGGTCCGGCCGGCTTAACCGCTGCTTTCTATCTGGTCAAAATGGGCTACGGAGTGACTATCTTCGAAGCCCTGCCATTTGCCGGCGGCATGCTGAAGGTTGGTATTCCGGACTATCTTCTGCCCCCACATATCGTTGAGACCGAGGTCGATGCGATTCTCAAACTGGGGGTTGAGTTAAGACTTGACAGTCCAGTAGGTGAGAGTGGCCTGACAATTGATAGCCTCATACAGAAGGATTACCGTGCGGTCCTTATCGCAACGGGCGCTCCAAAGGAACTGCAATTAAATGTCCACTGGAAGGACAAGGCAGACCATTTTGATTCCTTCATGAAACAAATCCCGGATAATACGTTCCTCAAGGATATAGGCATCTCCATGTCTGGAAATGGAAAGTTTGGCACCAAGAAAGGTTTTCCGGGGGCCGTGGCAGAGGGTATATTCGCTGCGGGCGACGTGATCAGCGGTCCGCGCACAGTAATCGAAGCCATAGCCTCAGGCCGCAGGGAAGGCTTAGCTATTGATCGATATCTGCGAGGGAGCACCTCCTCTCCTGAAGAACCTCCACCCAATATCATCGATATTGGATCGATCGATCTAGCCCGATTTAAAAAACGCGACCGGCAGAATGTGCCATATGTGGCCGTCAATGAAAGATCGCCAGGGTTTCCGAAAGTGGAGCTTGGTCTTGGGGAGATGCCAGCGCTATGCGAGGCAGACAGGTGCCTCCAGTGCGGCATGTTCCCCAAGAAATCGAGTTCAGGATAACCATTGCTGGGTAAAGGAGCTTTGGATGGTATCGACGTCGAACGAGGCCAGGACCGAGAAGACGGTTTGCATGCTCTGCTTCCAGGTGTGCGGTATCAACGCCAACGTGCTGACCGCCCTGGAGCCTCGTGACCCGGTGACAGGATATCCGGAGTTGAAAGCACTGGCCTGCCGGATAAAAAAGGCCCGGCCAACAAGCAGACCGTAGAGCAACCCGTTATTGCGGGCAAGCCTCTATTGACAGGTATCAGGTCATGTGATATCTTTTCACCAATATTCCCGATTTTTGACAAGAGTGTTAGCCGTTACTTCACGCAACGCATTGCATGGCACCAGAAGCGTCACATACCTGCGAGGAAAACTCCTGTCCTGGACTCCCGCAAAAAGCGTTACCAGACAGTTGTCAGCGTTTTTGGACACTAGAGGGAGGCTGTTGAGTGTCATACTACAAAGACCTGAGAGAATACATTGATGCCCTGGAGAAAAACAACAAGCTGGTCAGGATCAGGCGAGAAATAAACAAAGATACACAGCTAATGCCATTGGTAAGGTGGCAGTTCCGAGGCCTCCCTGAAAAAGAGAGGAAAGCCTTCCTATTCGAAAATGTGGTTGATGCCAAGGGCAAAAAGTACAAAATGCCCGTTCTGGTGGCGGCCCATGCTGCCTCCACCGATGTGTACGCGATTGGGATGAAGTGTGAACCTGACAAGATCGTCGAAAAGTGGGCTCAGGCGCAGCTTCATCCTGTTGAGCCCAGGATGGTTAAAACCGGTCTCGTCCATGAAGAGGTACACATCGGTGACAGGCTGTTGGAAGCCGGGGGGCTGAGCGAGATTCCTGTTCCAATCTCCACACCGGGGTTTGACAACGCCCCCTATCTTTCAGCCCCTTGCTGGGTTACCAAGGACCCGGAAACTGGGATCCGCAACGTAGGCGTCTACCGGGCCATGATCAAGAGCAACACCAGGACCGGCATCCAGGTGACGTTTCCTCAGCACCTACGCGTTCACTGGGAAAAGTGCCGGCAGCAGAAGAAGCCGTTACAGGCAGCTATAGTTATAGGAGCCAGTCCAGCAGTTGGCTATGCCGCCTGTACAAGGTTTCCTTACGGGACCGACGAGCTTGGCGTGTCTGGAGGTATTGCCGGTGAGCCTCTGGAGCTTGTCAAATGCAAGACGGTTGATCTGGAGGTCCCAGCTACCGCTGAAATCGTGATCGAAGGCATCTCTCCGACCGACTCTCTGGAACGGGAAGCACCTTTCGGGGAATTCAGCGGCTACATGGGGACAGAGATGATCCAGCCCTATTTTAACGTCACGTGTATCACTCATCGCCGCGATGCCATCTACAACGCTTTTATCAGTCAATTCCCTCCGAGCGAGAGCAGTAAATTAAGGCATTTGGGAAAAGGGGCTGCTTTATACAAATTCCTGCGTTATGACTGCGGTCTTCCGGTCCTGGATGTAGCTCAGCATGAATCCTGTGGCTGCGTGCCTTACTGCGTTATTAAGATGAAAAAGATTGATGCCGCTCAACCATGGCAGGCATTGTACGCTGTGCTGACCAAAGACCCGAAACGCAAATTTGTTATCGTTGTTGACGAAGATATCGATCCTCGCGAGGCCGATTCGGTCAATTGGGCAATGAGCTTTCGGGTCCAGCCGCACAAGGACGTGCGCATTATCGAGGGGGTGACACCACCCTTTCTCGACCCCTCGATCAACCGCAAAATTCCGGAGCCGACGCCTGGCCTGTCCGGCGGCTCAGCGCTTCTGATAGATGCCACGATCAAGTTTCCCTATCCGCCGGTATCATTGCCCCGGAAAGAATTCATGGAAGAGGCCAAGCAGATCTGGGAGAAAGAGGGCTTGCCTCAGCTAAATCCGAAAACCCCGTGGCATGGGTACACCCTCGGCGGCTGGTCTGAAGAGAATGAAGAGGAAGCCGAACTTGCATTGAAAGGAGAACATTACCAGACGGGAGAGAAGCTAGCTAAAAAAGAGAGGATATATCTGGACAAAGAAGGCAAATAGTTAATCACATCTTGCCCCTGAATATCTGGGTGGAAGGAGAGTATATAAATGCGAAGGATATCCATTTTAATTGTGGCGGTGATCCTGGCCTTGACGGTAGTTCTAGGTGCCTGTGCGCAGTCAAAACCGGCTCCGGTGAGCGTGGCGGACTTCTATAAGAACAACACCGCGACTATCGTGGTCTCATATGAACCAGGCGGTGGAAACGATTATGGTGCCCGAACATTCGCCTCTTTCTGGTCGGACGTTACCGGTGGTTCCATGATAGTTAAGAACATAACGGGTGGAGGCGGCACACAGGGTAAAAACACCGTGTTCAAAGCCAAGCCCGATGGGCTCACCCTGGGTATCGATGATCTTCCAGTTATGCTTTTCGGGCAGGTTTTTAAGGAACCGGGCGTTGAATACACGATGGACAAGTATACGTGGTTGGGTGGATTTGCGTCCTCTACCAACGCCCTTGCTCTGAGTTCGAAGCTCCCTTACAAGTCAATGAAAGAACTGCAAGGAGTGGAAGGGCTCAAATTCGGAGCTGACACGCCAACAGCCACCCAGGGACTAATGGGGTCATTGACCGCCGAGCTTTTCAAGCTAAAGAACGCCCGGATGGTCGCCGGCTATGGCGGCACCTCGAAATCAGGTTTGGCCCTGGGCAGGGGAGAGATAGACTACCTCACAGCCGAGATGTCCGCTGTTCAAGACCTGATCAACAAGAAATTTGCCAGGGAACAGCCGTTGATGGTGTTCTCTCAGGAAAGAAGCCCTCTGTATCCTGACGTGCCAACAATTGCAGAGCTTCTTCCGAAAGTCTCCCCGCAAGACCAGCAGCTATTGGACTTCATGTTCGCTACATCGGCGGTCAAAGTGATTTTTGCTCCACCCGGCCTGCCAGCCGATAAAGTTACTTACTTACGCGACGCTTTCAGCAAGATCGTGGCGATGGACGGTTTTGTGAAAACGGCAAAACTGCGGTGGAGTGACTGGCCTAAACCCCTGACGAGCGATAACGTGATCGCGAGGGTAGGCAAGGTGACGGGTCTGCCGCCTGAAGTCGTAACCAACATGCTCAAGTTGGTTGACGGATACGCGCAGAAATAGCAAAGTACCATTAGTTGTGAAAAATACGTTCAGAGCAAACGTAGGCAACATCATGCGTAAGGGCGAGGTTTCTGCCTGGGACACCGAAACCGAGGTCCTGGTAGTAGGGTGCGGCTTCGCAGGAGCAGCCGCTGCCATAGATTCCCACGACCTGGGGGCCAAAGTTCTCATAATCGAGAAAGAAGCCCATCCGGCGGGCTGCTCACCGGCTTCAGGCGGAAACCTCCTCTTCGCTAACGACGTTGATAAAGCGTACACCTACATAAGGCTAAGCTGCGGCGGCAGGACGCCTGACGATGTCATCCAGGCTTTCTGTGAAGAGGCTCACAAGCATCTTGATTACATCAAGAGGTTGGTCGCGGTTGATGGCGCTGAATACGCAGTACGTGGTGCGGAGCTTGGCTCTGGCGTTTTTGATCATCCGGGTAGAGACGGCCTATCGTTGCTCGTGATATCTAATGTTCCTGGGTTCGTCAACTTCCCATGGTACCCCAGTAATCCTACAGGTGGGACTTTGCTGATCAAGGTGCTGATGGATAATATTGAGGCGAGAAGGGTCCCGGTCATGTTTTCTACCCCGGCCACAGAGCTTGTTCAGGATGAAATGAGCGGGCAGATCGTGGGTGTGGCGGCTCGACAGGCGAGCGGGCGAATAACGATCAAGTGCACAAAGGCAGTGATCCTGGCTTGTGGCGGCTTCGAACAAGACGAAGGGCTGAGACAACAGTTTACACAAGGGATCGGCTGGATTTCAATGTGCCATACGAGTAACACCGGCGACGGAATCCGGATGGCGCAAAAGGTGGGAGCAGGTCTCTGGCACATGTGGCACATTCACGGCTCATACGGTTTCTGGTTCCCAGAACTCGGCAGGATCGGCATTCGGCACGGCATGGGCGGCGGGCCAAGCGGCCGCTACGGGAGAGAGCGCAAGGTGCCCTGGATTGTCGTGGATAAGTGGGGGAAAAGGTACATGAATGAGCTGGCCCCTATGCCTCAGGACCTTAATCATAGGCCCATGGAGCTTTTTGATGGCAACTTGTGGCTGGCTCCATTCTATAGGGAGGGAGCTACTGGCTATCCCCGAATACCGAGCTGGATCATCTTCGATGAAGAGGGTAGAAAGCTTAGGGCTTTAGGAACATCCGGGCTAAGCTGGAACCCATACGTGTGGAGCAGAGACAACACGGAAGAGATAAAGAAGGGATGGATCCTTAAAGCTGCTACGCTAAACGAGCTGGCAGCCATGATCAAAGCCGATCCCCAAAACGATGGCTTGATGAGTGATGATCGCCTGGAAAATACAGTTACCAAATGGAATGACACTGTTGCCTCGGGGAAAACGGACCCGGATTTCTTACGGGGACCCAGGTCTTTCTTCGGGCCCGTCAGCACGCCGCCATTCTATGCTGTAAAGGTTTGGCCGATGATAACCAATACTCAGGGCGGGCCGGTACATAACGCCAGGCAACAGGTCCTTGACAGTTTCGGCAATGCGATTCCAAGGCTGTACGCTGTTGGGGAGCTTGGTTCCCTGTTCGGGCATGTCTATGAAACTCAAGGGAACGTGAGCGAATGCTTCACCTCCGGACGTATCGCCGCTCGCAACGGTTCAGCGGAGAAGACCTGGAATTAGCCTGTGGCCCACATAGTGATAGATAAGGAAAAGTGCACCGGCTGCGGGATTTGCGTAAATAGCTGTGGTCAAAACAATTTGGTCCTGGATGAGATGGGTAAGGCCGAGGTTTCTGACGCCTCTAACTGTATCTTTTGTCGGGAGTGCCTGAGTTGCTGTCCTTCGGACGCCATATCTATGGACCAAGGAAAGTAGAATTCACTTCTTTCACGGTGTTCACCGGTGGGTTTGAAGGCTTCCAAGAGGAATACAGTAAGGGGAGAGGAATTGATCATTAGCGTGGCGCCCGCCTCCTCTGTCACAAGGAGTTTGGCCAGGCGATGTTAGAGGCATTTTTTGCGTCCTTACACAACTTCAGTAGTCCCGACATATGGATATATTCCCTCGTGGGAGCTATGATCGGGCTCATCGTTGGAATCATGCCTGGGATCGGTTCCATGCTAGCATACTCTCTAGCTATGCCCTTCATCTTCAGGATGACTCCGATGCAGGCTCTCCCCCTCCTGGTTGGTATCTCGTCCGCTACGGCTACGGGTGGCTGCATTACCGCCGTTTTGCTGAACATACCGGGGGAAGGCGCTAATACAGCCACACTTTTGGACGGCCATCCGATGGCTCAGAAAGGAGAGGCCGGTCGTGCCCTTGGTGCCGGACTAATGGCCAGTTTGGTGGGGGGGTTCTTGTCGGTAATTCTCGCCTTATTGATGCTCCCTCTGATGCTGTATATCGTGATGGCTGTGGGCTCCGCGGAGATGGTGTTTTTGATATTGATGGGCCTGGCGTTCATCGCGGTGCTGGGCTCAGGCAACATGCTTAAGAGTCTGATCAGCGGCTTCCTCGGTATACTCATCTCTTTCGTCGGGATCCAAAACGTAACAGGTGTCCCGCGCTTCACATTTGGTAGCATGTATCTATACGACGGCATTGGCTTAATCGCTCTTACTATGGGTTTATTCGCGATACCTGAGGTAATTGATCTGACAAGGGGCGGGACGATAGCCAAAAGTCCGGTAGTGAATACTGGAATGCGGGCCGTGCTTGAGGGGGGCCAGGATGTTTTCCGTCACCGGGCGTTGACCCTGCGCTCCGCTGTAATGGGTTTCATCGTCGGCGTCATCCCCGGCCTGGGGGCTATGGTTGCCTCATTCTTTGCTTATGGCCAGGCTAAAGCAACGTCAAAACACCCTGAAAAATTTGGAACGGGAACAGTGGAGGGCGTAGTCGCCCCTGAGACCGCTAACAACGCCAAGGAGGGTGGGGCATTATTGACCACTTTGGCTCTAGGAGTACCGGGTAGCGCTGAGATGGTCCTTTATCTGGCAGCGATGATGCTGGTGGGATTAGTGCCAGGGCCGGAGATGGTAACGAGGCACCTGGACCTTTCAGTGACTCTGATATTGGTCATCGCCACGGCCGGTACGATTGCCGCAATCGTCTGCCTGCTTGCGGCCCCGCACTTGGCTAAGGTAGCCACAATCCCAAGTCGCATTTTGGTTCCGCTGATCGTGGTTATCATATTTATCGGAACGTTTGCTTTCGCCGAGCGTATCTACGACATTGTTATGCTCCTCGTCTTTGGTCTAATCGGGTTAGTCATGGCAAGATTTGGCCTCAACAGGATAACGTTTCTTTTGGGTTATATTCTCGGGCCTCTGTTTGAGCAAAACGTTTTCCTCGCTACCCAGGCCAACGGCCTCCTATTCTTCCTGAGTCCTATTAGCCTGAGCCTGATTTTCGTCATTATTGTGCTTTTCGGCTTCAAACCAGTAAGGAAGGCGCTCCGGCGTAGGAAAGGATTCAGCGGCGCATGAAACTAAGGGGCATCTCTTATTGCTATATCGCCATAATGGCGCTGATGCTTGCAGTCATAGGTTTCTCGTTGGGGATGCAATATTTTACTTCTAAGGTCATGCCCATAATCATCAGCGGCGCCGTTTTTATTCTCACTGGCGTAGCCTTGTGGAAAGAAATAGCGGCGAATGGCGTACAAAGCACGGCAACCAAGACTGTCCGTGACAATGAGTCGGCAGAAAGAGAAACAAAGGACTCCAGGGCATATCTGGTCGGTGGGGGATGGATAATGGCCTTCGCCCTTGGCATTTGGCTGGTGGGGTTTTTGGTAGCTATTCCCTTGTTCATCCTCACCTATATGAAAAGGCATGGCACAATGTGGTTGATCAGCGTTGCTTTTGCCGTCCTGATCCCATTGATCATCTATAGCGTATTTCAACGCGTCCTGCATATCAGCCTATACCAGGGGTTGATTTTCGCCTTGCTAGGATATTGACCTTTGCCGCTTTGGGCTCTTTAGTGATTGTGCCTCCACAGATACTTGAGACAGATGGAGCTTGCCCCCGAAAAAGAAGGCTGAAGATGCGGTCGTCATGTTCAACGATCATGCCGAAAAACAGCTCGCGGGTTGGGAGTGGATGCCAGGCAAAAGCATAGGAAGGAGAGCAACTGATGAAGGTGAATCGGATAGACCATATTTGTATCGCGGTAAAGGACCTGGATACGGCTCGGAAGGTCTGGGAACCGATACTGGGAAAATCAGCCCCGGATGATCCCTACGTTGACGAGCCGGAGAAGATCAGAGTCGCTAGGTACTGGCTGGGCAGCATCGGCTTCGAGCTTATGGAATCGACCTCTCCCGACGGCGATGTCGCCAAGTTCATCGAGAAACATGGTGAAGGCGTCATGATCATTGGCCTTAACGTCGACAACACCAGGAAATCGATCGACGAGCTTAAAGGCAAGGGCTACTCCTTTATCCCTAACAAGGAGGGAAAACTGGCCCGTCCCTTCCGCGACTGCGAATTCACTTTCGTGCATCCCAAGACGGTCAATAACGTTTTACTCGAGTTGATCGACTACAAATGGAACCGGCCGGGGGAGCCGAAGCGTTAGCACCGGACCCAGGCTAGCATCAGGTTTGATTAATTCTTAGTCGGTGAGGATAATATTAGATCGCTCATTGATCGAACGAATGGAGTCCAATGAAAGAGATCAGGCTACACGGGCGGGGCGGGCAAGGAGCGGTCACCATGGGACACTGGATCGTACATTGCCTGGCGATTGAAGGCAAGTACGGCGCAGCGATACCTCAGTACGGTTTTGAGCGTCGCCTTGCGCCCGTGGCCTCCTTCGTGCGCATGGACGACGAGCCGATTCGGGAGAAGACCCGTATTTACACACCGGACTGTCTAATCGTCATTGACAGCACCGTGGCCAATGCCGTAGATATCTACGCCGGCTTGAAGGAACAAGCTATACTCGTCATGAATCAAAAAGGCAGCCTGAAAGACTTCTCCTATCCGCCGAGCATAGCCAAAGTAGGAGTGGTGGACGCCACCGCCATCGGCCTCGAGGTGCTGGGCCGTCCCATCACCAATAGCTGCATGCTGGGCGCCTTTGCCGCTACCACCGGCTGGATCAAGCTGGAGTCCATTTACAAGTCGATCGCGGATGATTTTTCCGGCGCATTGCTGGAGAAGAACCGCCAGGCCGCTCGCCTGGGATTTGAAAGATGTAGCGTGGCGACGCTAGGGGACCGAAATGGCTGAAACTCAAAAATTCGTTAACAGGTACCAGACAACCTGCGCCCCTTACGAGGGGGAACTCTACACGCTCAAAGTAGGAGACTGGAAGTTCCAGAGGCCGGAGATCGATCCAAACAAATGCAGCGGCTGTGGTATATGCTGGTTCTCCTGTCCCACCCATGCCATCCGTAAGAAGGACACCCAATACCAGGTCGACCTGGAATGGTGCAAGGGCTGCGGCATTTGCGCCGCGGAATGTCAGGTCAAGGCCATCGACATGGTGCGGCTGTAAGGAGACTCTGGTGAAGACACATGTTGAACATACCATGAAGATCCTGACGGGCTACCACTCCGCTGCCACGGCAGCTAAGCTAGCCCGGCCTACGGTGGTCTCCGTATACCCTATCACACCACAAAGCGAGGTCGCTGAACATGTAGCTCAATTCGTCGCCTCCGGTGAACTGGATGCCGAGATCGTTGAGGCCGAAGGCGAGCATTCCGTCATGAGCGTGCTGACTGGGGCCTCGCTGGCTGGCAGCCGCACTTTTACCGCAACCTCCTCACTCGGCTTGTTCTTCATGTTCGAGATGTACTTGAGGACATCCACTTTAAGGCTGCCCATCGTTATGGCGATCGCCAATCGCGAGGCACTGTCGCCGGGGGCAGTCAGCGGAGGGCAGTCGGACTCTTTCGTCGTCCGGGAAGCAGGCTGGATACAGCTCTATGTCGAGAACTGCCAGGAGATACTGGACACTATCATTATGGCTTTCAAACTCGCCGAGCACCCGGACGTCCGTCTGCCGGTAAACGTCTGCTACGACGGCTGGTACCTTTCCTATCTGGCGGAACCGGTTTTTGTTCCCGATCAGAAAACCGTCGACTCTTTTCTGCCTCCATATAAGTCCGACGTTATCTGGGACCCACTGAAACCCATGACAATCGATGGCTGGACGCCCAGCGGCTTGCTGACTAAGTACCGAATGAGCCACTGCGCCGGCATGGAGGCCGCAAAAAAGATTATCGACGAGGTCGACGTTGAATATGGACGTATCTTCGGCCGTTCCTACGGCGGCTTGCTGGAGCCATACCGGATGGATGACGCCGATCTGGCATTGCTCACTGTAGGTAGTTGTACCGGCACTGCCCGCGTGGTCATCGACAAGATCAGAGCGGAAACAAACCTTAAGGTCGGGCTGGTAAAGCTCCGATGCCTGCGTCCTTTCCCAAGAAATGAGCTTCGTCGCATATTGGATGGCAGGGCGGCGGTCGGCGTGGTCGATCGACAGGTGAGCTGGGGCTGGAACTCCGGCGGTGTGCTATGGGAGCTCAGGTCGGCGCTGTACGAGGCCAAGCATCGGCCTGGTCTGATCGGTTTCGTTGACGGTCTCGGCGGCGGCGATATTACCAAAGACCATCTTGAAAGCATGATACGCCTGGTCGCCGACAAGGCCGTGGGCAAAAGCGTGCCCGAGATGACCTGGTACGGGACCGACGTGCCCTAGGGGTTTGCCACGTTAAGGGGGACACAAATTGGTAGCAACGAAAAAAGGGCCGCGAGTAATTATCGGCAATAGTCATTCGGCGCTCGCGGCTCTAGAATGTATACACAGGGTTGACCCGGAAACGCCCAACCTGGTGCTTACTCGGGATGATGGAACTCCCTACTCGCCTACTGCCCTGGTCGGACTCATCGCGGGTGAGGTCAAGGAACAAAAACTGAACCTGAAGGACAGCGCTTTCTATGACAGCGTCAATGCCAGGGTGCTGCCATGGCATGATGTCGAGTACCTCGACGCCAAAAATCAGCAGCTTGTTCTCGGCAACGGCGCCAGGATGCCCTATGGCAGGGTACTGGTGGCCACCGGCTCTATACCGTTGGTCCCCAAAATCCCGGGACTAACCAAACGAGACACGAACGTTTTGCACAACATCGCCGATGCCCGCAAGATCATCGAGTTGTGCAAGCGCAGCAAGAAGGTAGTAACTCTCGGGGCGGGGCTCATCGCCGTCGAAGCTGCCATGGCGTTGCGCCAGCACGGCCTGAACATAACGATAGTCGCCCGAAGCCGCATTCTCAGAGCTTATATCGATGCTGAGGCCGGGGCGATCATCGCTGATGTCTACCGACAGAATGGCATCAAGGTCCTGGAAGGCAGCGATGTTAGCGGCGTCGAAAGCAGCAGAGAAGGCATGCTTGTCGTGCTCGAATCCGGGGAAAAAGTCCGTGCCGATTTTGTCCTCGTCGCTACCGGGGTCAAGCCCAATACTGGCTTCTTGATTGAAAGCGGTATCGACATTTCGGACGGACTCATAGTCAACGAGAAGATGCAGACGAATGACCCCTTGGTTTACGCTGCCGGTGACGTTGCTCAAGGGAGAGGCCTCTTCACCAGCGACAAGATCGTTGTGCCGACCATCATGAACGCCGTGGCCCAGGGCAAAGTGGCCGGTACTAACATGGCGGGCGGTAATCAGACTTTCGCGGGTAGCTTGCCCATGAATATTTACAACTTCTTTGGCAACGTGCTTTTTTCGATTGGACTCTCTGGGGACAACGGGAGAGGAACCAAGGTCCTTAAAGCGCTGGATACACGGAAACGGAGCTATAAGAAGCTGGTGCTCCGCGATGGCAGGCTCGTGGGCTGCACCATGATCAATCAGTCGGCTGAAGCGGGAGTGTGCCGCGAGGCGATAATGAATGGTTGGGAGTCCAATGATGTGGAGCAAAACTTCGCTGATGATCTGGCCAGCGCCTTCAGGCGTACCCTCATCAAGGAGAGCGGCCGGGAGATGGCCAGGCAAAGGGAAAGTCTATGACCGTTGTAAAATCGAAGCCAGCGCTTAAAGAAAAGTATATCAAGATCCACGCAGAGAAATGCATCGGCTGCAACGCCTGTGTCTATGGTTGCGCCCTCAAACACACCGGTGACCTTGACCCGGCTGGCTCCAGAATATCGATCGTCCCCGACCCGGGAGGGAAGGGGTTTACCCCCATAAACTGCGCCCAGTGCGCTGAGCCAAAGTGTATTGAGGTCTGCCCTGCCGGGGCGTTGACCCGGCGTGGCGCGATGACCTCGGTCCAGGACGAGCGCTGCATTGGCTGCCTGGCATGCACTATGGCTTGTCCCTACGCCGGCGCCCGCTTTGACAAGCAGGCCGGGATGTCGATGCTCTGCGACCTGTGCGATGGCGATCCTGAGTGCGTCAGGATGTGCCCTACCGGCGCCCTGGAATATGAAGGCGTGCACAGCATCAGGGCGGACATTGAAAGCGCCGAAGATGTCTGGTCCAAAGGGGTCTCGTGCTGCTTGGGTTGTCCCACGGAGATCGTCCTCCGTTTTGCTCTCAAAGTGCTCGGCAAGAACACCATACTTCATGTATCGCCCTCGTGCGCCGCCGCGGCCGTCTCCGGTTTCGGAGAGCAACCCAACGTGTCCATACCAAACATGATGGGCTTCCTGACCAATAGCAGCTCGATTATGACCGGGGTCAGACGCCACTACCGCAGGATGGGCAGGGATGTGAACATACTGGCCTTCGCCGGGGACGGAGGTACCGCCGATGTCGGTTTCCAGAGCCTGTCCGGCGCGGCGGAACGGAACGAGCAGATGATCTATATCTGCAACGACAACGAAGGCTATATGAATACCGGCGTACAGAGGAGTGGCACTACTCCCTATGGGGCCTGGACGAGCACCACTCCCGTCGGCGATGTCCATAAGGGCAAGCGAGAAAACTCCAAGGAAATGGCCTGGATCATGCTTGCTCACGGTGTTCCCTACGTTGCCACGGCCTCGGTTGGCTTCCTGAGCGACCTGGAAGCCAAGCTTCAGAAGGCCTTGACGGTAAAAGGCTTTTCCTATATACACCTCCATACCCCCTGCCCTACAGGCTGGCGGTTTGGGCCGGAAAATACGGTACAGGTAGCCCGGATGGCCGTAAAGACTAACTACTTTCCGCTTTGGGAGGCGGTAAGCGGTAGGCTACGGCAGACGGTAAGGATCAGGAAGCCACTTCCCATCGTTGAATATACGAAACTCATGGGGAAATACGGCCACCTGAGCCCTGAGCAGCAGGCAGAGCTACAAAAACAGGTAGACGAGCGCTATAACCGGGTGCTGCTGGCTGCCTCAGCCAAGCGATTCTTTTAACCTGGCCCAGCGTCTTTCGATCCAAGGATAGATTACACTTAAAGTACAGAGCATGTGAGGACTGGGCACAGAAAATATTGTGCCATTCTCCCCCTTTATATAAGACTAAAGTCGTTTTCATGGCAGGCTGTATGGTATTACGCTGGGCCCACGAGGCCCAGAGCAAAGGATATGCGCCGGATTAACACACTCACGTCCTAATAATAGGCGGAAGTCATGCAAGAAAGTGGTGATTGAGTTGTGATATGAGATGACCTTGGAACCGAGCACTTTTTGCCTTGACAAGAATTTTGTATGAGCCATATAATCGCTTAACTGCCACGTACAGTTTTCATTGATATTTGACAGAGCATAGCCTCTACTCCATTCAAAAACGTTCTAAGGGGACCGATATGACCGAGGTAAAAACAGCGAAGTCCAACTCCGTCCTGTCCGAGGTGAAAACAGTAAAAACCATCTGCCTTCTATGTACCGAAAAATGTGGAATTGAAGCCCATGTCGAGGATGGAAAGATAGTAAAGATCACCGGCATGCCGGAACATCAGTCCAACGTTTTGTGTGCCAAGGGCTATGCCATACCAGAGTTGGTCCATTCAAAGGACAGGCTTACCAGCCCGCTGAAAAAAGTAGATGGAGAATTCCGGGAGATTTCCTGGGATGAAGCCTTCAGCTTCGTAGCTGAGAAACTGGCCACGATTAAACAGAAGTTTGGGCCGCAGGCTCTGGTGACAAATTTAGGCACGCCATTTACGTCTGGCTCGTTTATCAATTACGTCGCGCGTCGTTTTTGTGACCTCTACGGCACCCCCAACTTCACCACAGGTGCCTCGTTTTGTTATCTGGCCAGGACCTTTGCTCACAACTTGACCTTGGGAGCAAGAGCGCTTCCTCACTGTTCGGATTCGGTGCATACCAAATGCGCCGTCCTCTGGGGCAGCAATGTAGTGGAGTCGCATGATCCGATTCCGCCCAGGCTCTTGCGCGCCGAACTGAAGCGAGGAACCAAGCTCATAGTGATCGACCCGAAAGCTACTTCGCTGGCCAAAGAAGCCGATATTCACGCTCAAGTCAGGCCGGGCACCGATTGCGCCCTGGCGCTCGGCATGTTGAATGTGATCATATCAGAGGGGCTTTATGACAAGGCTTTTGTTGAGCAGTGGACAATCGGCTTCGATAAGCTGGCCGAAAGCGTGAAGGCTTGGCCTCCGGAGAAAGTTGAGGCGGTAACTTGGGTAAGAGCCGAGACCGTGAGAGATATGGCACGAATGTATGCGACCAGTAAACCGGCGCACATTCTACAGGGCATATCGATGGACCACTCGACCAACGGCATTCAAGCCAGTCGAGCCATTGCCATTCTGACCGCGATCACAGGCAACCTCGACGTGCCCGGCGGAGAGGTACTTTCGCCGAAGATCAAGCTCGCGAATATCAGGTTGGAAGATAAGGTCGTCCGGGATGTGCCTGCGGTCGGCGCCGATTATCCGATCTACAGCAAGTATTTGAAAGAAGAAACCGTCGTGCCGGCGATCACTCAGATGATAACCGGCAAACCATACCCGATAAAGGCAATGATTATCGCCGGCTCCAATCCGGCGGTGACCTGGCCCAACCAAAATAAGGTCAGGCGGGGATTTGCCAACTTGGAGCTACTCGTGGTTATCGACCTATTCATGACCGAGACGGCCAAACTGGCTGATGTCGTGTTGCCCGCTGCTTCTTTCTTCGAGAGGGCGGAAACTAAGGATTATTCTGGCTATGGCTATAACTTAGCAATATTGGCTAATAGGATCGTGCCACCCATTGGGAATTCGATGGAGGATTGGCAGATCTGGGCCGGGCTTGGCAGAAAGCTCGGATACGCTGAATATTTCCCCTGGAAGGACACCGAAGAGCTACTGGAATACATGCTCAAGCCGACGAATCTGAGTCTTGAGCAGCTTAGAGCGAATCCCGGTGGCATCTATTACGCTCAGAGGGAGTACAAAAAGTACCTGAAGGAAGGATTTGCCACTCCTTCCAAGAAGGTCGAAATATTCTCAGAACTACTGAAGGAACATGGATATGACCCGTTGCCCACTTACCATGAGCCGGCCGAGAGCCCTATCAGCCGCCCGGACCTGGTGCAAAAGTATCCTTTGATACTCATTTCCGGCCCAAGGACGGTCGCATACTTTCATACCCAGCACCGCAATTTGCCGAGCTTGCGAAAGATAATGCCTGAGCCATACCTTCATATCCATCCTCAAGTCGCAAAAGGCCTTAGTATCTCCGACGATGATCTGGTAACGGTCGAATCGCAAAGAGGCAGCATCAAGATCAAGGCTAAGCTCAATGAGGACGTTCACCCCAAAATAGTGATGATGCAGCATGGGTGGAGCGAGGCCAACTGCAACTTTCTGACCGATGATGAGGCCCGTGATCCGGTGTCGGGCTATCCGGGGTTCAGGTCCGTCATGTGCCGCGTTACCAAGACTAAGTAAACAGTATTTCATTTGGTACCCGCAGGTAGAAACTTCTGCCCTGGATAAGAGGCCCCTTGTCCAGGGCAGCAACTTGTATTGGGTCGAGGAATAACTGTGCTGAGGACGGGGCAATGATCTACGATTATTACAAGCAGTTTCCTGACGTTCATCCGAACATCGTATTGAAAGCTGAACTCAATCGGCTGGGCCAGAATTTCACCAAAGCCGCGCTGGATGAGTTTAAGAAAAGGGATAACATACACTGGAAAGGCTACCATTTTTTT
>JACPPY010000033.1 GCA_016190755.1 Chloroflexota bacterium | reverse complement strand
TCATGAACCTGGTCACCGATGGCTTACCGGCACTGGCGCTTTCCATTGACCCGCCGGATAAGGACATCATGAGCCAGAAACCGCGTCCGCGCGGCCAGGGTATCTTTACCAGACCCGTGGTCACTCTCATGTCCGTAGGCGGCGTATGGTCCATGATAGTCAATCTCGGAATCTTCAAGTGGGCGCTGGACAACGGCATGGACATGGTGGAAGCCCAGAGCCTGACGTTCCTAACCCTCATCATCATACAGTTCTTCAAAGCCTACAACTTCCGCTCCGACCACAAGTCGGTATTCGAGACCGGCATGTTCCAGAACAAGTGGCTGAACCTGTCCATCCTGTCACAGGTGGTGGTGCTGTGGATCATCGTCGAGGTGCCGTTCTTCGAGGAGATTTTCGGTACCTATCCCCTGACTGCCACGGAGTGGTTGATAACGATACTGGTTTCAGGTACGGTCTTTCCGGTCCTGGAAATAGCCAAAGCCATAATTAGACGGCGGGGCATGAAAGCCTAGGGGCAGGTTTCTACCTTGATGAGATTGGTGGAGCCGGATACCCCGACAGGTATGCCTCCGGTTATCACGATGAGGTCACCAGACCTTGCCAGTCCCAGGTCTCTGGCCAGGCTTGTGGCCGTGGTAAAAAGCTCGGTAATGTTTGCGGCCCTGGCCACCTCAAAGGGGTAAACGCCCCACGAGAGTAGCAGGCGGCGTCCGATGGATTTTGGCGGGGTTATTGCCAGAATCGGGACCCCGGGCCGGTATTTGGAGACGCGTCGGGCGGTGCTCCCCGACTGGGTAAAGGCGACAACCACGGTGGCGTTAAGCTGGTGGGCTATCTGGCAGGCATTGTAGCTTATCACCTCGGCGGTGACCGGTGAGATGTGCTTTCCCCTCTCTATGAGGCGGTGCTCAAGAGGCAGGCTTTTCTCGGTCTCACGAGCGATTTTCGCCATCATTTTCACTGCCAGTACCGGGTACTTGCCGATAGACGTCTCCGCCGATAGCATTATCGCGTCTGTGCCGTCAAAAATGGCGTTAGCGACGTCGGTGACTTCGGCGCGGTTGGGCAAAGACGAGTGAACCATCGATTCCAGCATTTGTGTTGCGGTAATCACGGGTTTACCTGCCTGGTTGCACTTCCGGATAATCTCTTTCTGCACCAGGGGCACTTTTTCCAGGGGGATTTGTACACCCAGGTCGCCCCGGGCTACCATGATTCCGTCACTGGCCGCGAGTATCCCGTCGAAGCTGGCGACTGCCTCTCCACGTTCGATTTTGGTAATGAGCGGGACGTCGTAGCCTCTTGTCTCCATGACCTTCCTGACCTGCACCACATCCTCCGGGCCACCAACAAAGGACAGAGCGATGTAGTCCGGCTCCTGCTGCAGGGCAAAGGACAGGTATTCCCGTAACTGGTCTGTCATGAAAGGCATGGAACTGTGCATACCCGGCACAACGATGCCTTTTCTGGGGGTTAGCGTGCCACCGACCAGCACCCGAGTCCTGACATCGCTACCCTTTATCTCCTGCACGCGGAGCTGGATGGCACCGTCATCCACCAGCACTGTGTCCCCGACTTTCACGTCCTTTGTGAAGTTAGGGAAGTTGACTGCTGTAATATTCTCATCTCCTTCAATCTGCCGCGTGGTGAGTGTGAATTGGCTACCTTTCGTCAGTACCGTCGAGCCGCCCTTGACCGCGCCGGTGCGGTACTTCGGTCCCGGCAGGTCTATCAACACTGCAATCGGGATGTCGAGGCGTTGAGATATGGCTCTTACCCTCGCAACGGTGCTGGCGTGTTCACTGAAGGTGCCGTGGGAGAGGTTGAGACGGGCACAGTTCATGCCGGCGCGCACGAGGCGCTCGATAACGAGTGACTGGCTTGTGGCGGGACCCGTGGTGCAGACTATTTTAGTCTGTCGCTGGAGGTACCTGGGGGGCTTCATATCAGTATGTCACCTCAGCAGTGGACACTCCGCTTACCGGTCCTGAAGCGCGGCGACGCCGGGTAGGGTCTTGCCTTCCAGGAACTCCAGGGACGCGCCGCCTCCGGTAGACACGTGGGTCATTTTGGCGGCCAGCCCCAGGCTCTCAACTGCCT
>JACPPY010000034.1 GCA_016190755.1 Chloroflexota bacterium | reverse complement strand
AGGTGACAGCACAGTGGGTTGGGGTCACTATGCCCGGAAATCGCCCGCATTGCTCCCCGGGCCTTCAAAAGCCGCTTTGAGAGGCAATTTGCCTGTCCAAAACAACGTCCGGGCGCCGTCCCAACCATATTGCCCTCACTCTCAACCCCTCCATCAGCGCGTTTCGCGGGACGCTCGTATCTACCACGCGGGAATGCTCGATGGCGTATGCGCCTAACGAGTCGTAGCTAAGGCCAACGCGGCCGCCCCAGGGACGGAGGTCCTGCTATTGCAGGTCGGGGAGGAGCACTCGCTCTAGCAGAGCGGTTGGTCTCCGGGGAGCAGACGGCAGAACTCTGTCAGGTCTGCCACTACAAGCTTGCCGTCTCTCTGGCCGCGGCGGTCGAGGTGGACGGCCTGCAGGCCCGCTGCGCGCGGGTTCACGAAATCGTATTGGAGATTATCCCCCACCTGGACCACTTCGCTTGGGCTGATGTTCAGGTCGTGGCATATCCGGGCATAGAGCTCCGGCGTCTTCAGCTCCTTGTAATCTGTCACGGTTGAGATGACGGACTCAAAGTGCTGTTTTATATCAGCGACCAGGTACTCCAGGAACTCCCGTATGGAAGCCGAGATGACTATCATCCGGTAGCGCCGGCCAAGCGCCTTAAGGACAGCCTCTGATTCCGGGTAGAGCCTTATGCGCGGAAGGCAGCGCTGTAGCGCCTGGTGGTAGTCTCCCAGGTCGAAGGCCTTGAACCAATGCCTGACGTCGTACCATTCCAGCCTGCCGTCACCCACCCGGTCGTATTCCGCGGCCAGCATCCGGACAGCCTTTTCGAAGGGGACTTTGTTCTTTTTGCCGTAGTACTCCGGTATGCACTCGAACCACATGCCCTTGCTGAAGTCGGGCGTGACGAGCGTGCCTTCTACATCGAAGGAGATTACTTTGATATTAGAACCCAATGGCGATTCGCTCATGTTTCCAGTACCTTAGACGCGGCCCGAAGTCGTGCAGAGCTATTCTGCTACAATCGGACACCGTTTGCAAACACCGCGGACGGAAGGCGTATGGCCGGTGGCTGCCTGGCTTTGTACTGTGTTGTTGACAGCTAGTTGCTTATGCCCCATAATAAACCCCACAGGTATTCGGGGCTTTTGTGTGCGGCGCACTGCGCCCGAAAGCCCGCTTGAGGTGCAATCAGGGATGGTTAAAATAAGGCTTCGCCGAGTCGGAGCGAAGGGCAGGCCAAGTTACCGTGTCGTTGTCGCAGACTCGCATTTCGCACGTGACGGAAGGGCTCTAGAGACGATAGGACATTATAATCCTCTCACCGAGCCAGAGACCGTTACCATTAATAAGGATCGCGCATCTGAGTGGCTCAAGAAGGGCGCGCAGCCCACAGATACGGTGCGACGTCTGCTCGCCAAGATGGGCGTCATAGAGCAGAAGCCGATCGTATGGCCGGAGAAGAAACAGGAGAAACCTGAAGCGGTAGAGGCCACGGCAGAAACCAAGGCGGAAGCTAAAGTGGAAGCCAAGACAGACGCTAAGGGCTCATAGGTCGCATACTGGGTCTATAATAACCTGGATTCCCGAATGGGACTAAACTCAATAGGGGAATATCCGGCATGAAAGAGATCGTCGAGTTCGTAGCCAAGTCCATCGTGAACTCACCGGCAGACGTACAAGTGACTGAGGAAACCAACGAGCGCGGCGTACTCATCAAGCTCCAGGTGGCACCGGAGGACAAGGGGAGAGTCATCGGCAAGCAGGGCAAGGTTGCTGAGGCCATGAGAACTCTCCTCCGTGTAGCAGCTGCCCGCGCCGGCACCAAGGTCACACTCGAAATAGTATAGCCGTCCTCTTGTACTGCCTCACCGGGAGCACTTGATGGCCATTTGGCCACATTGCTCTCAGGAAATCGTTCCCCAAGGGTCCGGCCTTGTTCTAGCTCTTCTGAGCAGTCTTCCGGCGCCGAGCGACTTCGGCTACCCTGAGTCGGGCTATGGAGCGCCTCAGAGCGGCCTCAGCCCGCGCCAGGTCCATGCCAGGCGCAGGACATTTCAGCCGTTCCTCGGCCCGCTTCTTTGCCTCCTCTGCCCGCCTGATGTCTATATCCTCAGCCCGCTCGCAAGCATCTGCCAGTATGACTACCTTGTCCGGCCGCACTTCCATAAAACCCCCGCTGACGGCCAGGACGGTCTCCTCGCCGCCCTTCTTCATCACAACTTCCCCCGGCTCGAGTATGGTCATTAGCGGCGCATGATGGGCCAGCACGCCGAGTTGTCCTTCGATGCCCGGTACAACCAGCGATTCGACCTCACCGGAGAATACCATGTTGCCTATGCAGACAACTTCTAGCTTGAATGTGATAGCCATCCAGACTTCCTAACTCTCTATCAGAGCCCCAAATGCCTAGGCCTGGGCCATCTTCTTGCCCTTCTCAACCGCCTCATCTATTGTACCAACCATGAAGAACGCTCCCTCAGGAAGCTGGTCGTGTTTACCTTCCAGTATCTCTTTGAAGCCCCTGACAGTTTCTTTTATCGGCACGTATTTACCCGTCATGCCGGTGAAGGTCTCGGCGACAAACATCGGCTGAGACAAGAACCGCTGTATGCGGCGGGCGCGTCCGACCACAACTTTGTCGTCCTCACTCAATTCCTCGACGCCGAGAATGGCGATAATATCCTGGAGGTCTTTATACCGCTGCAGCACTCTCTGCACGCCGCGGGTGACATCGTAATGCTCCTGGCCCACGATCTTGGGGTCCAGTATGCGCGACGTGGACGTCAGTGGGTCGACAGCGGGATATATTCCCAGTTCAGCAATGGAGCGCTCCAGTGCAACCACGGCGTCCAGGTGTCCGAAGGTGGCCACGATGCCGGGGTCTGTGTAGTCATCGGCCGGCACGTAGATAGCCTGGAAGGACGTTATGGAGCCCTTTTTTGTAGATGTTATGCGCTCTTCCAGGGAGCCCACGTCGGTGGATAGCGTCGGCTGATAGCCGACGGCCGACGGCATTCTGCCCAGGAGGGCCGATACTTCCATATTCGCCAGGACGTAACGGTAGATGTTATCTATGAACAGGAGCACATCCTGCCCCTCAACATCACGGAAGTACTCCGCCATAGTAAGCCCGGTCAGAGCGACGCGCGCCCTAACTCCGGGCGGCTCGTTCATCTGGCCGAACACCATCACAGTCTTGTCGATAACGCCACTGCCCTTCATCTCGCCCCAGAGGTCGTTGCCTTCGCGCGACCGCTCGCCGACGCCAGCGAACACCGAGAACCCACCATGCTCGGCGGCGATGTTCCGGATCAGCTCCTGGAGGATGACCGTCTTCCCGGTGCCAGCGCCTCCGTAGAGGCCGATCTTGCCACCCCGAGT
>JACPPY010000032.1 GCA_016190755.1 Chloroflexota bacterium | reverse complement strand
CCTGCTTTTCAAACACTCTTCCCGGAGGTGAAAGGCGGGTCCTTTCCTTTTTGCCCCTCATCATACATCTACCCGGTCACGTATCCCAAGCTGTCCCCGGCCCCCCGACCCGAGCGGAAACAACTAGGAACACATCACGGAGCTGTTAGAAAACAGCACTTGCAAGCTTATCTCAATGAGTTTACATTCAGATTCAATCGCAGGAAGACGCCAATGGCAGCATTTCAGACAGTTCTGGGACTAGCAAAAGAGAGGCAAGGGCCAACATACAAAGGTCTCTATGGTATTGCCAAAGGCAAAACGGCATGGGCACACCCGAGCAATCCTACGGGTAGCGGCCGTATGAGTTAATCTGATAGGCATTTTCGGGCAAACAGGTGGCAGGCTGTCCTCTCGCACCATCTTCTGCAGGTCAAAGTAGTCGCTCTTGAAGCGTATGCCACAGGAAGAGCACCTCAACTTGAACAGGCTGCTGTGGTATTCCAGCAAATGCAGTGTGTCGGCTTTTTCGTGAAGGCCGTCGACATTCTGCGTGATAGTGCACTTGAGCAAGCCCATCTGTTCCAACTCCTGCAACGCATGATGGCCAGGGTTGGGCGGAGCCTGAGATCAGCCTGCAATCGAGATCCGCAACTGCAAAACAGGTCTGGTGCTGCTATAATCGTTTACTCAAGATTGGAGGTGTTTATGGCTAAGTTGACGCAAGACATGAAAGATCTGATCGCTGCGCAGAAGGCGTTTGTAGCCACGGTGAACGCGGACGGCACACCCAACATTGGTCCGAAGGGAAGCACCAAAGTCTTGGATGATGAACACCTGATATTTGATGAGAGCACCGGAAAGCAGACTTATGCTAACGTTCAGCGTGGTTCGAGAGTGGCCATTGCTGTAGTTGACCGTGATAAGTCGAAGGGATACCGGTTCGTAGGTACGTCTGAAGCAATCACCTCGGGTCCGCTTTATGACAAAGCAGCAGAGGCCAGGGCCAAGGCCGGGCGCTCCGCTCCCAAGTGCGTCGTCAAGATCAAAATCGAGAAGATCTATGACCTCAGCTCCGGCAAGGGCGGCAACCTGATCTCCGGGTAGATCACTTAACCTGCCTTACTCTAAGCCTGCCGGGCCAGCTCTCGCAGAAGAGCGAGCATCATCTGCAACGATGCCTCGCTCAGCCTGTCGGACGTATCGTGCTGCGTATGCACGAGCGACAGTGGCCAAGGTAATGCCGGGCGCAAACCCCTGACAAGCTCCCGCAGGTGCACACGTCGCGTCAGTTCTTCAACCGCCGGCAGTTGCCCCTTCGGTAGGACCGACAGCGTAACCGCGCTCCCCAGGCCTTTGAACCTGAAGGGCAGATGGTCACTACTCAGCAAAGGCCATGGGATATGTCCTGAACCCAAAGCCAGCCCCAGTTTGTCAGCCACCGCCTTCACCCGGCTGGCCAGCCACCTTTCTGGACCACTGCCCCTGACCGGCCATACGGCGATGGCATCTCCCATGCCACAGAACTCAAGGTTATAGACGGCGTTGAGGCCGGCAAGGCTGGACCTGAGCACGTAGTAGGATGACCCAAGCAATCCCAAGTGGACGAAGGGAGTGCGAAGCCATGCTTCTTCCCGGTCGAAGAACACCGCTCTGATCGGGGGGCCATGGTACTTTAATTCCCGGCACAGGCCGCTCAAGACCGCAACGCCGGAGGCGTTGTCGTTTGCGCCGGGGCTGTGTGGCACGGCGTCGTAGTGGGCAGTGAACAGCATTCTGCCGGTGGTGGACGGCGGTCCGAAGTCCACGAGGATATTCCGTATACTCAACAGCCTGCTTTCCTGCACTGCCGGAGTCAGGCCCATCTCTTTCAGGAACTCCACGACCTGCAGGCCCCGGCTTCTGCTATCCCTGCCCTCGAGTGCCTTGACATAGTCCAGGAGAGCCATTAGCTTAGAGTCCGGCCACGCACCCGGGGGCCCTGACCATCAGCACAGGCACACAGGTGGAGCGGAAGATCTTGTCCGACACACTGCCGAAGGCCCATCGCGATACGCCCGAACGCCCATGGCTGGCCATGGCGATGAGGCTGATATCTTTCTTCTTGGCGTAGTCCAGTATCTCATTGGCCGGATCGCCCAGCCGCGACTCTGACCGCACAGCGATACCAAGGTCTTTCAGATGGTCTTCAATCTCTGACAGGTACAGTGCGCACTGCTGCTGCGAATACCGGGTCAACTGCTCAACATGCTCTTCCCAACTCACAGGCAAGTCAGGCGGGTAATCTGCCCTTATGGTTGGCGGCTCGCAGACTCGGAACAATATTACCTCCCTGACATCGCAACCCCTGGCAAGCTCTTCCACATAAGGCATGACGCACTCAGCAAGCTTTGAGCCATCCAGCGGCACTAGTATCCTCTGGAACATGTCCGGTAGGCCTCCTTCTGCCCATTGATAACTTTGCGTGAGACCTGTCTCAGGCTCCTACAAGCCCGAACAGCGAGGCAATGTACAATACCAGTATGACTGAAACGGCAGATACCAGCAACATGGCCACGGAAAGGACTATGTCGCGGCCAGGTTTACGGCGTGGTCCACGGAGAAACAGAGTACCGAGGCAACCGCCTGCGGCAAGCACCGCCACCATGGCTACCAACGCTGCGAAAGGCACGATTTCAACGTGGACGGCGGCTGCTAACAACACAAGGTAGATGGCGGCCAGGAACGCCCCCAGGGCCTCGCATACGCCCAGAACGGCGACCAAACGCGTTCGCGTCGCCCGGTACATGGCGTTGCCGGCCCATCCAGATCCCAGGGTCACGCAGGCCGCTGCCATTCCAAGTCCAAGAGTATTGGCCACAAGCTCGTGCACGAATAGCCCCGTGGCAAAAACAGGTAACGACCCCATCAGACCAGCGATCATCCCGGCAAAGAAGATGGCAAGCCAGGAAAGGACCTCTTTCATTCTCCTAAGTCTAGCAGAACTCAGACGTCTCGCCTATCGGAGGTATTGACAATTGGTATACATAATGTTATCCTAAAGATGTCCCAAGTAGCTTGATAGGGAAGACATCAGTCTTCCGGCTACCGGAAAGGTTGGGGATAAGGGTGATGAACCTCTATACCTGACAGTGACCGGATAGCAAGAGAGACGATGTCAAACCGAAGGGTTACTTGGGACGTTTCTATTTCCCACAGTTGACCGCTGGCCGAGACCTCATCCTCGGAAACGGCTCAGAACGCCGCAACGGGTGCGGAACATGAACTCTGCACCCGCCAAGGCCCATCTTCTACAGTGAGTTTTTCGCCCCAGATACGAGTTCTCGGCGGCCCAGAT
>JACPPY010000002.1 GCA_016190755.1 Chloroflexota bacterium | reverse complement strand
TACCTCAACCTGGGCTTCGAACGGGGCAAGTACTACGTGATGTCGGACAAGCAGAACCCCAGGCTGCAGGAGTTCTTCGACCCCTTCTCGCCCAAGATACTGGCCATGCGGCAGCCATTCAGGGACAACGCCACCGAGGCTAGGCTGCTTTCAGTGTCGCCGCACGAGACCACCAATCCCAACATACCCATCATACTTCCCGAGGAGTACTACGTCCGGATGCAGCAGCTGCGTAACTCCCTGGCCCTGTTCACGCTGCACCATTTCAATGAGGTACAGGGTAACCACATGGTGTCCTTCGACAGCCTGGATGTCGAGCCGCGGCTGCGGCAGCTGGCCATGCCCCTATCCATCGTCTGCCAACTCTGGCCGGAGGGCGCCCGGCTGTTCAGAGAGTACCTGTCGCGCCGTCAGGACGAGGTCAGGAAGGTGAGATCGCTGTCCTGGGAGGGTTCACTGGTGAACCTGATCTGCGGCATTGCCGCAGGGGACACCGAGCTAGACCCCGAGTTCGCCGGCTACTATGACTCCATTACAGGACAAATACAGGCGGTTACCCCGACTATGGTGGCCCGGATGGTGAAAAGCTCTCCCAAGATGGTGACGCAAACGCTGGCCAGCGTGGGCTTTGAAGTGGAGTGGCGCTGGATCGATGTAGACCGTGGTGGCCAGAAAGCGAAGAAGCGCACCCGGGCCTATTGCATCCCCGACGCGAGGACGTGGGCGGAGGTGATCTCGCGCTACTATCATGCGGAGAATGCGGAAACGCCCTGGGAGGCGCCTGACGTGCTCAAGTCACACCGATTTGTCCGTGTTCCGGGAGCCGTGCTATCCGTGCCATGCGTGACGAGCTCGCCGGGAAACAGTGGGCACAAAACGGTTGGCACGCTTGGTACGCGATATTCCACACGGCAGGAAGATGATGACGATGAACCGGACTATCCCTGTTCCGTCTGTGGGGCAGAGTCCTGGCGCCACGGAAACGATGGCTGGATGTGCACCGGCTGCCGTGCATCTCCCGAAGGGGAGGTGCTATCTAGTGCGAATCTGTCGGGGGGTGACCCCCTGTGACGCGCCCGGCAGGCCATTACAGGAGGCTAAATAACGGCTCGATTATCGAAGCCGACTTAGGGGTAGTTCCTATGTATAGGTTGGCTGACTGTCATGTTACAAGGAGGTCGTCATTGCGTCATGATATTCTTTCCGGGACGCTCTATCGGCAACATCGATGAGGCCATCGCCATGGCAGTGCGCGAAGCGGAAGTCGCTGACCTGTCCGCCAGGGCTGTGGCTCTCTTCCTCCCTCCCCAGGCCGGCACCAGGTCCAGAGCGGAGGTGGAGAAGCTAGTGGACACCGAGGTACGCCGCAAGTTCGGGCGCAACGCCCACTGGCGGGGTCACACGTGGACCGTGTCCGTGCCCCACCTGCGCTACCAGGCCGTCCCGGTACCTCAGCTCGTGTTCACTCTACAGCCCTACCTGGCGGTGGGCATGAGGGTCCTGCTCAACGGCGATTCCCAATCCTTCAACCTGGTGGGACCACTGGGTAAGCCGGAAAAGCTGATACTGCCGCTAGAGTTCCTGCTGGCGATGCTGGATGACAGGCTGGACGAATTCCAGGTGACTGCCAAGGACGGCTTATATACCACCTGGAACATGCCGTCCTTCCCGGAGCCTGTGCGCCTGCCGGACAAGCTCCTGGACAACCTGAACAGGGAGTTGCAGAAGCAATCGGTGGCTTCGTGGCTGCTCACCTTTGGCGCCCAGGGCAGGAGCCTGAGGCCCCAGGTGGTGGGCAGCCTGCTTGGGATGCTGCTGCGCCTCAGGGAAGACTGCCGGCCGCTGCCCGAACAGTCATGGAAGGAGGACACAGTGCTGGAGGCGCTGACCGGCATGTTCGGTTCGGTGAGGGCGAAGAAAAAGCTGGACCAGGCGCGGCCTCAGCTCAAAGGGGACATGACCAATGAGGCAGCCATCAGGCTGGTGTTGCAGATGGCCGGGAAGGAGCAGTAGACATGGACATAGAGACGGACGTGGATAGCGATATAGATGCAGATATGGTTGCGGGTACGGAAGCAGAGGAGAAGTTCGACCTCAACGGAGAGGATCTGGCGCAGGTAGTCCGGGTGGCCAGGGTGCTGTGTCCCGGCTTTGAGGAGGATAAGCTGCAGGCGCTGTTCTCCGTGCAGCGGAGGCTCACCAATGCCGGGTTTCTCGACGCCATAGTGGGCCTGGTGCGTTTTCAGCAGGAGCAGGGGATCTCTCCCTCGGAGGCACTGGATGCTTACCGTGAGCTGGTGGCGCAAGAGAAGAGCCTGGAGGGCCAGTTGGCTGGCTTGAAGGAAAAGGTAGCTCAAGAGCAGCAGAGGCATGAGGCAGTGAGCAAAGAGCGCCAGCGGGTATCTAACGCGCTCGATACAGCTAGGGGTGAACTGAAGCGGGCGCAAGATGATATTACGAAGGCTCAGCAACAGATACTGTTTCTGCAAAGAAAGATCGAGGCTACCAGGAGGCAGACCGAAGTCGAATTGGAGGAATGCCGGAAGGGAGCCGGTGTGGCCAGAGAGGAAATAGCCGCCGCGGGCAAGCTGAAACAGGCGGTCGAGGATAGCAGCTTCAGCCTGGAGGCAATGCTGGGGCTGGTCGAGGAGTTCGCCCCTTACCAGGATGCCAGGGACAGGCTGGCGGAAGCTCTGAAGACCTGCTGCTCGCTCACCCATTACATATACGAACTACAAGCGCAGGCCGAAGAGAGGACGGATGACTTCGATGAAGCCATAAGCCAGTTGGTGGCACAGAAGAGCGACGAAGAGGCTAAAGTAAACCAACTGCGGGAGAGTCGCCGCCAGCTTGAGCGCGATGTCGCCAAGTTGCAGGAGGACCGGGAACAGGAACAGGAGCTGCGGCAATTCTACGTCCGCTACCACCCGGTGACGGGCCTGATAGATTACCTGGCGAGCTGGCCGCAGGTGCTCTTTTATCGCTGCGACAATCCCTTCTGCGCCCCCTTCGCCGGTATTACTCGCTTCTGGACGGACAAATCGGCAACCAGGTGCCCGCACTGCGGTCTTGGCCCGCTGATCCCTGATCCGGAACCCTTCCGAATGCTCAACCAACCTATGGGATCGTCCTTTAGGCTGAGACTCAGGTAGCGAACATGGCAAAGAAGCCCGGAAATAGGAGAAATAGAAGGCCGCTGGACGTCTTCCTGTCGTGCGATTGCGGGGCCAAGGCCAGGGTATCTGCCTTGGGGACGAGAGGGTTCATGGCCCACTGCGCCGCCTGCGGCACGCTGACGTTCTTCAAAAACGCCGATTTGCTGGAGAGGGTGCGCTACGGAGGCCCGCTCTGTCCTCACAAGCCGGAGAGGAAGCCGTGCCCTGGGGGTCATACCACATGGTGTCTGATCTGCCGGGTGAGGACGTTCTATCGCGATTAGTGCCTGAAGATTAGCCAATGCGCAGTATCCTGAGGCTCGGGCTTCGCTGTATATGCCGCAAGATGCATGGGAGAACCAGCAGGTTTCCGCATCTCACCTCAGCTCAAAGGGTTGTTGGCATGTTCCTGGATTGCTTCCTAACCTCTTCGGCCACGGCGAGAAGGATTTGTCGAGGCTGGTTGAGGCAATAGCGGCGATGCCGATTGCAGTTGGCTGGTGGGGGCCATGGCCGCCTCACGCTCCTCCAGCATGCGCTTGGCTGAGTAGTAGTGCTCCTGGTCTTTCCCATCGGGGCGGCCTTCTTGCTCCCATATGTTATAGGCAAGTTCTCTTATCTGTTCCTCGGTAGCCATGCTGCTCCCCCTTCACTTCCAGTATACTATCGTGCACTGAACGGTTTAGCCCACTGGCAGTGAGCACCGGGCAGCCTGCTGTTTCCGCTGCAACCGTGGGTCGGCCCGGCCGTGTGAAACGTGTCTTGAAGAGTGATGCAGGCAAATAGTCTGCCAGGATGCGTTGCCCGGCTCCGAGTTGGGAGACGCACCTGGTGGGGCTGCCTCGTCGTCGTGGGACTATACGCTACAGCTGGACGGCCACTCTTTGCTGGCGCGAATACTGCGGCCCAGTTGTTTGCCTCCCCGCAACTGATGTCGAATAGCGTCACGAGTATGCTTCCAAATCTGTGGCAACCGCATTGTTCCGCCGGGGAGTTCGTGGTAAAGTAGTGGCACCCTTCTATTTCCTCGCTCGGTGGTCTTGTGTGGGATGGGGAGAAACCATGCATGAAGATAGGCAGACATCAAGCCAAACTGTGCCACCCACTACATTTAGCGGGGGGGGGGGGGGGTAAACAAGGCACAACCTGAAGCGTACATCCGGTTCCTCCACCTGGTTTTCTCCAGGTCAGCGCGGCTGAAGCCATATGCCCTCATCCCGCCGCTCCTGCTCCTGGTGGCAGCAGCCGTTCTAAGAGCAATGGGCGTGGTTGTGGCCACAGACCCTCTTCTGCTCCTGCCGGTGCTCAACACCATTTTCGTGTTCGCCGTATCTGTGGTCACTGCCTATCTTGCCGCCAGGGTTTTCCTGGCCGCGGGAACCTGGGAAGTCCTCCTGTTCGGCAGCGGCCTGCTGATGTACGGCACTGCCAGCCTGGTCGCCGGCTGGCTTCGAGGAGCGGCCGGCCAGAACGTCAATGCGACCATACACAACACCGGCACACTGATAGCGGCGCTATTCCCCTTCTGTATGGCCCTGCTTACTGTCAAGCAGCCCGGATCTTTGGGAAGAGCTAAGCGACGGTTGACCCTGGTGGCCTTCTATGGAGTATTGCTGGCGGTTGTCGTCGTGCTCACCGTGCTGAGCCTGCAGGGGTGGCTGCCGCCGTTCTACATGCCGGAAGCGCAGCCAACACTGCTGCGGAAGGTAGTGCTCGGTACGGCCTCTGCCCTGTTTGCCGTGTCTGCCCTGTCTCTGCTCTCATACTATCGCAGGACCAAGTCCGACTTCTTCTATTGGTGTGCCCTGGGATTGGGGCTGCTGGCCCTGGGGTTGGCGGTGCTGCCCTTTTCCGTCGTCTTCGCCGACCCGCTGGGATGGATGGGAAGGATCGCCCAATACGTGGGTGGCCTGTACCTCCTCGTAGGCATACTTATCCTGGTCATGACAACTCGTACCCACCAGATGCCGGTGTCAGAGGTTGTTGGCGAGTTCTTCAAGCAGGCGAAGATGAACTACCAGCTTCTAGTGGAAACGGCCACCGACTCCATCGTCTCAGTGGACGACCAAGGACGGGTGCTGCTGTGGAACAGGGCGGCAGAGAAGATGTTTGGCGCCAGCCGTGACCAGGCTATCGGCGGTCTGTTCCTGGACATGGTTATCCCCGCCGAACACCTGGAGTCTGTCAGGAAAGAGGTCGCGGCCTCTGCTCAGGGAGACTCCCAAGGGTCCCGGGTAGCGGAACTTACCGCGAGAAGGAGTGACGGGCAGGAGTTCCCCATCGAGATGACCCTGGCCACAGACAGGACACGCAGGAGCTCATCGCCAACTATCACTACATTCATCATGCGGGACATCACCGGGCGCAAGAAGGCCGAGAGGGAGCTCAGGGAAAACCATCTGCTCGTGAAGGCTATGGCTGAAGGAGCCTACGACCCGATCTTCATCAAGGACCGCCTGGGCTGCATCCTCTTTGCCAACCCGGCCATGGAGAAGGTCATGGACAGGCCCCTGGTCGAAATACTAGGGAAGAGCGACACCGAGATACTCTCTAACACTGAGGATGCCCGCGTCCTCGCCGAGAACGATAGACGCATCATGGACTCGGGCCGGACGGAGGTAGTGGAGGAGACGGTGACCACCACCGCGGGGCGCCTGACCTTCCTATCTACCAAGACACCATGGCGCGACGACAAGGGCAATGTCATCGGCATCATCGGTGTGGCGCACGACATCACCGAGCGCAAGAAGGTGGAGGACCTCAAGGACGAGTTCATCGGCATGATGTCCCATGAGATGAAGACTCCCCTGACAGTGATACTGGGAGGTCTCCATACCCTGGTGAACCAGGGCAGCCAACTGACCGAGAGCGAGCGCAGCGATCTGCTGCAGGATGCCTACCTGGAGGCCGGATCGCTGGCCGATATGGTGAGCAACCTGCTGGACCTGTCGCTGTGCCGGTCCGGCCAGTTGGTATTGGTAAGAGAAGACGTCGAGTTGCCGAAGCTTCTACGACACATGGTCCGCCGGGCGAAGACGCAGCATCCCAAGCATCGCTTCAAGACGAAGTGCGCCAGCCTGCCGCAGGTCAGTGGTGACCGGGTGCGGCTGGAGCGCATCGTGTATAATCTGCTGGATAACGCCGCCCGATACTCGCCGGCAGGAAGCTGCGTCACCATATCCGCCGAGGTTTCGGACAGTCGAGTGGTGCTGGGAGTCAAGGATGAGGGTGAAGGCTTGTCTGCGGGGGCCCAGGCCAAGCTGTTCACCAAGTTCGAGAGGCTAGGAAGGAGTTCGGCTGGCGGTCCCCGGGGCACTGGATTGGGACTGGCAGTGTGCAAGCGGCTGGTGGAAGCGCAGGGCGGCCGAATATGGGTGGAATCGGAGGTGGGCATGGGTTCGACTTTCTATTTCACCATTCCTCTGAACCGTGAGACTTTTCCCCAGAACAACGAATAGGCACAACTGCGGAAGCCAATGGTGTTGGATCCAATGACATGGGTCCAATGGCATATTGACAATACGTGACACCACAGGTTAGATTGACAGCGAGACTTGAGTGGCGGAAGAAAGACGCTGGCGGATTGGTCAGGGAGAGCAAGCAGCGGCCCCTGTGAGTGGAGTCCACCACTGTGCGTTTGAGCCAAGAGAGGCCAACCTGTTTAGCTAGAGGGCCTGATACAGGAATGGTAAATTGACGCCGTCAAAGCCGGCGAGTAGTCCTCTCTACTAAGCTCCCCATCTGGGTTGAGATGGCCCAGCTCAAGTCTCACTGCATAAGATCTCCACTACTGTGTCCGGCTAGATGCGAGGCAATGTAGCTTCTTCTTACGTAACGATACACTAGATCGTTGGGGAATGCCAATTACTGCGATCTCCGAAGATAGATGGGGCAAGTTGCTGTCAGTTGAAATTCACCCGAACCAACGACCCATTAAGTAAACAGATAGCTTTTATACCTGAACAAGCAATCGGTCAGCTAGGTTAGTGCGATTACGTAGAACAATAAGGTTTAAGGCATCACAGTGATCCTGGCCATAGTGGGTTGATAGGCCCATCCCTGGACACTGGTGAAGCCGCCGAAGCTGGCCGAGACTACCGCCGACGTGGTTCCGCTCAGGATAATCATGACATCGCCGGCGGAGTTGGTCACCCCACTGGCAGATGAAAGTGTGCCGCCAGTGGTGAGGTAGGACAAAGGCCTTCCTGCCATGGCGTTGCCGTACTGGTCTGCCAGGTGGAAGGTTACGCTGCCCGAGGTGGAGGTGGCAGTGATCTTGGCTTCGACAATGGGCAACACCGACATTATCTTCATGTTCGAGGAAGCTAGGAAGTTGCCAGAGCCGGTGAATACCGCATCTACCAGTACTACCGATCTCGCCATGGGAGCTGACAGCGACAGGGCAGCCGTGCCGGAGGCGTTGGTGGTAGCCGCCGTGCTGCCCGTCTGAGTGGTGCCGGCCTCCAGGTTGTAGATGACGTAGTTGAACTGCACTGGCATACCAGCAGTGGTTACCGGAGTCAATCCGGGCAACTGGTAGACCGTGGCAGTCATGGTGATGCTATCTCCGGGAGAGACCATGTTTGGAGCCGTAGTGACTAGCCTGGTCTGCACACTCGTCGTGGTAGTGGTATAGACGGTTATCCTGGCCATAGTGGGCTGATAAGCCCAACCCGCACTGCTGGTAAAACCTCCAAAGCTAGCGGATACCACTGCTGAGGTGGTCCCGGTCAGGGTCACGGTCACGTTGCCGGTAGTGCTGGTGACACCGCTAGTGGCGGACAAGCTGCCAACGGTAGTAAGGAACGTCAGCGTCTTGCCGGCCAAGGCATTGCTATATTGATCGGCTAGATGGAAAGTCACCACGCCTGCTGTTGTAGAAGTGGCGGTGATCTTAGCCTCAACAACCGGTAACACCGAGATTATCTTCATATTTGAGGAGGCTACGAAACTGCCAGAGCTGAAGAACACCGCATCTATTAGCACTACTGAGCGTGCCATGGGAGCAGCGAGCGATAAGGTAGCAGTGCCGGAGGCATTAGTGGTAGCCGTCGCAGTACCTGTCTGGCTGGTGCCGGCCTCCAGGTTGTAGATGACATAGTTGAACTGCACCGGCATGCCCGCGGTAGCTACTGGCGTCAACCCGGGCAGCTGGTAGACCGTGGCAGTCATAGTGATGTTGCCTCCGGGAGCGACCACATTTGGAGCCGCGATGACCAGTCGTGTCTGAACCCCGGCGGTGGTAAATGTCTGGTCGCTGCCATAGACTACCCCGGCGGTGCCGCCATCAGCCTTAGCTCGGTAGTGATAGACTGTGCCGCCGGTCAAACCTGCCAAATTAGCGGTGAAGGTACCTGGAGCAGTCAGACTGGCAGGAGTACCAGCAATCGTGCTGCCATAGCTGACGGTAAGACCGTACTCAAAAGAGAGGCTGACGCTGGTGGCACTGCCCGTGGAGTTGAGATTGCCACTCAGGGTGGCTGCGGTAGTACCAATGGCAGAGGCTCCATATGTAGTGACTGAAGGTGAGGTTGTGCTTGATGTGCTACCCCAGTCTTCAAACCAAATGTCCCAGGTTCCGCCGTGAGTGTTCCACCAAGTCTGGGCGTCGTTAGCCGACAGATACATTCCTCTGGGGTATGTTCCAGTGGTATCCACCTGGGCGAAAATACCATTAGTGTCTGAGTTTACTTGTAATGCGTACGTCGTCCCAGCTTGAAGCATATAGCTGGTGCCCAAATTGAAAGTCACGGTTGTGAAGGCCGCAGGAATCGCGGAGTTGGGCACCGGTGCCGAAGTTATTAGGTTGGCACCGGTGGGTATTCCGCTAGCATTGACTGCTCGAATGCTTGCGGTGATATTGCCTGTGGCTCCGGTGTTCATTAGGCTAAGCTTGGCCGAGGTAATGGTATGGGTAACCTGGGGAGTAAAGGTCTGGGCGGCGTGCAGGCCTATGCCAGTACTATTCTGGATGGCATGGTAATTCTCGTAGAGCGTGAGGGACACTCCCCCGCCAGCAGTAAATGTCTGGTCGTTGCCGTAACTGATGCCGCCGCTGCCGCCGTCAGCCTTGGCCCGATAGTGATAGAGGATACCGGGGGTCAAGCCCGTGAGGTTAGCGGTGAAGGCACCCGGAGCAGTCAGGCTGGCAGGTGTACCAACAATCGTGCTGCTATAGCTGACGGTAAGACCGTACTCGAAGGAGAGGTTGACGCTGGTGGCACTGCCCGTGGAGTTGAGGTTGCCATTTAGGGTGGCTGCAGTAGGACCAATGGCAGAAGCTCCATTGGTAGTGACCGAGGGCACGCTATTCAGTTCGGCCAGCACCTGTGATACTGTCTTGACCTCAATGCCCTGTGCTTGCATGTTGTCGACTATGGCGTTGAAGTCACTCACGCTGTACTCCGTGCTGTATTGTGGCGTCGTAGTAACGAGGTTATGAAACACGAGTATCAGCCAGTCTTTGTTATTGATAGCCTCTGTAACTTGTGTGGCGATGGTGGCAGGTGTATTGGATGGATCTGTTAGTGATATCGTTTTTAACCCATAGTAGTTGGAGGAAGGGAATACTTCATGTTCACCCATCGTAGCCTCGCGGGCGGTCGTAAAATACTGCTTTACTAGGGGCAGGAGAATACTGGTGTCATAATATCCGCCAGGATAGGAGAAGTGTTGTCCTCCGTTTAGGTTGTTAGTTGCCAGATAGTTCTTTATCCTTAGCAGCTCTGCTTCGGTCTGCGCTGGTGTCATCCCTGCAAGAACCTCGTAATCATGGGCGCTGATATCCCAGCCATTGTTATCTTGCATGTCATGCAGTTGGGCCAAAGAGAGACTTCCTGATGTGCCTATCGAGTCGGGAATAATGTAGGCAGTCGCCGGATAGCCATAGGTCTTCAGCTTTGCAAGACCATAGGTATACTGGCTGGCGTAGCTATCATCGAAGGTGAACGTGGCTATGCCATGGTCAAGTTTTGGTGGATAGTACGAGATACTCTGTATCCAGGCATTTAGTGCCCCGGTCCCGATATCCCGCACATATATGCGTATCGCATTTATTGCGGCCAAATTGGGGGTGCCAGACACGTAGGCATCTGCGAATGACCAAGCGGAGGTTACCCACGCGCCACCGGGTTTCGCCATCCAGGCGGCCGCAGTAGCACTGTACGCAGCGTAGTTCGATGCAAAGCCGTCACTAGAGAATGCGACGAGAAATTGTCCATTGGAGGTGAGGCGTTCTGTATTGTCTACGGCTACCACCAGCTTGATGATTTCCCCTGAGATGTTTATTGTTGGCGATATGCCGGTCTTGGTCACCACAGACTGCGTCCCGAGCCCGTTTGTGGTGACCTTCAGGCTCTGGTTGCCCATGGAGAAAAAGGTTGGATCATCAACACTAGAACCCCCGCCGCTGGTATAGGTGAATCCATGGCCTGACTGAAAGGTGGTGATGACCCCTTCGTTCGGGTTGACAGCCCCACTGGCAGCAGCCAGAGCCGCCTTCGAGAGCAGTGGGTCCATCTTGCCACGGGTCCAGCTGCCCCCGAAGACGCTGGTCAGCCGTGTCTGGCTGGTGCCGTCGGCATTCATTATGTAGATTTCAGGCAATAGATCGCGATCGCTGGTGAAGCCTATTTTGGTGCCGTTATCCAGCCATACCGGCTGATAGCTGCCACCGGTCAAAGTACTGGTCAGACGTGTCTGATCGGTGCCGTCGGCGTTCATCACACAGATTTCCGCGTGCCCGTCGCGGTTAGATTGGAACAGGATCTTGCTGCCGTCTGGTGACCATGCCGGGAAGGTGTTGGATGGGCCATCGGTCGTGAGCCGCACTAAGCTTGCGTTCTCGTCGGAAGCCAGCGTCATCACGTAAATATTATCGGTGTGGTCTTGCCGGTCGGAGACGAAGGCAATTTGGCTGCCATCCGGCGACCATGTTGGCAAGCTATCGTTGGCGGCGTTATTCGTCACTCGTGTCTGCCCGGTGCCGCTGGCACTCATGATGTAGATCTCCATGTCGCCATCACGATTGCTGGCGAAGGCAATACTGTTACCATCGGGTGACTATGCCGGCCATTCATCTCTCACATTGTTGGCTGTGTTAGTCAGCCGAATGAGATCGCTGCCATCGCTGTGCATCACATAGATTTCTTTATTGCCATCACGGTTGGTGACAAAGGCGATTTTGCTGCCATCGGGTGACAGCGACGGGCTGTTGTCATAGGTATCGTGAGTCGTCAGGTTTGTCTGGCTACCATCCTCGTTCATCACATAGATGTAGAGGTTGCCGCTGCGATCAGATACAAAAGGCATTCGGACTGGTGTCAGCTTGGCGGGTGGAATCGCCACGTTGGCTGTCTGTGCCGCAGTCCTAATGTCCCTAGTGCTCGCAACTGCGGTATGCCCGCTCGGTGTAATAGCTGACAAACCTGAGACAGCTATCATTGTGAAGATTGATGCTGCCCTGACCAATAATCTTGCCTTCATTCGCTTTCCGTCTTTCCGATCAAATAGGACTCCATCTTATTCCCTGCAATTTGGAACGTGGGCGATGACTGAGTAGCGTTTAGCGCGAAGAATACAGTTGTCTGTTCTCTCGCGCCGAACCCGTCTTTGGCCCCTAATATTCAGGCTAAACTCTGCTCAGGCAGGTTGCAATCCACCTTTCGGACGAGTTAATGCGAGAAAATGCTGATGCGATTCGTCCATTACAAGGATTGTCGGGGCATCTGGCAGAGTCTAGAGTTGTTATGAACCATGGGTGAGAAGAGGCGCAGCACGATGAAGCAGCAAAAAGGCGAAAGCTACCAGGTGCAAGCCGATGACCACTGCGGGCAACCGCTCATAGTCTTTGGCCAGCCTTCTGAATCGCGCCATCCAGGCGAAGCTTCGTTCTACCGCTCACCTGCGGAGCAGCGGCACAAAGCCTCTCTTGGCCTCAGGAGGCTTCACCACCTCCATCCCTAGGCCCACGCCATCCGATTCGGCCACGTATTCCCTAGCCTGAATTAGGTGTGGCTACGGATTTGTAGCGTATACCGTACGCGTTACGCTTATGTATAGGCTAATTTGACAGTAGGGTGAGACGGATGAGCAGAAGATGCTAGGTCCGTTATGAACACTGTGGGATCAAAAGGAGCAGGGGCCTAGTATGAGATCAAGACGGTGGTTGCTTGCTGCCTGGGTAATTATCCTTGTCTTTGCTGTGGCTTCTCCCAACCCGGTTGCGGCTTCAGCCCCCAGTCAAGGAGTCGCCCCTAGTTATGCCCCGGACCGTATCCAGGTCAAATTCAAGGCCAGAACGGCTGCTGCCACCGCCCAGAGCGTTCATGCCCGCCTGGGAGGAACAGTAGCCAAAGAAATACCTCGGATAGGCGTTCAAGTCGTCAACGTACCCAAAAGCACAGTGGAGCAGAAGCTGAGGGCGTACAAAAGCGAACCTTCAGTGCAATATGTTGAGCTGGACGGTATTTACAAAGCCATTGGAACGCCTAACGACCCAAGCTTCAGCCAGCAGTGGGGCATGACGAAGATCCAGGCGCCGCAAGCTTGGGATATCACCACCGGCAGCTCAGCCGTCAAAATTGCCATACTTGATACCGGCATTGACCAGGACCATGAGGACCTGGCGGCCAAGATAGTGGCCAACCAAAACTTCACCGATAGCCCGAGTGTGGATGACCTTGGTGGACATGGCACCCACGTGGCGGGGATCGCCGCCGCCGTATCCAACAACGGTATCGGCGTGGCTGGTGTGGGCTATAACTCCAGCCTGATGAACGGGAAAGTGCTCGCCGATGACGGCTGGGGCTACTATAGCTGGATTACCAGCGGCATCATTTGGGCCGCGGATAACGGTGCCAAGGTAATTAACATGAGCCTGGGCGGTTCAGACGGTTCAGCCACTCTGGAGGATGCGATCAACTACGCCTGGAGCAAGGGAGTGGTGATAGTGGCGGCGGCCGGGAATAGTGGCGAGTCCAGCCCTAAATATCCGGCATATTACTCCAATGTCATTGCGGTAGCCGCCACCGACCAGAATGACAATAAAGCCAGCTTCTCCACCTATGGCGGCTGGGTTGATGTGGCCTCTCCCGGTGTGAGCATCTACTCCACCCTGCCGAATCATGCCAGCGGCATAGGAACCCAGAACTACGGCACCCTTCAGGGCACCTCCATGGCAGCGCCCTTTGTAACGGGGCTGGCAGCGCTGGTCTGGGCCACCCCCAACGGGACCAGCAACGGCATGGTCCGGAACCAGATAGAGGCTAGCGCCGACCGCATAGCCGGGACCGGCACCTACTGGCAGTTCGGCAGAATAAATGCCTACCGCGCTGTCAGCACCAAATTTCCGGAGGTCGAAACGCTCGCGGCCACCGGTATCGGCGCTTCTACGGCGGTCCTCAACGGAAACCTCTTCAGCCTGGGATCGGCCACTTCAGCACAGGTCAGCTTTGAATACGGTACCGATACGACCTACGGCAGCAGCACACCGGCCCAAACGATGACCGCAACCGGGAGCTTCAGCGCCAACATCGGCGCACTGACCGCGGGGAGCTACTACTTCAGGGCCAAGGCGACAACCGCCAGCGGCACGGTGTACGGCCTGCCGCTCCAGTTTTCGACCGTAGGCAACACGCTGACAAGCAGCGCCAACCCCGGAGGCACGATCTCTCCCTCCGGCACCATCTGGGTGGCAAAAGGGGGAAGCCAGACATACACTGTAACCCCCAATCCAGGACAGCATGTGGTCAGCCTGGTAGTCGACGGCACCGCGGCCGGCGCCGCAGATAGCTATACGTTCAGCAATGTCACGGCCGACCATTCGATAAAGGCCTTCTTCTCTTCGGGCAACGCCTACGCCTGGGGATTGAACTCGAATGGTCAGCTCGGCGACGGCACGACGGTTGACCGCGCCAGCCCGGTGGATACCGTCAACCTTGATGGCGCCGTCGCTATCACAGGATCGGAGCGCTTCACCGCAGCGCTCAAGTCGGACGGGACTGTCTGGATGTGGGGCATTAACGATGGGGCCCAGCTCGGCGACGACACTCCGGGCTACCGCCCCTATCCTGCGCCGGTACCCGGGCTGGCGGGCGTCACGGCCATCGCATCAGTCAGCGGCAAGCAGCTTGCTTTGATGTCGGATGGGACCGTGCGGGTCTGGGGAAGCGGGGCGACGACTCCTGACCTGCATGATATTACCGCTGTCTCCGCCGGCGGCGGGCACTTCCTGGCGTTGAGGTCCGACGGGACCGTCTGGGGCTGGGGCACTAACAACCTCGGCCAGCTCGGTGACGGCACCACCAAGTACAGTGGTACTCCTGTCCAGGCTGTGGGCCTCACCGGCGTGATTGCCATCGCCACGGGTTCTAACCACAGCTTTGCCATCAAGTCCGACGGCACTGTCTGGGGCTGGGGAGTCAATGACAACGGTCATCTGGGCGACGGCACAGGCACAAACCATCTGGTTCCCACGCTGATCAGCGGCCTCACAGGGGTAGTGGCAATTGCGGGCGGAAGTAATCACTCGCTGTTCCTGAAATCGGATGGGACCGTCTGGGGCACCGGCTGGGGCGGCGTCGGCGACGGCACCTCCGAGAAGAGGTACTCGCCGGTGCAGACCATCGGCCTCTCCGGAGTCGTCGCCATCGAGGCCTATGACGACCAGAGCCTCGCGCTGAAGTCGGACGGCACGGTTTGGGCCTGGGGCGCCTTCGGCACAGGTTTTGCCGGGAACACTCCCGTTAAAGTGGACGGTCTGGAAAATATCGGGGCCTTGGGCGCCGGCCGGTCCGCCGGCTACGCGCTCAAGGGCTTGCGCGTGGCCACGAGCGCCGCTTCGAGCATCGGCACGACCACGGCCACGCTCAACGGCAACCTCTCCTCTCTCGGTACCTCCCCCAGCGTAAGCGTATCTTTTCAGTGGAGCACTGCACCCGGGACTTATCCGAATGAGACGCCGCCGTCGGTCATGACTACCACCGGCGCCTTTGCCGCGAACCTGAGCGGGCTCACGGCAAACGGGACCTACTACTTCCGGGCCAAAGCCGCGGGGAGCGTCGTTGCTTATGGCAGCGAGCTTAGCTTCACCGCCTCCGGCGGAGCCAACGGCACCTTTGGACTGAATGCCGGCAATGCCACCTGGCCCGAGGCGCCCGGCACTCTCCAGGCTATGCGCTTTCAGAACACCGCTGGGACGGGGACTCTGACTAAGCTGGAGCTCCAGTTTAACCAGGCCAGCGGCAGCGGGAATGTAATGCTCGGTATATATTCAGACAATAACGGCACCCCCGCCAGCCTACTGGGCTCCGGGCAAACGGCTGCTGGAAGCGGCTGGGTCAGCGTCAGCGGCCTGTCCGTGCCGGTGACCGCCAACAGCTTTTACTGGCTGGCGTACGATCTGCAAAATGCGAACACTGTAGCCTATCAGGGCGCGCAGGCGGCCGGCTCTCATGTCTGGGGCAATGCTGCTTACGGCGCTCTGCCTGCAACTTTCCCGGCCATTCAGTACACTAACGGCGACCAGTACGTCATGCGTGCCACCGTCACCTCGGGGTCAGGAGGGGCGGTATTGCCCACGGTCCTTACCAAAGGGTCCGCCAGTATCGGCGTCACCTCCGCGACCATCAACGGCTACCTGGCTGCCCTGGGGAGCGCCAGCAGCGTAAGCGTCTCCTTCCAGTGGGGCACCGCACCGGGAAGCTATCCCAACCAGACAGCCGCCCAGGCATTGACCGCGGCCGGGCCCTTCTCCGCCAACCTGAGCAGCCTTTCGCCCGGCATGGTCTATTACTTCCGCGCCGGTGCTATCAGCGGCGGCACGGTATACGGCGATGAGCTGAGCTTCACTACTCCGGCACAGTACACCATCAGCTCCTCTGCCGGCACCGGCGGGACGATCTCACCGGCTGGCGGCGTGAAGGTGAATCCGGGAGGCAGCCAGACATTTACCATCGCTCCCAGCGTCGAGTACCGTATCGACAGGGTTACGGTTGATGGCGTCCCGGTGGGGGCTGTCGCCAGCTACACCCTTGCCGGCGTGACTGCCAATCACACGATTGCTGCCAGCTTTGCGCCCGCGTCGTCGCCCCTCGCGGTCAACACCGCTGCGGCCGGCAACGTTGCCGATATTGCGGCTACACTGAATGGCAACCTGGTGAGCCTCGGTAGCTCGAGCGCGGTCAATGTCTCGTTCGAGTACGGGCCGACCACGGAGTACGGCAGTACGATAGCGGGGACGCCGACTAGCCTGACCGCGCCCGGGGCTTTTGCAGCGAACGTCAGCGGCCTGGCCGCCAGCACGCTCTACCACTTCAGAGCGAAAGCGGAGGGCGGGAGCGGAGTCGTTACTTCCGGCGCCGACATGACCTTCACCACCAAGACGCCGCCGTCGGTCAGCACGAACATCTTCGAGGTCTTGCGGCCCAACGGGCCCGGCAGCGAGACAACGATAGACTACCAGTACCCCGCCACCGGCGAGCACTGGGACAAAATGGATGAAGCTGTGCCCGACGAAGACGGTGCCTATATCGCAAATGGTAGCGGGCCGGTTGCCGTCCTGCAGCGCGACCTGTACGCGATCCAGGACCATTCAATGGGAACCGGGACCATTGGCGGGATCACCATAACTGTTAGGGCTAAAACCAACGGCGCCCTGGTGTATATATCGCTGAAAACGCGTGGTGAGGTTTACGACTATAATGACCACCTGACCATTTCTCCTCCCAGCCCGGCGTACTATTACGACGTCTCACGGACCATGCCAGTCAATCCGTACACCGGCACGGCCTGGACCTGGGCTGATATCGATAGTCTGGAAGCCGGGGTGTCCCTGGGAGGGCCCGTGAACATGCCTTCCTGGTCAAGAGCCACCCAAGTATACGTCAGTGTAGAGTACGCGGCCCTGCCTACAGCTAACGGCGCAGTCCTTAAAGGAACCCTGTCGTCTCTGGGTACGAACCCCTCCGCAAGCGTCTCCTTCCTGTGGGGCACCAGCTCCGGCAGTCTCACCCAGCAAACGCCGGCTCAGGTCCTGACGGCCCCCGGCGTCTTCAGCGCCAGCCTGACCGGGTTATCGCCGAATACCACCTATTTCTACCGGGCCAGGGCGGTTGGCAACGGCACGACGCTCGGCGAGATAAGGAGCCTTACTACCCTACCTGGCGCCAACCAGATTGCCGTAGTGACAAACTCGGCCACGCCAGTCGGCACTACGGCAGCCACGCTCGACGGCAGCCTGACCGGCATGGGCAGCGCCGCCAGTGTCAATGTCTCCTTTGAATACGGCCTGACCGCGAGCTACGGCAGCTCGACAGCCCCCCAGGCGAAAACGACCACCGGTCCCTTCTCCGCGAATCTCACCGGCCTGACGCCCGCCACCCTGTACCATGTCAGGGCCAAGGCGGACGGCGGCACGGCAGGGATAGCCTACGGCAGCGATCTGACGTTCACAACCACGCCGCCCGCAGTGACTACGAATGCGGCCACGGCAGTCGGACCGACGGCAGCTACGGTCAACGGCAGTCTGACCGGCCTGAGCGGCGCCACCGGCGTCCATGTCAGCTTCGAGTACGGCCTGACCGCGAGCTACGGCAGCTCGACGACGTCTCAGACCCTGACTGCTGCCGGACCGTTCAGTGCGAACATTACGGGCCTGACACCCGGCGCCCTGTATCACTATCGAGCTAAGGCTGATGGAGGCAGCGCCGGTATCGGCTATGGCGCCGACCAGACCTTTAGCACTATCGCGTTCGTAGCGCCAATCGTGGCTACCAGTGCAGCTTCCAGCATTGCTGCTACCACTGCCATGTTAAACGGTAATCTGACCGGAATCGGAACAGCAGGCAGCGTCACGGTGAGCTTTGAATATGGCTTGACCATTTCCTATGGCAACAGCGCAGCCGGTGTTCCCCCGACTCTGTCCGCTCCCGGAACTTTTACCGCCGGCTTAACCGGTTTGACCCCCAATACTCTCTATCACTATAGGGCGAAGGCAGCCGGAGATGGGACGGCTTATGGCGGCGACCAGACATTTACGACCACGCCCTCGGTAACCACGAATGCGGCTTCCGCTATTACTGCCACGACTGCCATGCTCAATGGCAACCTCAATGCCGGAGGAAATGCCTCCAGCGTCAAAGTCTCGTTCGAGTATGGTCTCACCAGCAGCTATGGAAGTACCACCCCGGAGCAGGCAATGACAGCCCCCGGCGCCTTCAGCGCCAGCGTCACCGGGCTGACTCCCGGCGCCACCTATTATTTCCGGGCGAAAGCTGTCGGCGCCGGCATCTACTACGGGAACCAGTTGACCCTGGTGACGCTGCCGGCCAACCCTTTGTTGAGCGCTCCCTCTTCCGAAATACTGAGGCCCAACGGGGCAGGAAGTGAAACATCGCTAGATCTACAATATCCTTCCTCCGGAGCCCATTGGGACAAGGTCGCGGATGTCATCCCTGACGAAGATGGTTCCTACGTTGAAAACACCAACGTGTTTATGCAGCAACCGCCTTGGCGCGATTTGTATGCCATCCAGGACCATTCAGTGGGGCCCGGGAGCATTGGCGGAGTTACCATCATCATTTGGGCTAAAACCAACGGTGCCAGCCTGGCGATATCGCTGAAAACTCATGGTCAGGTCTACGACTATAATGACCACCTTACTATTTTGCCTCCCAGCAGCCCAACCTCTTACTACCAGGCATCCCGAACCCTGAGCCTCAACCCTTACACCGGGGCAGCCTGGACCTGGGACGAAGTGGACGCCCTGGAAGCCGGAGTATCCCTTGGACCAACGTCCGCCAGTCCCCACTGGTCAAGGGCTACCCAGGTCTATGTGGCCGTCGACTACACACCTGTTACGTCTAACTCGGCGCTATTACGGGGAGTTTTGACATCGCTGGGCACGGCCTCCTCAGTAAATGTCTCTTTCCAGTGGGGAACGCAACCGGGTACCTATACCGGTGAAACGCCGGTGCAGGTTATGACGGCAACCGGTGCTTTCAGCTATCAACTGACGGGCTTAACGCCAGGTGCTCCCTATTACTACCGGGCCAAGGCGGTTGGCGTCGGCACCACGCTTGGCGAAGTGAGGAGTTTCACCACCTCGACTAGCAGCAGTCAAATCTCCGTGGCCACCAACGCGGCTGCTCCCATCGGCTCAACGACCGCCACGCTCAATGGCAGCCTGACCAGCCTCGGGAGTGCCACCAGCGCCAACGTCTCTTTCGAGTATGGCCTCACCACCAGCTACGGCACCTCGACGCCCGCCAAGGCCATGGCGGCCACCGGTCCCTTCTCCGCCAACCTCACCGGCCTGGCGGTGGGCACACTGTACCACTTCAGGGCCAGGGTGGACGGCGGCGCTGCCGGAGTTGCCTACGGGGCTGACCAGACATTTACCACAACCGCAGTTCAGACACGGCTGGTTACCGTGGCGCCCAACATGGTTTCTCCGGGAGGCAACATCAGCATGACCGCCGCGGTGTACCAGCTACCTGGTTTGACGCCAGTGACCACCGCTGGCATGCCGGTGCAGTTCAACTATGTCATCTATAACCTGGAGGCGGGGACCTCTCAGAGTGGAAGCACGTCGGCAACTACCAACGCCTCCGGCACAGCCACCTTATCGCTGACAGCCCCCATGGCACGCTCAGTAGTGCTGATAGATGCAGTATTCCCAGGCTCGGGCAGCTTCGTAGCTTCTTCGAACATGAAGATAATTTCGGTGCTGCCCATCATCGAAGCCAGGATCACCGCCACTTCCACCCTGGGCAGTATCACCTTCCACCTGGCAGACCAGTACGGCAATGCCATGGCCAGCAGGACGCTGTCCTTCCTTACCACCGCCGGCACGCTCTCAGCCGCCAGTGGAGTGACCAATGCCAGCGGAGATGTGGCCGTCACCTTAAGCGGGACCACATCAGCAGTGGTGTCCGGCAGCTTTGGAGGTTTTACCAGCACTCAAGGTTGGGCTTATCAACCTACTATGGCCAGGATAACTGTCTATACTGCTGCAACTTCCAATATTCAGACACGGCTAGTCACTGCCGCTCCCAATATGGTCGTACCTGGTGATAACATCACCATGACTGCCACGGTGTACCAATTGCCCGGCGTGACACCAGTAGCCACAGCCGGTATGCCGGTGCAGTTCAACTACGTCATCTACAACCTGGAAACAGGCACCAGCCACCCAGATACTACGACATCTACCACCGATGCCTCCGGCACTGCCACCTTGTCGCTCGCCGCCCCCATGGCTCGCTCGGTGGTGCTGGTTGATGCTGTGTTTACTGGGTCAGGCAGCTTCCTAGCTTCTTCGAACATGAAGATAATTTCGGTGCTGCCCATCATCGAGGCTAAGATCACCGCTACCTCCACCTGGGGCAGCATCACCTTCCATCTGGCCGATCAATACGGCAATCCCGGGGCCGGCCTGACCCTGTCGTTCCTGACTACTGGCGGGAGCCTGTCAGCGACTAGCGGAGTGACCAACGTCTTCGGTGATGTCACGGTTACCCTGAGCGGGACCGTATCGGCAGTGGTCTGCGCCAGCTTTGGAGGCTATATTTTCAGCGCTCAGGGCTGGGCTTACCAGCCTACCATGGCTAGAATCACCATCCTGCCTTAGAAACCTGCGGGAGTGTTTTGGAGATATTGCCATCCGACCAAGTTGGCGGCGAGTATCAAGAAGGAGAGAGCTCGATGAGCCTGAACGTTGTGGAGCGACAAAGCGGGGCAGAAGAACAGTCAGAAGAAACCTGGCTGCCTGGGGTGGCCTGCTGTCCGGCATGCAGGGGAGAACTGACAATTGGCGCAAGGTCGCTACGCTGCAAGAGCTGCCGGTCTGAATACGCTGTGGAGCAAGGAATACCGGCTATGTTATCTCCAAGGCTCGACGCCGATATTCGCGGTGGGAAAGAAGCGGTCAAGAGCTATTACCTTCAGGAGCGGTATGACTGGACGCGAGACCCCAAAGCATTAGAGTTTGCTTACCACCGCTACAGGAAGTGGGTAACCTGGCGGCGGATCTCCAGACTATTGAAGCCAGAAGGCATGGTCTTGGATCTAGGATGTGGCACTGGTCTGATAACACGCCAGTTCATTGGCCACCGTCAGACTGTACTTGCGTTAGATATGAACCCCTGGGCGCTTTCCCGCATGGACGGCAAACCATGGGTGATCAAGATACAGGCCGATGCCGAATTGCTGCCTATCCGGGATAGCTCGGTGAGCCTGGTGGTTGTCACGGAAGTCATTGAGCATCTCGAAGCCCCGGAAAGGGCCGCTAGAGAGATTTTTCGCGTCTCTCGTAGAGGCGCGCGCGTGATTGGTTCCGTACCCAGCACAAGCAACATCTGGAAGCTGCGGCGTTATCTTAGCCTGTCGTGTGGTGGCGGGGAGCCTTTTCACAACTCATTTACTCGCACTGACATTCTGGACTTATGGCGATCCGCCGGATTCAAGGCACGTGTCTCTTCGGCCTGCATCGGCATGAACTGGATGTTCATATTGGAGAAACCATAAGGACCAGGATGAAGTGAGAATCGCCTCGCACCGGATAACCTTCGGCAATGTGCTCTTGCTGCTGGGTCTGATTTATTTCAGCCTCTTCTTTCTGAGAGGGCAAACCCTGTTCGAGGTGCCCAATAGCTGGTTCCTGACCTGGATGGCAAATATCTTCCAAAAGATGGATACGGCGGGGTTCTTCAACGTGTGGTCCGGCCAAACGCAGGGGACGCATTATCTGTACTTCCTCATCTGGAAACCATCCCAGTTTCTTGCCGGCAGCCAGTCTTATTTCGCTCTGACGTTCTCCATGCTGTGGCTCCTCATCAGCGTCGGGACCGTTTTCCTGAGCGCTTACCTCTTCTACAAGATTGTGGAACACCTGTGGGGCGAGGAGAAGGGAGTGATCCTGGGGACAATGTATGTCCTGATATTCCTCACGCTGCCGGAGTGGTATACCTTCATAGATTCGATCGCCATAGCAGGCATGCTTGCGGCAATATACCTCTCCTTCAAAGGCTCTACCAGGGCAGGAGGACTGATCCTCGGTATTACTGCGACCGTTAAGCCGATGGGGTTGCTCATTTTGCCTGTAATGCTGAAGAGCGAATTCCTTTCCCGAAAAGACAGGATAACCATGCTGGTAGCCGCTTTGGCCTCATTTGGCGCACTGCTCCTGCCCTTTGCCATCAGTAACTTTCAAATATTCATAAGCTCGATACATTGGCAAAGTGGGCGACCTCCCTGGGAAACCGTGTACGCCCTCGCCGGATGGCTGCTGAACATGCCCTATTCGCCCGATGCCATCTTCCTGGACTATTCGGGATCAATGCCGCGTGATTGGGGCTGGACTGGTATCACCCCATCGCCGACGATGATGACCACAGTTGTTCCCAACTATAACCCGTGGTACAACTCCATCTTCACGGTGCTTATGTTGGGCGGAATACTGGTATTCCTGGTTTTCAAGCGCGTGCCGGACAAGAAGGATCTTCCGGCGGCAGCCCTATGCATGCTCGCCATGTATTTCGGTTTCTTCTATGGCTGGTCGCTTCAGTTCTTCCTCTGGCTCATCCCGTTTTTGCTTATCGGTTTCCCGTTGATTATGTCCATTGGCTTTCGCCTCGCTGTCATGTTGGAATATCCGTTCTTCTTTGCCCTATACATGGCAAAAACTGCACCAGATCTCGTGACTGCGGCCCCGGGATTGACGGTAGGCATTACTTCGACATTAGCCCCCGCCGGCGTCGCGGGATACTGGGCAATCATTATTGTGAGGACGGGCATTACTCTGGCGATAGCGGCCCTGGCATGGCGGCGGTTGCCTGTCCAAGTATGGAACCCTGGCTGGAAACGTGACACCGGCGCCGGATTTTTGTCCCGGCTAATCCCCGTGGGGAATAACAAGTAAAAGCATACATCGCCGGCCGAATGGTCTAAAGGAGGACCCATGAAAAACGCAAATCGTGTAGGGAAATGGCTGATAGCCCTTGGGCTAGCGGCTGCAGCCGTTTCGTTTGCCTGTAGATCTCTGACGCCAACATCCACTCTCACCTCAACTCCGAAACCCACAACAACAACGATGACTCAAGCCCCTCAGTCGTCCAGTACTACGACTACCTCGTCGACCAGAGCAGGTGAAGAAACGAAGACGACTACATCAACACCTCTTCAATCATCGACTGTTCCACCAACTACTGTTACTGGAACACGGGAACCACCAAAGACAGTAACGCCGACCCCTCAATCATCAGTAGTTCCGGAGTCGCATCCCTGGGTCGTGAAGATCATCCCACCAACGGCCGAAAGCCTGAGAGAGAACATGGGGCAAGTGTCCATCACTGTCGAGGTTACTAACTTCGTTCTGCTGAAACAGTCGGGGCAGGCCAACGCCCTCGGCCAGGGGCACATTATCTATTTCCTGGATGTTGATGCTCCTACTGCTCCATATCGACCTGCCCTGACTGCAACCGGCACATACGCAAGTTCAGCTGATACGTCATATACCTGGACTAGTATTGGTAGTGGGAGACATAAGTTCTCCGTCGAGTTAGTGAACAATGATAATACGCCGCTTATTCCGCCAGTTGTAGACGAATTGATTGTTGACGTGCCATAGTGCCATATTACCCAATGGCTGATGGCAGTCTGACTGGGCCCCAACGAGCGTGAACTCTGCCCTGCCTGACAGTGCGGTTGGTGAGACCGCGGTCCAGGGCAGGTGTCATTCTCATCTTCCCTCTGTGTCCCGGGCGCCGCACGTTAGCTTTCGATGAAGGATAGGATGTCCATGAGGTCACCTCGCCAACAGGCTTGGCAACAGTGTTGAAGAACACCTGCAGGTCGTAGCCATAGCTCATCCGGGTGTTAGGATGGCTGCGGTACTGAAAGAACTCCAGATAGGCATCTACTTCGGGGATCCCCAGCGACAGCCTGACGAGCTTTCCTTCACTCAGTTCCTTCTTGAGCTTATACGCCATACCTTAATGCCTCCCTGACAATTAGTGTGCTTTTCATTTTAACGACCTCCGCCCCCACCCCAGGATTAGCGACATAATAACTAGTTCTTGAACTGTCACCTTCTGTCCTTTTGTTGCATCATATGTTTGAAGCTGAAATAGCTTCGGGCACATTTACAACCGCATACGGCAAGGCTTAGGGGCAATCCCTTACCCGTGGGAAAGTCACCACGGGGCGCATAGGCGGCACCTATGGGGCCAAAGGCCACCAGCACTTGCACAAGGTGCTAACGAAGCCGTCTCGCAGCACAGTTAGACAAGCGGGCTACCTCTGGACTAGGGACGTAGCCGCAACCGCCAGAATAGGCCAGTACGCCACTGGCCGAAACGGCAAGGGGC
>JACPPY010000031.1 GCA_016190755.1 Chloroflexota bacterium | reverse complement strand
ATATGGTAAGGTACGGAGCTACGAAAGCCCATTCTTCGTCGCTCACATCTGTGGGGTAAGGTTTTCTTGGTCTCATACATTAGTGTACCAACACCTTGCCCTTAGTTCATAACAAGCTCTAGAGGACCAGTGTACTATATCCGAAGCCGATTGAGTCGACAGAATGGATAATATCGTCCCTTGACATTTGCCACTCTATGTCAAATAATCTAGCTCATCGTCACAATAATGGAGGCCCGAATATTATGTTATCGACGTGATTTCTCACAAGCGCCATGGGAATAGGTAGTATTACAAGAGGAGGTTGATGCTATGTCGCCGGAGCTGAGAATAGTTGTCCTGATGTTGCACCTCATCGCCATGATGTTTATGGCTGCGCCCCTTTATGCCCTCATCGCCGTGAACGAGCGTGCGCGCTTTACAGTGCCGCCCGGATATAACACCGATCGATATATGGAAAATCTCATCAAGTTTCAACCGGTCCGTTGTTATACTTATCTGGCAGTCATACTGGTGACCGGGATAATGCTGATCTGGAGCAGAGGTTGGGCTTGGGCTGATTGGGCACTGATCATAAAGATAGTGGTGTTTGTAGCTCTGGCGACTTTGCTCAGCTACGTTCACTTCGGCATCCAGCCGAACGTTGAGCGCATCATCAATAAGTATAAAGCCGGGGAAGAGGTTGCCGCTGGCGACAAGCCAGAGCTCGTCAGGTGGCGTTCGCGCCGGAAACGGCTGGCGGCGACCTGTCTGTTTCTGATACTCTCCTCCGTGGTCATGGGCGTAAGGGTTACCATGGGCTACGCACCATGGTTAGTAGTTGTGTTCCTGGTTGCTGCCGCCATCTTCGCCTGGCGGGCGTACAAGACTCCCATGCGCATGGGCTGGGTTTAGTTACATTCTGCAACAAGGCGCATACGGCATGGTGACTGACCATGCTGCTGCAACAGCCGGCAATTCAGGGCTTAGCCTTCTTGAGGGGCTCCATCGTTCAGACCCTGTGTTGGTAGTGCCTGGGCATGGCGCGCATCGCGAACATGCCAGGCGACTCCCGCGGCGAGAAGCACCAGAGATATGATCAGCACGGTGACGGCCTGCGGACGCAGGCCGGAAATGAACGAAGCGACGGCGTTTTCTGCCATGCTGGAGGCTTTTTGCGTCATCAGTAGTTCGAAGCCTCCGGCGCCTTTCGACAGGCCGGTCAACCGCTGGTGTATTTGAGGCTGCGCGAGCGACGAGTACACCGGTCCGACGATGATATACACGATGGTCGCCGTAACCAGGAGCACGGCAGCGGCCCACATGAGCCTGGTGCTCCAACGGCGACCCCCGAGGAACCCTATGCCGACAAGGACGAGCCCCAGCAATATCCAGGCGAAAACCATCCACCGGCGTGCCGAGCCCAGTTGACCCCGGATGTCGTCGAGTTGCTGGATAGCCTTCGAGCCGTCCTGGCCGGCAAGATAGTTGCGCAAATCCGAGTCAGTGAAAGTCAGGCCCGTGGCCATATAGTCCCGGGCCTTGTCTAGCATTCCTACACTATCGCCAAGCTGTTTGCGAAGGTCGGCATCGGTGAACGTTATGCCGTTCTTCACATAGTCTCTTGCCTTGGAAGGCAAGTCATCGGACCCGATAATGGAGCTGAAGTCGTTCTGACTCAGGATCCACTGGTCCGGGAGGGAGGTGCTTAGCGCGGGCCGGACACGGCTGCCGAGATCGACAGTCTGGGTGAGCCCGCTCTTGACAAGGTCCCTGGCCTGCGTGAGGAAGGTGTCGGGTGTCGCGCTTCCCATGGAACGGCCGATGTCGGCCTGAGTCAGGGTCCACTGGTCCGGCACCTTGGCCGTCATGAACGACTGGATCTGGTCCGTCATGTTGATGCCAAACAATGTCTTGACCTGGTCGTACGTGTAGCCTGGAGGACGAGAGGTGGGGAGCGTGCCTCTTGGCGGGTTCGCGATCATGGCGGCAAGCTGTTCAGGTGTGGATATCGGCAAGCCATCCACGTAGGCTTGCAACTTCGCCTCGGCAATCGGAACGAGCACCGCAACGATCGCCGGCTTGGCGGAGACGAGGCTTATCGTCGCGTCAGGGCTGGCGCGGGTACCATTCAGGTAGGAAACGATCTGGTCCACTATGCTGCCCGCCGCCGATTGATACCACTGCGGTGTGAGCGCCGATTTCAACGCCTGGACGACCTCATCATTCGTCAGCAAGATGCCAATGGGAAGCCGGGTGGACCCCGAGCCCGCGATGGACGACGCAAGTGTGCTGAACAGTCGATCGTAGTTCTTCTGCTCGCTCATCTGGCTGACCATGGTCGGTTTCATATCGTTCAACGACTGCGCCAGGTCGACGCGTATTACGAACACCTCCCGGTCCGTGCCCTGGCGGACGTATGTCAGACCGGATGGTTTGAACGTCGGGATCTGGTCCTTTGGCGGGTTAACCAGGAGCTGCTGCAACTGCTGCGGAGTGGCCAACGGCAATGCCTTGATATATGCCTCCACTTTATCGCCGGCCAGCCCCAGTATTGCCTTGGTGATGGCCTGCTTGCGGTCAGACAGCTTGAGGACCACCTGCAACTTATCGGCATCCCCCTTGAGGTAATCGAACATCTGCCCCACGACGTCGCTCACGACGGTCTGGTACCAGTCCAGCGGGAGCGCCGCCTTGACCGCCTGGGCAATGTCGCTTGAGGACACGGTCACTCCGGCGGGTATGCTAGCCCCCTGGAGCAGATCCTGTTTGGTGGTCGAGCTGACGATAGCCTGGACGACGGTGTCGTAGCTCTCAGGCTTCTTGAGGACGTCGACGACCGTACCCCGGAGGGCATCCATGCGGTCGGCGATGTTGATGCGCACAGTGAAGTGGTCTTGTTCCTTGGTCAGGTATGGAGTCGTCTGGTCGATAGCGTTGTTTATCTGGGCGAGCATCCAGTCAGCCGGGGCGACGTTGCGGATGGCAACGGCGACGTCCGCCTTGCTGAGCCCCAGTGGAATGCCGTCGGGACCTTCGGCAAGCGCGCCGGTCAACTGGGAGACCATTTGGTCGTATATGCCTGTGAATACGCCGGGCTTATTGAGCTCCGTTTTTGTCGCGGTCATGGCTGCCTTGACCCGGTCCTTGAGCGGTATGTCTATCGAAAACGACGAGGTGTCTCCGAAGGCGTAGGGCAGGGCCTTGTTTATGACCTGTTCGACCTGGGCCTGGAGAAAGTCCTGGGGCACCGCCTGTTGCACCACTGCGAGTATATTCGATTTGTATTTGCCGACATCGAGAGCCCCATCCGATTTATCGCCTATCTTGACCTCATCGAGCGCCGCAGGCAGGGCAGTGTCGTAGGTGAACGCGTAGATGTCCGCCTGGCGCAGTTGGTTGACATAGAATTCCGGATTGCCCACGGTGCCGTTGACACGGGATAGGATGAGAACAGGGATGAAAAGGACAACGAAAAGGAGAGCCAATATGACTGCGAAGAACCTGCGTACGATTATCATGCGCGACAGAATAACACAACCTGAGCATGCGCACAATAGGGTGTAAGCGGCCATAGTGTATTGGACTGTTGAGGGGCGAAGGTGTCTAGATAATAGCGCAGTGGAGGCACTTTGCCAATAGAACGGTGTGGCTTCTCGGTGTTGTACCAGATCAGATAGTCCATCAGCTCCCGGTTAAAGACCTCCGGTTCATCCACTCGGTCTATATGCCAGTCAGCGAACTGCTCCTGAACAGTGCGGTTGAAACGCTCCACGTGTCCATTGGACTGCGGATGGTTGGGGTAGTTGAAGAAGTGCACCAGTTCCTTGTCCTGGCAATACTGAGTGAAGTGTTTTAGGAACTCACTGCCGTTATCGGTCTGGATATGGCTGATGGCAAAGGGAGCTACGCTGGTGAACTTCTGCAGGAAGTCCCGCCCGTTAGCGGAGGAGTTGCTCCTGTAGGTATAGGCAAAGGCGAAGCGGGTCCTGGTATCAATGGCGGTGAACATGTAGCGCTTGATGCCCTCCACGAAGATGGAGACAGTGTCCATTTGTACCAGCTCTCCAGGTAAAGAGGGCTGGAAACCTCTACGCCGGCTCTTCCTGAAGGCCTGCCGGCTCTTGATCTCACGCAGCTTACCGCTCAGGCCATTGAGTCTGAGACGTCTGTTTTGGGGTAGGCGGCCCTTCTCCTTCAGCTCATGGATGATGCGTCCTACCGATGGTTGTCTTATCTGCCCTGGGGTGAAGAGTACGGTAGTCGATGATGAACTGGGCCATAACGGGATCGATGATACGGGTACGCCGCTTCAGAGGGGCACGACTGCACGGAGAGAGGGCAGATAACCTGCCACCAGCCATAACGAGTTTCTGCTTCCACAGGTAAATGGTGGAACGGCTCTTGTGAAAAGCCCTTCGGGTAGCCTCCGCACCGAACTCATCAAAGAACTTGAGTATTTCCAGTCGCTGTTCGATTATCCCCTTCCGGGGATGGTCCATGTAATCAGCCACATATTCCATGAACTGAATATAGGCTTTTTGGCCACAGTGAGCTATACAGAACTGTCTCAACGGGGCTCCTCCCCACCTCCTCCCTCACAGTCCAATATCTTTCTGAACTTTTGCATAGGGCATAGAACTACTTGTGCCTGAGGCTGAATGCCACAAAAAAGACTACAGGCCTGCGACGTCCAGCATCTCGGGGACTTTCTTCTCCCAGCCGATGGGCATGAGGTGTACGCCCTGGCACATGCCTTTCATCTGGTTGATGAGCCGTGCGGTTATCTCAAGCGATTTCTTGTACTTGTCCTCAGCCTTGCCCAACTCGTCTATCAGGCTATCGGGGACGTGCACGCCGGCGACGTTCTTGTTCATGAACTTGGCCATGCCGACCGACTTGAGAGGTATGATGCCCACCATAATGGGCACCTTGAACTGCTCGGCGTACTCCATGAACTCCTCAAACTTGTCCGGCTCATAAACCGCCTGCGTCTGAAAGAACTCCACACCGGCCTTGACCTTCTTCTCCATTTTGAATAGCTGTGGCTCTATCGGGTTGGCTCCCGGCGTCACCACGGCCCCAAGGCAGAACTTCGGCGCGCCGCTCAGCTCTTTGCCGGACATGTCGTGGCCCTGCTCCAGCGCCCTGGCCGCCTGGAGCAGCGTTACGGAGTCCAGGTCGAATACCGGCTTGGCCTGAGGATGGTCGCCCAGCGTTACGTAGTCACCGGTAAGGCAGAGCACGTTCCGGATGCCCAGCACGTAGGCGCTAAGGAGGTCGGACTGAAGGGCGATGCGGTTGCGGTCGCGAGTCGTCATTTGGAAGATAGGCTCGATGCCCTTTTGCACCAGGAGGTACGACCCGGCCAGCGACCCCAGTCTCATCACCGAGCTTTGCTGGTCGGTGACGTTCACCACGTCCACCCGCTTGTGCAAGACCTCGGCGCTCTCCATCATCTCGGTAATGTCCACGCCCTTTGGCGGTGCTACCTCCGCCGAGACCACGAACTTACCGGACTGCAGCGCTTCCCTAAGTTTTGACAAGGAGACCTCTCATCCCCTGACCCCTTCTCTCCTTATCGATAAGGAGAGAAGGGGAGGATCTTATTTCGAAGGGGGCTGCGCCCCCTTCGAGCACTCCCCTGCCTAGTGAGTCAGACAATAGCCTCTTTGAGCACTCCCTTGCCTGGTAGGTCGAAATACTGATCACCTCCGAGCATTCCGCTGGCCGGCCCAACCAGGCATCGAAACCTTCGGCATCCGCCCCTCGCTGAGCCAAAACAGCGCTCTGTCTTGTCGTACTCTCACCCTTTCCAGTCAAAGATTGTCATCCTGGAGGAGGCCCGATAGATTCGGGCCGACGAAGGATATCAGGTTGGGGGGAGATGACCCCCCACTCCTGCCTGAGATTCTTCGTCCCGATTGCATCGGGACTCCAGAATGACACCACTCTTATATCCCCGACTTCAGTCATATGAACCTCCTTTTCCGGCAAGGAGTCTCACTTAACTCTTGAAAAGCTTAAAGCTCACCTGGTATCTGTAAAATTCGATGTTCTTGGCAACTGCCAAGGCTCTCCTGATTCGAATGTCATCTTCCAGCGCGATAATGACACCTTTTACTGATTGTCCCTCTTCGGCCAATTCCTGCTGCACATACCCCATATACCTTTGAATTTGACCGACGACATTATCGCTGGCCCTTCCTTTCTTCAATTCGATCACCAATAGCTCTTTCTTGTCCTTACTGATTGCAAGAATGTCGATGGGTCCGGTATCGCTCTGATACTGCTGTCCTACGAGTTCCCCATCCTCTTCGTAGATGCCATACCTCTTCCCGAATTCAGTTTGTCTCCAATTTTTTACAAGGAATTCTTCGAGGTGTTCCTCAAGAGCGAATGTCGACGGGTCTTCGATGGTGTCATCCGTAGACAAGATTGCTGGTGGCGCGTTACCCGATATCAGGCGTTCGATTTCATCGGCGAACTTGGTGATAGTGCTAACAGTGCCGATTGAGCCTGCGGAGTATTGCAAAGCTTGGCTCATTGTAGCCCTTTCAATCGTGCCTGGATACCAATGAACAGCTCTCCGGTGATGCAGAATTTCGCCAGGATGAAAGCTGTAATTCTCCACAACTTCTCCGGTCAAATAGCTGCCCGCGCCATTGGGACACAACACCACGTCCCCATTTTGAATGCCTTTGGCAACTGTCCAAAGAGCTCCACAAGCGAGACCGGCAGAAACCTTTGTTTTGTCAGGATGACCTTTCATAAAAACAGGGATAAACTCCTGATTGAAAACGCGCCAGTTATCAGCCAGTTTCCCCTTGAGGTCAATGTTAATCTCAAAGTCCACGCCGATGAAATTTCCCTTGCGGCATTCTTCCGCGTATTTACTTCCTCTTCCGAGCATGATCCTATAGTAATTCTTCATTTTGCATTCACCAATCTTCTTTTTCCGGTAAGGAGTTCCTGCATCATGCCCTGCTT
>JACPPY010000029.1 GCA_016190755.1 Chloroflexota bacterium | reverse complement strand
GTACGCCTTACCTGGCTCGGGGACTCCCAGGCTGGTATCGGGCCAGCTCACGGCCTCTATCTTCACCAGCGATATCTTCGACCTATCCACACTCAGCTTGGTCGCCAGGTTGGCCGCAGACAGGTCTACGGCCTGCTGCTGGTCCGCGGTGAGCGAAGCCGTGCTCGGGCTGCTGCCGGGGGTCTTGCTCGTGGGCGTGTTGCCCGAACCGGAGGGCGCGCAGGCTGCCAGTCCCAGCCCGACCATCAATACTGCCCCTAATAGCACAGGTTTCCAGATCCTCATTTCGGTGCCTCCTCTGTAGGCCGCGTCAACGTCCATTTTTGCCATGGATTATAACGAAATCCGGCGTCTAACGGTAGGCATGGAGGGCATGAGGGTGTGCGTCAAAGTTTTGGGAAGGCAAGATTCCCTATTGTCATGCCCGACCCGGGTACCCTTGGGTGCGGGCATCCAGGTAGCCGAGAGACCTGGATGGCCGGGTCAAGCCCGGCCATGACAACTGAGCGGAAGGCATTTTCTTCCTTCCTGGCGCCCATTCAAGTCCGCAATGATGAATCTTAACCTTTCACTCCAGCTTTACAAAAAACTGACGCAGGCCCTACCGGGATGGGAGTGCGTCAAAGTTTTGCACATACGATATAGTTGTCATTGCCAGGCATCAGACCGGGCAATCCAGGTAGAAACCTGCTGCCGGCACTGGCTACTACTTGCCCGGCAGGATACACATCAAGGGAACCGGCGGCGGGAATAACAATGTGCCGGCGCAGGCGTACGCAAAAAAGTGACGCGCACCCCTCCCCGATCCTAGCCTTGCTGTCGCTCGCAGTACGATGCTAGAATCTAAAGGTAGTGTCGTATTCGGTATCGTTGGAGGGCTTTGACTCTCTGGCGGCGCCATGGTCGAAGCTGCTCAGCGAATGTCCCAGATGCGCCCCGTTTTTTACCCCACAGTGGCTAAAGTTATGGTGGCGCCATTTTGGTAGCGGTTCACCGCTGCTGCTGTCGGTGCGCGAAGGCGATAGCCTCGCCGGCGTCGCCCCGCTGAAGAGCACTCAGGGCGAGCTCTCACTGCTGGGCAGCGGCGATGTGTGCGACTACCTGGATATCATCGCCAGGCCGGAACATGCCAGGGCCGTCTGCCGGGCGGTCGTGGACTTTATACAGCCGATGGAATGGCGGAAGCTCAGCCTATTCCCACTTCATGCCAAGTCTACGACGCTGGAACACCTCGTGCCCCTTCTGCGCGACGCAGGATACCGCATCGAGACGCAGCAGGAGGACGTCAGCCCGAAAACGGAGCTGCCTCCCACCTGGGACGCCTACATGGCAGGGCTCGATAAGAAGGACCGGCACGAGCTGCGACGCAAGATGCGCCGGTTGGAGGGCCAGGACGGCGTTGGCCAGCAGGTGATCACCGGAGGCCCTTCACTTCACGGCGACCTGGAGGAGTTCTTCGCTATGTTCCTGGAAAGCCAGGTGGGGAAAACGCTCTTCCTTACACCGGCAATGAGAGACTTTTTCCTGGATATGGCGGAGACCGCCGCCGATATGGGCTGGCTGAGGCTTTTCTTCCTGAACATAGATGGGGCCCGGACCTCCGTCGTTATGGCCCTGGACTACGGGGATACAATGTACCTGTATAATAGCGGCTACTACCAGCGGTACTCGCACCTTGCTGTCGGGCTGCTGCTGAAGGCCTATTGCATACAGTACAGCATCGAGCGGGGTAAGCGGTGCTTCGATTTCCTGCGCGGCGGGGAGCCTTATAAGTACGACCTCGGCGGACACGACATGCCTGTGTTCAGGTGCTCGGTGTCGCGAGGCTGAACCAGGTCTGAGGGATGAACCTCGGGACAATGCGATGAAGCGGGTTATGTTGCTCAGCGTACATACATGCCCACTGGGCCACCTGGGCACCAGGGACACGGGCGGCATGAACGTTTACGTGCGCGAGCTGAGCCGGGAAATCGCCCGGAACGGCATACAGGTGGACGTGTTCACACGCTACCGTAACTGCGACCATGACTGCATCGTCGAGCTTGCACCCGGCGCCAGGCTGGTGCACCTGGGAGCGGGCGAAGCGCCTGACCTGTCGAAGTACGACCTGTACCAGTATATGCCCGAGTTCGCCAGCAATGTCATGCATTTCCAGCAGTCGAACGGGCTCCGGTACGATGCCATACATTCGCACTACTGGCTGTCGGGATGGGTGGCCGAGATACTGAAAGCGGCGTGGGACGTGCCGCACCTGACCACTTTCCATACGCTGGGCCGGGCGAAAAACGAGATGCTCGGGCCCAACACTGAGCCTGGCCTGAGATTGTCCACGGAGGACAGGGTGGTGAGGAACGCCGACCGTGTCCTGGCGCTTACGGAGACGGAGCGGGACATACTCATAGGGCTGTACGGTGTGAGGAGTGAGAAGATAGCGGTCATACCGGCGGGGGTGGACCTGGATGTGTTTCATCCTCAAGATAAGTCCGAGGCCAGGGCGGTCCTCGGCCTGCCGGAGGGAGCCAGCATAGTGCTCTACGTGGGCCGCATAGAGCCGCTGAAGGGCGTGGACGTATTGCTGAGGGCTATAGCGATGCTTCCATCGGATAGGCCGGTGTATTGCCTGATCGTCGGCGGGAACGCAATGGGCGACAGTGACGGGACAGACCTGGGATCGCTGGCAGTCGAACTGGGGATCGCCGGGCAACTGAGGTTCGTGGGACCGGTGGAGCATGAAGAGCTTCCCATCTATTATAATGCCGCCGATGTCTCCGTTGTGCCGTCCAGGTATGAGAGCTTCGGCCTGGTGGCGCTGGAGTCGCTGGCCTGCGGTACGCCGGTCATAGCTTCACGTGTGGGTGGGCTGCCGTCCATCGTGCGGCATGGGGAGAACGGCCTGCTCGTGCCTGAGCCCACGCCGGAGTTGTTCGCACAGGATATGCGGCAGCTGCTTGCGAATGAGCCGCTGAGGCTGAGAATGGCGCAGGGAGCGGCGGAATCGGCACGTCGCTTTGCCTGGCCAGGCATAAGGGACAGGGTGCTGGAGTTCTATCGAGAAACGGAGGCCCTTATAGCGATATGACGGACGAAGTACAGATCAAACGTATACTGGTCGTCGCAGCACACCCGGACGACGCCGAGTTCGGCGCCGCCGGCAGCATCTTCCTCTGGACTTCCCAGGGCAAGGAGGTCTTCTACCTCATCTGCACCAACGGCGATAAGGGGACCGCCGACAGGACCATCACACCTCAAAGGCTGGCGATCATAAGGGAGGAGGAGCAGCACGCGGCAGCGAAAACGCTCGGCGTGAAAGAGGTCGTGTTCCTGCGGCACCCGGACGGCTACCTGGAGTATACCAACGAGTTCCGCGGCCAGGTTGTGCGGTATATTAGGAAGTTCAAGCCGGAGCTTGTGCTGACCTCCGACCCACTGCGCAAGTATTTCTGGCACCACGACCACCGCATAGCCGGCACAGTCGTGCTGGACGCAGTGTACCCTTACGCACGCGACCATCTGTACTACCCGGAGCATATCGCCGAAGGGTTGAGCACGCACGCGGTGAGAGAGCTGTACCTGTGGGGCTCGGAAGAGCCTGATACATTTATTGACATCACCGGCGTGTTCGACAAGAAAATAGAGGCGCTGCGCTGCCATGTGAGCCAGGTGGGGGATATCACCGCCGACGGAATGCGCGAAAGGGTCTCATGGCGGGCCAGTGACGCCGGGAAGAAGATAGGCGTGCCTCTTGCGGAGTCGTTCAAGAAGGTGATCATGCCATTTTAGTTTTGGTGCACCATCACCCCCTGTGTCCCCCGCTTCCTCGAGGAAGCGGGGGGATGATCTAATAAGAGGCCCCCTGCCGGAATCCGGCAGGGGGCCTCGCTTTCTGCACTGGACGCTGAACTTCAGCCTGTTGCGTACGCCTTATGTGGCTACTGTACTATCACCGTCCCCATCATTCCCGGGTCGGCGGAGGAGGGGTCCTTGTAGTTGAAGGTGCCCGCGCCAGGGAAAAGAACACAGAAGCTCTGCCCGGGAAGTATGTCCCTGCTGGCCCAACCATCGCCCTTCACAGTATGACGGACTGAGTCGGCATTGACCCACGAAACCACCTGGCCGGCCTTTATGGTTATCGTCTTCGGGACGAACTGCTTGTCGCGAATCGTCACGATGTTCGCCGCCGGTGTGGGCCTGGGCGTGGCCGCCGGAGTTACCGTTGGCCTGGGCGTAGCCAGCGGTGTGGCCGTTGGCGTAGGTCTGACCGTCGGCGTAGGGGTAGGAGTTACCGTGGGCCTCACTGTGGGCGTAGGCGTCACGGTCGGCCTGGGGGTCACGGCTGGTGTTACCATGACTGGAGGCAGCACAGTCACTATAACCTGGTCTACTACCGGCGGAACCAGCGGGGTGTGGTTGTTGTTGACCAGCTCCACAGAGAAAGTGTGCTGGCCGGGCCCGACGTTGTTCCATATGTTGAAGATGTCTATCGAGGCTACGTAGGTCCCCGCGGCGGTAACCGCCGGTTGTCCGGGAGCTGTGGGAGGAGTGACATCCAGGAAGTAGTGTATGTGTCCCTGCCCGGGCACATTAGCCTGTCCCAGCTTGTCGGCCAGCGTGAAGCCGGATACCTGCACCGCCACTACTATCGGTCCGGGGAAGTCGAAGCTGTTGTTGAGTGGTGCGACTATCTTTATCTGTGGGCCGGCGGCGGCCGTCGCGGCTGGGGTTACCGTTGGTCTCGCTGTAGGAGTCGGAGTGGGGGTTACTGTCGGCCTAACAGTAGGTGCGGGTGTAACGGTTGCCAGCGGCGTGGCCGTTGGCGTGGGTGTTACCGTCGGCCTCACTGTCGGAGTAGGAGTAACTGTAGGTCTGACCGTAGGCGTGGGAGTAGGAGTGACTGTGGGCCTTACCGTTGGAGTAGGCGTCACCGTTGCCAGGGGCGTGACCGTAGGCGTGGGAGTCACTGTTGGCCTGGGGGTCACGGCTGGTGTGGCCGTGGGCAAGGGCACTACAGTCACTCTGGCCTGTGCCGCTACCGGCGGAACCAGCGGGGTGTGGTCGTTGTTGACCAGCTCCGCTGAGAAGGTGTGCTGGCCGGGCCCGACGTTGTTCCATACGTTGAAGATATCTATCGTGGCTACGTAGGTCCCCGCGGCGGTTACTGCCGGCTGTCCGGGCGCTGTGGGAGGAGTGACGTCCAGGAAGTAATGAATGTGTCCCTGTCCGGGTATGTTGGCCTGACCCAGCTTGTCCACCAGAGTGAAGCCGGATACCTGCAGCGCAACTGCGATCGGTCCGGCAAAGGAAAAACCGTTGTCAAGCGGGGTCACTATCTTTACCTGCGGGCCGACGGCAGCCGCCGTAGCGGCAGGCGTGGCCGTTGGTCTCACTGTGGCGGTAGGAGTGGGAGTAGTGCCGGGGGTCTGTGCCAGGGCAGGCAGGCTGGAGACGAACAAAGCTACAACCGCGATGATTGCCAGTAGTCCCAGCACTTTGCTCCTAGTTGACATCTTTCTCATATGCTACCTCTTTCTTGCAGTGTGGTCGAAACAAGGGTGAAAGCCTTGCTACAACCATTCTATTGATGCGGCCGCGGTCGCAGGAATCAGAGAGGCACATATCCTTGGGACGCAAAATTACCTAAGGCAACCACTGAGATGACTAACCTGATCAGGTGGCGAACTAGTGCTACGATATCCGACTCACTAGATAAACCGCTAGGTGTGGGACTGCACCTATCTGACTGTAACGTGCCTCATATTTGGTGAGGACTGTCGGTGCAGAGATTACCTTTTGGGGGCGTTGTTCGTTATACTATACAGCATCGATAACGCCGGCACGCAGGGCAGGTTGCACTGCAGTTGAGGGTTGTCAGGTGCAAAACGAACAGGCCATAGTATGCTCCGCACAGCAGGGAGACAGCGGGGCATTCTCGATGCTATATGAAGAGAACTTCAGCAAGGTGTTCCACTATATGGCTTTGCGTGTCAGTGATAAGGCTGAGGCTGAGGACATGACGCAGCAGGTTTTCATAAAAGCATTTGAGGCCCTACCTGGCTTCAAATGGCGAGGAGCGCCGTTTGCATCCTGGTTGTTCAGGATAGCCCATAACCAAGTCGTTGATTGGCAGAGGAAGCGCTCGAAGCGGGAGACGGGAACCCTGCAAGACGTGACCATCCTGTCCAGCGAGAATCCGGAACAGACAATAGAGACGAAGATGGCAGTCGAGGAGATTATCGCCGCATCCAAAAGCCTAACGCCTGCTCAGCGTGACGTGATCAGCTTGCGTTTCGGCGCCGAACTGTCGACATCTGAGGTAGCCATGATTTTGGGCAAGAATGAAGGCGCGGTTAAAGCACTGCAGCACAGCGCAATAGTGTCTCTTCGAAAGGCACTCAAGGAAAACAACAGGTAGGACTAGCTGTGGCCAAGATCCAGCAAATACTCGACGAATGCATAGACCGGATGAGAAATGGCGAGAGCATTGAGCAGTGCCTAGCGAGATTTCCAGAACACCTTGCTGAGCTTGAGCCTCTGCTAAAGGTAGCCTCTTGTGTCTCTCAAATATCGGGCCTCGAGGCTAGCGATACTGTAAAAGCACGAGTCAGGTGTCTAGCTCTGGATGCGGCACGGACCTCCAGCCGGCGGCACAGTTCGGGTTGGTTCGGGTGGGTTCGAAACAGGGCTCTCGTGACCGCTGCTGCCGCGATACTCGTGCTCTTGTTTTCGGGGGTTGGCATAGTTGAGGCTTCCGGCGGCAGTTTGCCCGGCCAACCACTGTATGCTGTGAAGACTACTGTCGAAAGGGTGGAGCTGGCGCTCACACGCTCCGACGTTGGAAAAGCCAAACTGCTGGCCAAGTTCGCGGATCGGCGTGTCGATGAGATGGACTACCTGGTGTCAGCTGGCAATGGCGATGGCATCGAACCCGCATCGATCTCCATGGCCCGCGACCTTGAGAAGATTGGCAGAACGCTTGGAATGCCTGCTTCATATGAAGCTGGCAAGGCGTCGGCTACGGCTGTACCCCAGCCGGCAGCGGCGCCTCAGATGAAAGCCAATGACGGTGCGAGCAAAGCGCCAATGCCCACTGTTCCTCCAGCGGCATCACCAACTACTCCTGCTCGTGGGTGGGCAACCGCCTCTTCCGATAACGTTGTGCCGCGCCCGACCGTGGATCATGCGGAGGTGCGAAGGGACCTGGAGGCTTCCAAGAACGCGGTCGAGCTTAGACGGGCGCTGGTCAAGGCAGCGATAAGACATCAGGTGAAGCTCGAAAAGCTGCTGGAAAGAGCACAGGAAAAGGACAAACCGGCTATCCGCCATGCCATACTGCGTCTCATCCAAGGATACAAGGCAGCAGCCGGCGAGACTGTTGGAAGCGGAGGTCAACCGGTGCCTTGAGAATCGGCGAGCGCGTTGAACGGAGGAATTCGTGGGTCACTCCGTAATGGTCGAGCTTACAGTGGTCCCTATCGGTGTCGGTACTAGCCTCAGCGCCTATGTAGCGGCCTGTAACGAGCTACTTTCCAACGTTAAGGGCGTGTCATATCAACTGACACCGATGGGGACTATTATCGTCGGGCGCCTGGAGGATGTGCTCGATCTTGCCCGGAAGATGCACGAGATTCCCTTCGGCATGGGTGTGCAACGAGTTGTCACAACCATAAAGATAGATGACCGGCGGGACAGAGAAGTTACACTTGAGAGCAAGGTGGAGTCAGTTGTGAAGAAGGTGCGACGGCGCTAGCCACCGACCGCGGGCAATGTGACGAAGAAGGTGCTGCCGTTCCCCGGTGTGCTCTCGGCCCAAACTGTGCCCTTGTGTGCCTCAACCAGTTCCTTAACTACTGCCAGTCCAATGCCCGATCCGCCTCCGCGGCGGTCCCGTGGCTGAGAACCCCGATAATAGCGATCGAATATGTGAGGCAGGTCCTTCCCGCCGATACCCTGACCGTTGTCGGCAACGGAGATAGTTACCGCTTTTCCGGCCGTACCCTCTTGACCATATGGTCCAACTCCTACCTTAACCCAGCCATCCTCAGAGGTATAACGCAGCGCGTTGCTCAGCAGGTTGCCTACAACCTGGGTTATTCGGTCAGTATCTATGAGGGCCGGTGGCGTATTCGGAGCGGCTTCGATCGACAGGTTTATATGCTTCCGTCTTGCTTCAGGCTCCGCTGCTTTCACCACGGCTGAGACGACCGTGCCTACATCTGTCTCCTCGGGATGCAATTCCAGCCTGCCCGACTCTACCTGGGACAACGTGCGCAGGTCTTTGACGAGCCTGGATAACAACAGTGCCTCTTCCTGCAACGAGGCTATGTTAGCAGATGACGTCTCGACCACTCCATCCAACATACCTTCTAGATTGCTTTGCATGATGGCCAGAGGCGTGCTCATCTCGTGGGCCAAATCTGCCATAAGGTTGCGCCTCATCTCCTGACCACGGTCGAGCGTTTCCACCATGGAGTTGAAGGTGTTGGTGAGAACTCCGACCTCGTCAGCACCATGTTTGTATTTGTCGTTTGTCCCAGGGTGGGCAACGCGAACCGAAAGGTCGCCGTGCGCCACGTGCCTGGCTGCTGTGCTCAGCCTCCTCAGCGGGGCGGTGATCTGGCGGGAAAGGATGATCGCCATTATTGCGGATGCCGCTACGGCAGAAATGCCCGCGACCCAGAGCGCGTTCCTGACGGCGTGTAGGAAGGCTTGCTCGGGAACCCCCATCATGGCGGCCATCCCGGAAGCCATCATATGACCCATGGAGTTGCCATGCTCCAGATACCGGCCAAACTCAATTGATGTAGCGCGGCCGATCAGGATAGCGGCCAGCAGAACCCCGAACATGGCCGTGCCGGCAAAGGCGAAGGTAAGCTTCAGCCACAAACTAGACCTCACTCGGGTCCACCTCCAACTTGTAACCCACTCCACGCACCGTTTCAATGCGGCAGCTATGTGTCGGTACAGAGTGGGTGATCTTCTGGCGAATGTTCTTGATATGCGCGTCTATTGTTCTCTCATACCCATCGAAGGCATCTCCCTGGACATGGTCAAGCAGTTGGGTGCGCGTGTACACCCTCCCCGGAGACTGGGCTAGAACATGGAGAAGCTTGAACTCGGTCGCTGTCAGATCGACCTTGTTTCCCTTGCAGCGGGCCTCGAACCGGACCGCGTCTATTACCAGGTCACCCGCGACCACGGTCTGACTGAGAGAAGTCCCCGGAGAACGCCGTCGCAAGACGGCCCGTGTCCTGGCAACCAACTCTCGCGGGCTGAAAGGCTTAGTAACGTAGTCGTCGGCGCCGGTCTCAAAGCCAACAATCTTATTTATCTCCTCGCCGCGGCCTGTGAGCATGATTATGGGCACGTCGGACTTAGCACGTAATGTACGACACACTTCCAGTCCGTCCATGTCTGGCAGGTTGAGGTCGAGTATGATCAAATCAGGACCATAACTGTCCGTGCGCTGGACAGCTTGTTTGCCGTCGGATGCTGTGGAGACCAGGAAGCCTTCCTTCTCCAGGTAAAGCCTCACAACCGCCGTTATCTTCGGTTCATCGTCTACTATGAGGACCTTTTTCTGCGCCATGTGTATATTTGTTCCATCATATCGGATAGATTGTGCTAGGTAAAGCCGAAATACGAAAAGTCCGGTGGCATGTCTCTTGCCACCGGACTTTTCGTCAGCACAACGTGCTGTTGTACTATGTTACCAGTTCCCCATCATGCCGCTGCCCATCATGCCCCGGCCTCGTGTGCTCGGACTTGGGGTGGCAGTCCGATTCTGTCCGGACCACGGGCCCATCATGCCGCCCATGTGTGCGCCGCCACTGAGCGTCTCTCTCAAGTCTTTGTCTGTCAAGTCAGTCACCTTCTGAACAATTATGCCTTTTGCAACAGAGCCTTCATCGGAGGTGAAGTACCCGTACTTCACAGCCACGTCAATCATGTCGCTTATGGGAGCAACAATTGTCTGTACCAGCTTGTCCTGGCTTACTTCTTTGCTCTTGGCTATGCTCAAGAGGGTCTTCCCATCTTTGAGTTGTGCTTTCAAGTCGTCTGGGGTCATACCCAACGTGCTGGATATTCGGTCCAAAGTCACCTGAATGAACTTGCCGCCCATCCCCATGCCTATACCTGATCCCATCATGCCGAGGCCCGAACCCATCATGCCTTCTTGCCCTTCACAGTAAGAGCTGGAATTACCATCGGCTAACGTTGCGATGGTCGGGCTGGCCTGAGATTGGCCCCGTGCAGCTACTATGCCTATACCGGTGGCGATGGCCACGACAGAGGCGGCCACCACTATGATGATCTTGATGTTCCTGTTCATTTGTTTGTCTCCTTTCCCTGAATCGCACCACGATCATTGTGGCAGACAATTGTGAAGACATTGTGAAGAAACGTCTGCGTCCAGGTGAAACTTGCAGTGTTTCTTGTCACGACACTTTGGTAGTGATAATATCGCACCGCTATGGATCTGCGCGTTCAGCTGGCGCCGAAGAACAGGCTTGGTCTAACGTTAGGCAATCCTGTAATGGTTGCCTCGGGCACCTTCGGATATGGGATGGAATATGCCGGGGTTATTGATGTGCAGCGTCTCGGAGCAATAGTCTGCAAGGGGACAACGTTGAAGCCACGGCCCGGCAACGCCGAACCCAGAGTGGCAGAGACTGCCTCGGGAATGCTTAATGCCATAGGTCTGGAAAACCCGGGTGTAGATGCATTAATAAGAGATATTGCGCCGGTGTGGGCAGAGTGGCGAGTGCCGGTCATCGTGAACATAGCTGGTGAAAGCATTGATGAGTACCGCGAGGTGGCATCAAGGCTAGATGGTGTGGACGGCATTAGTGGGATCGAGGTAAACATAAGTTGTCCCAATATCGAAAAGGGGAGTGTTGAGTTCGGCACCAGCCCTGACCTGGCGGCGGAAGTTACCGAAGCAGTGAGAAATGCTTCGAGCCTGCCTCTGATGGTGAAGCTGACGCCGAACGTGACGGACATAGGCGTGGTGGCGAAAGCGGTGGTCAGGGCTGGCGCCGATGCGCTGACCGTCTGTAATACATTGCGAGGCATGGCTGTCGACATAGTGCGACGGAGGCCGGTACTGGGTAATATTTGTGGGGGACTGTCGGGCCCGGCAATCAAGCCGGTTGCTTTGTATCTGGTATATGCCGTGTCAAAAGCAGTGGATGTGCCGATCGTTGGTTGTGGGGGAATATCGTCCGCAACCGATGCCATCGAGTTCATCATGGCCGGGGCTTCAGCCGTTCAGGTCGGGACGGCCACATTCCTCGATCCTCGTGCGTGTCTGAACATCCTCGTTGGCATCGAGGACTTTATGGCAAGAGAAAACATACTTACCCTGAGCGAAATAGTTGGCCAGGCCCGGGCCTGAATAGTCATGCCAATGGGGTTAGCGGTTGGGGGCATTCTTCTGTATGAAACCAATAATGTCGGTCGTCGGCGTTCCCGGTCCGAAGATCGCTTTCACCCCGGCTTTTTGTAGGACAGGTTTATCTTCCTCCGGTATGATTCCGCCAGCTACAACCAGCACGTTATCCAGGCCTTTTTTCTGTAGGCCGTTCGTGATGCGCGGGAATAACTCAAGGTGCGCGCCAGACAGAATGCTCAATCCGACGACGTCGACATCCTCTTGCAGGGCAGCCTCGACTATCATCTCTGGGGTCTGCCTGATGCCGGTATAAATTACTTCCATCCCGGCATCCCGCAAGGCCCTGGCGACGACTTTGGCCCCACGGTCATGACCGTCGAGACCTGGCTTGGCCACCAGTACCTTTATCTTCTTTGGCTCAGTCATGTTTTGCAGCCTCCGAGTTTGATGCTTGAATTCACGGTGAGGATCGGAAGCACCAAGGAGAACCAATCAGTAATGGTAAATTGATCTAAATGGTTGCAACTTCTCAATCACTCGTTCCTAGTCGTGCAGCAGATTCCGAGCGATGGTCTGGCGCTGCATCTCCGAGGTGCCCTCATATATCTCAGTAATTTTCGCGTCTCTGAAGTACCTCTCAACAGGGTATTCCTTGACGTATCCATATCCTCCATGCATCTGCACTGCCTTGTTGGTGACCGCCATGGCCACTTGAGATGCGAATAGTTTTGCCATTGCTGATTCCTGGACAAAAGACAAGCCTTTATCTTTGAAGCATGCTGCCTGATATGTGAGGAGTCTTGCCGCCTGGATGCGCGTGGCCATATCGGCTAGCATCCACTGTATGCCCTGAAAACTTGCGATAGTTTGACCGAACTGATGCCGGTCTTTGGAAAACTGTATCGCTGCATCGAAGGCTCCCTGGGCTATGCCCACAGCCTGTGCCGCGACGGTTATGCGGCTTGAGTCAATTGTCCCAATAGCTATGCCAAAACCTTTCCCTTCTTCACCCAACATATGCGATGTGGGAACCCGGCAACCGTCGAATACTAACTCGGTCGTTGACGAGCATCTGATTCCGAGTTTGTGTTCTTTCTTCCCAACAGAGTAGCCTGGTGTCTCTTTGTCCACCACCAGAGCGACGATACCGCGGTGGCGCAACGATTTGTCCACGGTTGCGAAGACGACGATAATACTGGCCTCTGAGCCGTTGGTAATGAAAACCTTGGTACCATTGAGGACATAGCTGTCACCATCCTTCGTAGCAAGCGTTTGGATAGCTGTGGCGTCACTGCCGGCTCCTGGCTCCGTCAACGCGAAGCAGCCAATTTTCGTGCCTTGCGCCAAGGCGGGGATGTACTTCTTCTTGTTATCGTCGGAGCCGAACTTGTAGATCGCGTATGCGCCAAGAGAAATAGACCCGGTACACACGGCACCCACTCCGGCATCAACCCGAGAAACCTCTTCCCATAAAATGGCCTGTTGCACTGTATCTCCCCCGCTGCCGCCATACTCCTCCGAAAAGCCGGTGCCGAGCAAGCCCAACTGGCCCATCTTTCCGTAGGCATCTGTTGGGAAGGTAGCCTCTTCGTCGCGCTTGGCAGCGCCCGGGGCCAGTTCCTTTAGTGCAAAGTCCCGTACCATGGTGCGGAACATCTTCTGTTGTTCGGTGAGCACAAAATCCAACCTGGAATCTCCTGAGCTAAACTGCGCGATACTCTTCTTGAACGCCGAAGACACCACGGAGGACGTCGCACACCTCACCCAGAGAGGCATATGCTTCGACGCACCCAAGTATGGTAGGCATAGTGTTATCTGTGGTGCGAGCCAGTGCTTCGAGACGAGCTAGCTGCTGCTTGACCTTCACGGCGTCCCTGTTTCTCTTTACCTCAGCTAGGCGAGCCAATTGCCTTTTTGCCTGTTCAGGCTCGACTCGTAGCAGTCCGGCAATCTTCGGATAGGGGGAGACAAACTTGTTTACGCCGACGATAGTCCGCTTACCTGATTCGACCTCCTTTTGATAGCGGTAGGCAGACTCCCGTATCTCACGTTGCTGGAATCCCTGCTCGATGGCAGCCACGGCACCGCCAAGTGCATCTATCTTTGCCATATAAGCCGACGCTCCATCCTCGATTCTGCTGGTGAGGTACTCGATAAAATATGAACCGCCCAGCTGATCCGCAGTGTCCGCGACACCATTATCGTAGCCTAGCAGTTGCTGAGTCCGCAGCGCTACGGTAACAGAGTCTTCGCTCGGAGGTGCGTACGCTTCATCATAGCAGTTTGTATGTAACGATTGAGTACCGCCCAGAACTGCCGCAAGGGCTTGTACAGCTACCCTGACCACATTGTTGACAGGTTGTTGTGAGGTCAAGGTACATCCGGCGGTCTGAGTGTGAAAGCGGAGCATGCAAGACTTCGCATCCGTTGCACCGAACCTGTGCTTCATTGTTTTCGCCCAAAGTCGACGAGCGGCACGGAACTTGGCGATCTCTTCGAAGAAGTTGTTATGCGCATTGAAGAAAAAAGAAAGCCTTCCGGCGAAAGCATCAACATCAAGGCCTGCGTCGATGGCAGCCTGCACGCATGCGATGCCGTCCGCCAGGGTGAACGCAACCTCCTGGACCGCTGTTGATCCGGCCTCCCTGATGTGGTAGCCGCTAATGCTGATGGTGTTCCACTTGGGCACATTGTCTTTGCAGTACCTAAATGTATCTGTGATGAGGCGCATGGACGGCCGAGGAGGAAAGATGTATGTGCCGCGAGCAATGTATTCCTTCAGTATGTCGTTCTGCACAGTGCCTTCCAGCTTGGCGACGTCCATCCCCTGTTTTCTCGCGAGTGCCACGTACATGGCGAGCAACACCGGCGCCGTAGAGTTGATGGTCATGGAAGTGAATACCTTGTCCAGAGGTATGTCCTCGAACAATACCTCTAAATCCTTGAGCGTGGAGACCGGGACGCCGACCTTTCCAATCTCACCATGCGCTAGAGGATGGTCCGAGTCGTAGCCTATTTGGGTCGGGAGGTCGAAAGCGATGGAAAGGCCCGTCTGTCCCTGCTGCAACAGGTAGCGATAGCGCTTGTTTGACTCCTCTGCCGAGGCAAATCTAGCGTACTGTCTCATAGTCCAGTGCCGACCACGATACATGCTGGGCTGTATACCTCTTGTAAATGGAAATTCCCCGGGATATCCCAGGGAACTACGATAGTCAAAGTCTGGAAGGTCTTCTGGAGTATATACAGGCCCAACTTCTGCTTGTGAGGATGTTTCGAAGCGCTCTTGACGTTCAGGAAACCGTTTTACCAATGGATTGAAACAGGTTTGCTGCCATTCGTTCTTGCTTTTGGACATGAACACTCTTCCCAGGCCGAACACCTATGGTGAGTGGGACAGGCGACAAAATCGAAAGGATTCTAGCACACATCTGAATTGACATACAAGAAACCGCGGGTGTAGGTGCCGCCAGATATTGGTTGTGGTCGGAGAGCCCTTTTGGCCCGCTTGATATGACATAGCCGAATTACGTGACACGAGGCGATTGCCCATTGTAGCGCGGGAACGGCTGTGGTAAAATATCTTTCCAGAAACGAAACCTTTAAGCCGGTCCCGAGAGGCCGGGAAGGGGATAAATGAATCTAAGGCTACGATACAGCAGGCACGCGCGGGCGGAGCCTGCTTTTTGTTTGCTCCGCAGATCTACTTCCTTATGGCCCTACTGGCAGGAGGTTCAGTGAAACAATGCCAGAAAAGATCATTGCCACTAGTGACGATATCCGCCGTGCCCTGGTGCGTGTTGCCCACGAGATAGTCGAGCGCAACCGCGGCGCCGAAAAGCTCATACTGGTGGGCATGCATACCCGAGGTGTACCACTTGCGAAGCGTCTCGCTGAGATCATCCAATCGTTTGAGAACGTGTCCGTACCTGTGGGTGAGCTTGACATTGGACTGTACCGCGATGACCTGTCAACGCTTCCTTTGAAGCCAGTGATCCATCGCACCAAAATACCCATAGACGTTACCGACCGGCGCATCATACTGGTGGACGATGTACTATACACCGGACGGAGCATGCGCGCAGCTATGGACGCTGTTTTCGACCTGGGGAGGCCGGAAAAGATACAGCTTGCCGTTCTGGTGGACCGCGGGCACCGCGAACTGCCGATACGGGCTGACTACGTAGGGAAGAACGTGCCGACCTCTCGGCTTGAAGAGATCAGGGTGTACATGAAAGAGCTTGATGGCCGTGATGAGGTAAGTTTGATTGGCGTATCGAGCCCAGGTGATGTCTCGCTCAAGGGAGTGTAAAGAGAGTACCATGGCGCAACGAAAGGGCAATGCGACGGAATCTCAGACCATAGAACAAATGGATACTCCAGCGTGGCAGCATCGTCACGTGCTTGATGTGGACTGCTTGTCACGGGACGATATCAGACTCGTCTTCCAGACGACGGATGCCATGATGGAAGTCCTATCTCGGGAGGTGAGGCGGGTACCTACATTACGCGGGAAGACAATCGTGACGCTGTTTTACGAGCCCAGCACGCGCACTCGCGCTTCCTTCGAGATGGCAGCCAAGAACCTGAGCGCCGATGTGGTTAGTTTTGCTGCTTCTGGAAGCAGTGTTGAGAAGGGCGAGTCTTTCATCGATACCCTGCGTACGTTACAGGCTCTAGGGGCCGACGCCATAATCATTCGACACAAGCAATCCGGAGCACCGTATGTGGCGGCGCGACATGTAAGTGCGAGCATACTGAATGCCGGTGACGGATGGCATGCCCATCCGAGTCAGTCGTTACTCGATATGTATACGTTGCGCCGGCATTTTCCCGACTTACAGGGGCTCAGGATTGTCATGTTGGGTGATGTGCTGCATAGCCGTGTGGCCAGGTCCAATATCTGGGGCATGACCACCATGGGGGCACAAGTCGTGCTGTGCTGCCCACCGACGTTGCTGCCCGATGTGTTTAGCCGAAGTGACCACGGCCCGGTTACGTCCGGATATTTGCCCGAGGTCACAATCGAAACGGATGTAGAGAAAGCTCTCGACGGCGCTGACGTTGTCATGCCATTGAGGTTGCAGACCGAACGGCAGGAGGCTGGACTTCTCCCGTCCGTAAGGGAATATGTTGAGCGTTACCAACTGACAGTCGCCAGGCTCCGCCTGCTCCGGAAACACTCCGTGGTAATGCACCCGGGGCCTATGAATGAAGGCGTGGAGATATCTCCCGAGGTAGCGTACGGCATGCAATCGGTCATAGAAGAACAGGTCAGCGTGGGTGTAGGCATACGTATGGCTCTCCTTTACCTGGTGATCGGAGGTGGGCGATGAAAGCAGAGCCATTGCTGATCAGGGGTGGACGAACAATAGACCCCTCCAGCAAACTTGATGATATTGGAGATATTCTTCTCCAGGGCGGTAAAGTGGTCGGAGTAGGGTCTGGTATTACCGCTCCGGAATACAGCACTGTCATAGAGGCTGCAGGATTGGTGATATGCCCTGGCTTCATCGACCTCCACTGCCATCTGCGTGAGCCGGGCTACGAGCATAAGGAGACCGTTGCTTCGGGCACGCGGGCCGCGGCAAAAGGGGGTTTCACGACTGTATGTTGTATGCCCAACACCAACCCACCGTTGGATAGCGCAGCCACAATCGAGTATGTTCTGGCGAAAAGCAGGGCCGAAGGTCTGGTAAGAGTGCTTCCAGTGGGTTGCATTACGAAAGGACGGCAAGGCAAGGAACTGGCTGAGATGGCTGAGATGGCTCGGGCTGGTGCGGTGGCCTTCAGCGACGATGGTGAGCCAGTGTTAGACTCTCGGATAATGCGACATGCACTGGAGTATAGTCTGAGCTTTGGACTGCCACTTGTCGACCACTGTGAAGACAAAGCTCTGAGTGCAGGTGGGGTGATGAATGAAGGCTGGGTTTCAAACCGCCTCGGCCTGGGTGGCATACCGGCCGCCGCGGAAGAGAACATGGTGGCCCGCGATATTTCTCTGGCACAGCAGACAGGCGCCAGGATACATATAGCGCATGTCAGCACCGCCGGGTCTGTGGAGCTAATACGACGCGCCAAAGAGAAGGGTGTCAGGATCACCGCCGAGGTGACGCCGCACCACCTCACGCTGGCCGAAGACCGCGTCATGGGCAGAGAATTCGTTGCTGCTGGTTACTCATGTGGAGCAAGAGGGCTGCCATCGGACTCCTACGACACCGATGCCAAGGTAAATCCACCCCTGCGTACAGCCGCCGATATCGAAGCGCTGGTGGAGGCAGTCGGGGATGGGACGATAGATGCTATAGCTACCGATCACGCACCGCATGCCTGGGAAGACAAAGTCTGCGAATTCGGGCTGGCCGCTGTTGGGATAAGTGGTCTGGAGACCGCACTGGGGGCTCTCATGGGGCTGGTTAGTAGGGGCGACCTTGAGCTGAACACACTGGTTTCAAAACTTACCGCCGGACCATCGGGTCTGTTGGGTTCCAGGGCAAAAGGCCTGGGTTCCTTGGTTGAGGGTTTTGCCGCTGACATCGTGATTTTCGACCCTGAGGCGGAGTGGGTGGTGCAGGAACAGGATATCGTCTCCAAGGGCAAAAACACACCCTTTAAGGGCGCAACACTCCGAGGCAAGGTGATGGCTACCATATTCGAAGGTGGCCTGGTATACCGGGCAGACGGTTTGAAGGTGCGAGGAGCGAAATGACTAAGACAGCCATGCTTGTTCTCGCCGACGGCTCGTCCTATGAAGGTATTTCCTTCGGCGCCAACGCGACGGCGTACGGTGAAGTCGTGTTCAACACCAGTATGACCGGTTACCAGGAGATGTTGACCGATCCCTCATACGCCGGCCAAATACTGATGCCTACCTACCCTTTGATCGGGAACTATGGCATAGGCAATATTGACATCGAGTCACGACGCATCCAGGTCCGCGGCTTTGTGGTGCGAGAACACTGCGATACGCCGAGCCACTGGTATAGCTGCGAGACGGTGCACGGATACCTGGCGCAAGCGGGTGTAACTGGCCTGGCAGGAGTAGACACACGGGCAATAACCATGCGCTTGCGTTCGTCGGGCGTCATGATGGGGGTCATAACTTCGACTATGACGTCCGATGAAGCGCTAAAGTACTTGAAAGGCCTGCCGAAATATGACCTGGTGAATTACGTGGCGGAGGTCACGACAGACGTAGCGTACCGTTGGGATGATGAACGGTGTAAAGGAGAGGCGGCCATGTACCATGTCGTGGCTCTGGACTGCGGCCTCAAGTATAACATCGCCCGCATACTGGCTAGGTTGGGCTGCTCCGTGACCATAGTGCCTTGTACCACTTCTGCTGAGGACATATTATCACTGAAGCCGGACGGCATCGTGCTATCCCCAGGTCCGGGCGACCCGGCGCTTCTGGACAGTATCGAGGCGAATGTGCGCAAACTAATTGGGGCCCGGCCTCTGTTTGGCATATGCCTGGGGCACCAGATGCTTGGGCGTGCCTTTGGCGCAGATACTTTCAAGCTAAAATTCGGACATCGTGGTGGCAATCACCCGGTTCGTGATGTGTCTGCAGGCAGAGTGCATATCACGGCTCAAAACCACGGCTATGCCGTCGACCCGGACAAATTAAAGAGCAATATTGAAGTGAGTCATATTAACCTGAACGATGGTACTGTGGAAGGATTGCGCCACAGGGAATTGCCTGCCATGTCCATCCAGTACCATTCGGAGGCATCACCGGGTCCGCGGGACAACATGTACTTGTTCGAGAGATTCGTGGACATGATGCGTCAGGCCATTGGAAAGGCGTGAAGTCTACATGCCGACTGAGAAACCCGGGAAGGTACTTGTAATCGGCTCCGGCCCCATAGTTATCGGCCAGGCAGCAGAGTTCGACTACGCAGGCACACAGGCCTGCAAGGCCCTCCGTGAGGAGGGTGTCGTGTCGGTACTGGTCAACTCCAATCCTGCTACCATCATGACCGATCTGGGGATCGCGGATGTGGTGTATGTCGAGCCCCTGACAGTAGACGTACTGGACAGAATCATCGCGCGCGAACGGCCGGACGGGCTGCTGCCGACACTAGGCGGGCAGACGGGCCTGAACCTGGCAGTTGAGCTTGCTGAGGCAGGAATACTGGATAAGTACAACGTTCGCATGCTTGGGACTTCGCTGGAAACCATACAGAAGGCTGAGGAGCGCTCTCTGTTCAAGAAGCTGCTGCAGGACATAGGCGAGCCAGTGCCCGAAAGCGACACTGTGGGCTCAGTTGAAGAAGCCAGGCACACCGCTGAGCGCATCGGTTTGCCGCTTATAGTCAGGCCTTCGTATACTCTGGGAGGCAGTGGTGGTGGCATCGCCAACACAATGGAGGAGCTTGAGTCCATCGTGAGTCGCGGTCTGGCAGCCAGCATGACCCACGAGGTGTTGGTCGAGAAGTGCTTGCTGGGGTGGAAAGAGATCGAGTACGAGGTCATGCGTGATGGCGCTGGGAACTGCATCATTGTGTGCAACATGGAGAATATCGATCCGCTAGGGGTGCATACGGGCGATAGCATAGTGGTCGCGCCCAGCCAGACGCTCACGGACAAAGAGTACCAAATGCTACGCTCGGCGAGCATAAACATTATCTGTGCACTGGGCATCGAAGGTGGGTGCAACATTCAGTTCGCCCTGGCGCCTGGTCCTGTTGTGGCCGAACGCTGGGCGCCGGACCTGCGTCCGGAGGACAGCAGGCGGTATTACGTGATAGAGGTGAACCCACGCGTCAGCCGCAGTTCGGCACTTGCAAGCAAAGCTACTGGCTACCCTATCGCCCGTGTGGCTTCTAAGATCGCGGTGGGCAAGAGGCTCGACGAGATACAGAACAAGGTGACCGGCAAGACACTGGCAGCCTTCGAACCAGCCCTTGACTACTGCGTCGTCAAGATACCCCGCTGGCCTTTCGACAAGTTCACTTCGGGCGACCGCACCCTGGGCTCTCAGATGAAAGCTACGGGTGAGGTTATGGCAATAGATCGGAGCTTTGAGGCCGCGCTGCACAAGGCGGTTCGCTCTCTGGAGTTTGGCCGGAAGACTCTCCTGTGGGAAGATCCTGGCTGGGGAAAGAAGAGTGGGCTGGATGGTTACCCTCTGCACGGCAACGACCTGCGGCTATGGGCGCTGATGGCTACGTTGCGCCGGGGTTACACCCCAGAAGACCTGGCCCGGCATACGGGTATTGACCCCTGGTTCTTGTACAAGATGCGCAACATAATAAATGTAGAGCGGCGCTTGCTCTCGGAGCGGCTGGAGCCAGACCTGCTGCGTGCGGCCAAGAGGTTGGGGCTCTCAGACGAAGAGGTGGGTACGCTTGGCGACAAGCTTCCTGAGCAGGTAAGACAGCTCAGGCATACATGGGGCATACGGCCCACATATAAGATGGTCGACACCTGCGCTGCTGAGTTCGCCGCTGAGACGCCATACTTCTACAGCACCTACGAGCGAGAAAACGAGGCTGAGCCCATACACGTGCCGAAATCCGTAGTCATCGGCTCAGGGCCTATTCGTATTGGCCAGGGCATCGAGTTCGACTACTGCAGCGTACATTCCGCCTGGGCGCTGCAAGCTGCTGGCATAAAGAGCATCATGGCCAACTCTAATCCGGAGACAGTATCCACCGATTTCGATACCAGCGATCGGCTGTACTTTGAACCTCTGGACGAGGAGGGCGTGCGCGATATACTGGACAACGAGGCGGGTGACGGAGGACAAGTTCCACCCCCTAGCGCTATAGTTCAATTCGGTGGGCAGACAGCCATAAACCTAGCCGAGCCGCTGGCCCGAAATGGAGAGAGACTGCTTGGTTCGTCGGCAGAATGCATTGATCTAGCCGAGGACAGAGGCCGTTTTGAGAACTTTCTGCATCACCTGGAAATACCACAGGCGCCAGGAGCTGGTGTGCATTCCATGGAACAGGCGCTAAACGTGGCCAAGCTGGTCGGATACCCCGTCCTGGTACGGCCCAGCTACGTTCTCGGCGGACGGGCCATGGAGATAGTGCACAACGAGAGCGAGATGGCGAGGTATATGTCGGCGGCGTTAGAGGTGGAAACCAAGCACCCGATACTCATTGATAAATACCTCCAGGGCAAGGAGTGCGAGGTGGATGCTGTGTGTGACGGAGAGGAAGTCCTTATTCCCGGTGTCATGGAGCACATCGAACGTGCCGGGGTGCATAGCGGCGACTCGATGGCTATGTATCCCGGGATAAATCTGACCAAGGACGAAGTCAACACCCTGGTAGACTATTCCACCCGCGTGGGCCTGGCGCTCGGGATAAAGGGGCTGATGAACGTACAATTCGTCATCGTTCCTGATAGGGACAACACCCGTGGCGGCAAGTCCAAGGTCTATGTGCTGGAAGTCAATCCGAGGGGGAGCAGGACGGTTCCGTTTATCTCCAAGGTCACCGGTGTGCCAATGGTGCGCATTGCGGTGAACGTGATGCTGGGACGCAGCCTCCGTGAGCAAGGGTATCGCGGCGGGCTGTGGCCGAAGCAGAAGTTGGTTGCCATAAAGGCGCCTGTGTTCTCAATGTCGAAGCTGACCGGCGTGGACACTTACCTGGGCCCTGAGATGAAGTCCACCGGCGAGGTGATGGGGATCGACCGCAAATTTGAAGGGGCGCTGGTCAAATCGCTAATGGCAGCGAGCATCATGCTCCCACGTCAGGGCTCGATATTGCTGAGCATTGCCGATCGCGACAAGGCCGAGGCGCTCCCCATAATCAAAAAGTTGGGTACCCTGGAATACCGCATGTACGCCACCGAAGGCACGGCATCAATGATAGAAGGAGCAGGTATCCCGGTAAAGCTGATAACGAAAAAGCTCAACGAGGGTCATCCCAACGTGGTGGATGTCATATTGGATGGCACAGTGGATGCCGTCATAAACACCATCACCGGCGGGCGTGTGCCCCTGCATGACGGGTTCCGAATACGTCGGGCCGCAGCCGAGAAACGCATACCTTGTTTCACCTCCCTAGACACTGCCCGAGTGGTGGTCGAGGCGCTTGTCAGTGGGTCGCAGACCTACGACGTAAGAAGGCTGGATGAGTACCTGGCCGGGTGACGTCTTCGGGACAATCTGGGATCGGAGTCACACAGCCATCACCTGTCAGGTAACCGTGGAGTGTGGTTAAGTGTTCCTGCTCAAGTGTCAGGTACTCTCGAATGAACAACTCCTGCCTCGAACATACCTGATGTGGCTGGAGGCGCCTCAGGTAGCATCTTCTGTCCGCCCCGGGCAGTTCGCTATGCTTCGTTGCCACGATGACCTGGTGCGAGTGCTTCGCCGTCCACTTAGCATTCATGCTGTGGACGGCGACCGCGTAGCTTTCCTATATCGTGCGATTGGTGCGGGAACGCGCTGGCTTGCGAACAGGCGCCGTGGAGATGAAATCGATATGCTTGGCCCTCTGGGTAATGGGTTCTCCATAACAGGTAGATCGCGACGCCTGCTGCTGCTCGCGGGCGGCATAGGGCTTGCTCCCCTGAAGTTCTTGGCCGAGAGCGCGGCGTCGCAGGGCCACCAGGTGGTGCTGCTTGTGGGCACTCGGAATACAGCTGAACAGTATCCGATTGACCTATTGCCTTCCCATGGACATGTTGTGAAGATCACCGAGGACGGTTCCGCCGGGAAGAAGGGACTTGTGACTGATTTCATCTCCGAGTTCGCCCCAGAGGTTGATCAGGCATTCGCCTGCGGTCCGGAAGGTATGTACAGAGAGCTAATGCGAGTCAGGGGAAGCATGCAGAGTGTCCCGGTGCAGGTATCGCTGGAGGTCAGAATGGGCTGCGGGATCGGCGCGTGTTTATCCTGCACTATAAGGACTAATAGCGGTCTCAAGCACGTCTGCAAGGATGGTCCCGTCTTCGACCTGGACGATATCGACTGGGGTGCCGCGCCCGTGTGCCGGATATGAGGTCTCCGACCTCCAGACATGCAATAAGCTGGTTGTGACGGAGTTGTGACAGAAAGGAACAGGGCCTATCCGCGGGGCCGGAACCGGTCGCGGCTATCAATCATGATGGTCACGGGTCCGTCATTATGTATTTCAACCAGCATGTGTTGTTGAAATCGCCCTGTTTGCACCCTGAGCCCACAGGGGCGCGTGCACTCGACGAAATATTCGAACAGGCCCTGGGCGATATCCAGAGGCGCGGCGTCGGTGAAAGAAGGCCGGCGGCCTTTTCTCGTGTCAGCCAGAAGGGTGAATTGCGAAACGAGGAGAAGTTCAGCCCTGGTATCCAGCGCCGAGAGGTTTAATTTGCCCTGCTCGTCTTCGAAGATGCGGAGGTTGGTTATCTTCTCGACCAGGTAGTCTGCATCTTCCTTGGTGTCTCCAGAGGCAACGGCTACCAGCACGACCAGTCCTCTGGCTATTCTGCCGACGCCCTCTCCATCAACACTGACCTGAGCCCCGGTGACACGCTGCAAAAGCGCCTTCAACCGTCAACTACCTCAACTCTTGGATGCAACGCCCTTGTTCTCACCGGTCTTGGTGGTATCAGCCTCAGACTTATTTGCCTTAGGCTTCTCCTTGCTATTTTCGGACTTCACTCGTTTTGGTTTTTCGTCCTCTGAGGAAGTCTTGCGGTTATCAGTGACATAAAAGCCGCTGCCTTTGAAAATGATGGGTGGAGCCGAGACTAGGCGGCGCGCCGGGGCCTGGCAATTGGGGCAGGTAGCCACGGGCTCATCGTGAAAGCCCT
>JACPPY010000030.1 GCA_016190755.1 Chloroflexota bacterium | reverse complement strand
TATCATCGGCAGGTATATGGCTACACGATCACCCTTCCTCACCCCAGATTTGACCAGGACCGAGGCGAAATGATTGACCTCGCGGAGAAGGGTCGAATAGCTCAATACACGGGTTTCACCCGTTTCTCCTTCCCAATAGATGGCAACCTTGCTGCGCCTCCAGCTGTTGGCGTGGCGGTCAACGCAGAGATAGGAAGCATTGAGTTTGCCACCGACGAACCATTTGGCGAAGGGCGGGTTCCACTCCAATACCTTGTTCCAGGTGTGATACCAGTCTAGCTGGCGTGCCTGCTCGCCCCAGAACTCTTCCATATTGTCCATTGACTCCCGGTACATGTTGTGGAGCTTCTTAATGGGCCAGTACCTGGAATCAAAAGGCAGAGACAGATCGCGCAAAGCATCCCCCTTTGACAGGTATACAGCCATTACGACACCGCTGGAGCAAATAGCGAGCCGCTTCACCGCACACCCTTATTTCAATTCTAACATGCTGTCCCGGCGTTGCCGGGCAAAAAGTCTCACCTTGCATTGGAAGAGACTGGGTGTTGACATCCAATCATCGCGGGTGTATATTGAGCACTAACATCATCGTCTTAGTAGTCTTTCGGCACGAGGTCGGATGTTGGAGCATATGCAAAAAGGGGTCGAGCTTCCATGGAGCCAAAAACACAATCCGAGAAAAGTCCCCCGGACCACGCCGAGGCATTGCCCCTGGACGAGATCGTGAGCGCAGTAAGGCGTGTTCGACACGGCTATGTCCAGATAGTGGTTCAGGATCATAAGGTGATCCAGATCGACGTTCACGAGAAGAGACGCCTAGATCACCGATAGGAAAGACATCCCGCCAAGGTTAGGCTGACCAGACAACTGGAGGCCCCTCGCATTTGCGAGGGGCTTTTTGTTTTGCTGACCGTGCTAGGCCCTGCCGCGGGCAGGAGAGCATTCTAAGACTCGTTGCTGAGCCAGCGGCGCCGAAGTCAACAGAGGTGAAAGCTGTGAAACGATTGTTTGCGGTTTCTATCTTCCTAATGGCAATCCTAATCTCTGTAGTAGCTTGTGGCCCCCAGACCAAGGCAAGCAATTCATCTACTCAGACGTCCAAGGCTGACGGCAACTATACCGTGAAGATCGGCTTCCCATCTTCGACAAGGGATGCCATCGCTCCCGATGGTCCGGATATTTGGGGAATCGAAAAGGGTTTCTTTGACCAAGAGTTTGGGGCCGATAGCATCAGAGTTGAATACAAACCATTCCTCGGCGCGGCGCCGGCCATTAACGAGGCCCTGGCCGCCGGTAGCCTGGACATGGCGTATATCGCCGATATCGGCGCCCTGATAGGCAGGGCGTCGGGACTGAAGACTTCGCTGGTGGCCATGGGCCAGCCGGACGGTGCCACATGGTGGCTTGTTGTCTCACAGTCGTCCAGCATCAAGAAAGTGGCCGACCTCAAGGGCAAGAAGGTCGCTACCATTAAGGCGACGGCACCGCATTTCTATCTTCTTGAGGCCCTGAAAGCGAACGGCTTGCAGGCGTCGGATATCGAGTTCATAAACATGACCATTCCTGATTCCGAGCAGGCACTGCGCGCCGGCCAGATCGACGCGACGGTGACCGGAAACTGGTTTGGAGTGCGGCTTCTCAGCCAGGGGATCAGGGCCATCGACTCCACAAAGGAAACCCCCATCGGCCGGGGCACCGCGGTATTTGTCGCCACTGATAGCTTTATCGCCTCCCACCCTTCCTTCTTCCCACGCTACTTCAAAGCACGGCAAAGAGCGACCGACTGGGCCAACGCCAACCGTAATGCCGCTCTCGACCTTCTTACCAAGAATTTCGGCGGCATTGACCGCACTCTGATCGAGCCGCTTTACCCAACGCCGTTCAACTTCGACCAATCCCTGTCTGCCGATGTCTTGTCACGAATCAAAGAAGGTGAACGCTTCCTTAGAGACCTAGGGATAACGCGCACAGAGGTGGATGTGGATGGCTGGATTAACCGGACTGTAGCCTACAAGAGGCCATAGGAAAGTACTATGGCTACACGACAAGTGATAGTTGCTGCAGCTACTGTTGAATCCCAAAAAGTAAACAGACGGCGGAGACAGTCGAAGTCCCCCTTGATGGGGCTTCTCCTGCCAGCTATTCTGCTACTGCTTTGGTGGCTCGGTGCGGTAACAGGGGTGTTGGACGTCGCATTCTTCTCCACACCGTCGGCCGTCTTAAGGACACTGGGCAACCTCATCTTCAGCGGCGCACTGATATTCGACTTCTGGAGTTCATTGCAGAGGATACTCACTGGGGCTGCCATAGGGTTTGGCGCAGGGCTAGTGCTGGGCGGCATAACTGGCTATGTTCGGCAGGTTGAGCGCGTGCTGGATCCGACAATCCAGGCACTCAGGGCTGTTCCGGCAATTGCCTGGATACCGTTCCTCATCCTTACCCTCGGTATCGACAATGCCCCGAAGATCGCTCTGATAGCTATCGCCATATTCTTCATCACCTATGTCAATACATTCAGTGGAGTCCGGAGCGTCGACCAGAAGCTCATTGAGTTGGCCCAGGCATATAGGCTGTCACGTTCTCTCGTGCTTCGCCACGTCATCATGCCGGCAGCACTGCCACAGATATTTGTCGGTCTGCGCCTGGCTGCCGCCATAGGTTGGATTGCAGCGGTGTTCAGTGAAATACTGGTGGGGAACAATGGCCTGGGCGAATTGCTCAATGACGGCAGGTCGCAAGGCCGGCCGGACCAGACCATTGCCCTCATGATCGTCCTCGCGCTGGCTGGCAAATGTTCTGACAATTTGATCCGCTTGCTTGAGCGCCACTCCACTCCCTGGCGAGCAACATTTGAGGGTGTGTAGCGATGCGCGAAGACGTCCAGATACACCTTCTCATCAGGGGCTCTTAATGGGAACGACTCTGATCTTTGAACACGTTTCCAAAGGCTTCCCCGGCTGCGGCCCGGTGCTGGACAATTTCGGGGTCACCGTGCCCTCCGGCAGCTTCGTATCCCTGGTAGGGCCTACAGCCTGCGGCAAATCAACACTTCTGCGACTGATACTTGGCCTGGATCAGCCAGATGCAGGCCAGATCCGTTTCGAAGGTGACGGCGCCGGACGAGCTGACGTATGTGCTATCGCCTTTCAGGAACCCCGGCTGTTGCCGTGGCTGACCGTCCACGACAATGTGGGCCTGGTACTGGACCGCCGCAGCGGCGACTGTGCTGGCCGCATTAAGGCTCTTTTGGATTTGGTAGGGCTTGCCGAATTCAGGGATGCCTTTCCTAAAGTATTGTCTGGTGGCATGGCGCAGCGGGCGTCGTTGGCTCGTGCCTTGGCCAACGAGCCAGACGTGCTGCTTCTGGACGAGCCATTCAGCGCAGTCGATGCCTTGACCCGCATGCGCCTGCAGGATGCGCTGATTCGCATCTACATGGCACGCCCGCAGACCACCATCATGGTAACCCATGACATCGACGAGGCGCTTTTTACCAGCCAACAGGTGATCGTGCTATCCACCAGGCCAGCTCATATCGTGGACATCGTTGATGTGAAGGCGGGTTACCCCCGCGACCGAACCGATAGCAATCTGTTCTCGATGAAGGCGCGCATCCTGAGGGGTCTTGGTGTTGTTGCCCTTGACCACCAGGACGGCGATGGTATCTAAGAAGGGGAATTGAGATGACTGCGACAGTGTACCCTACTGGAACGACCATCTATGATCCTGAGAAATGCTGGAATGGCTACACCATATTCCAGCCGATCATGTTTGAGCGGACAAGCCCCGGTGCCACACTGATCGACATGAACGGCAACATAATTAATCAATGGAAAGGTTTGGACGGCTTCCCCAACAAGGTGCTCCCTGGAGGCCACGTAATGGGCAACACCAAGATGAGGAACCCCCGTCATGGCTTTCAAGACATGGTTGACCTTGTCCAAGTTGATTGGGAGGGTAACATTGTCTGGAAGTTCGACCGGTACGAATTCATTCAAGACCCGGAGGAGAAACCGACGTGGATGCTGAGACAGCACCATGACTACCAGAGAGAAGGCAATCCGGTTGGCTATTACGTCCCGAGGAGCGATGCGCTCATTGACCGGGGCAACACGCTTATTTTGAGCCATAAGAATCTGAAGAACTCTAAGATTTGTGAAAAGCTTCTCCTGGATGACACCATCATCGAGGTAACGTGGGAGGGCAAGATTGTTTGGGAGTGGCTTTGCAGCGACCACATTGACGAGATGGGGTTCTCTGAGGAAGCAAAGAACGCCATGGCACGCAATCCGGGCGTGAGGGACGTTGGCGGTGGCATGGGCGACTGGATGCATGTCAACTCCATGTCGACTCTCGGGCCAAATAGGTGGTTTGATACCGGAGACGAGCGTTTCCACCCCGATAACATCATCTGGGATAGTCGACAGACCAACATCATTGCTATTACGGACAAAAAGACAGGAAAGATTGTCTGGCAAGTTGGACCGGACTACAGGGCTACCGAGGCATTGCAGAAACTGGGCCAGATAATTGGTCAGCACCATGCCCACATGATTCCCAGGGGGCTTCCTGGTGAGGGCAATATCCTGGTCTATGACAACGGTGGCTGGGCAGGATACGGAGCACCCAACCCCGGTGCTCCTACCGGAATAGATAACGCCCTTAGGGACTATTCTCGTGTGCTGGAGTTTGATCCGGTTACTTTGGAGATCATCTGGCAGTGTACTCCAAAGGAGGCAGGATTCGTCATCCCCCTGAACGCATACATGTTCTATAGCGGCTTCATCAGTTCAGCGCAGCGCCTGCCGAACGGAAGCACTCTGATCACTGAAGGCGCCGGCGGGCGTATCTTTGAGGTTACACGTGAGCACGAAATCGTGTGGGAGTATATTAGTCCGTATAAGGGCAACCAGTACAACATGAATATGGTTTACCGCGCCTACCGACTTCCCTATGAATGGATACCACAGATCGCTAGGCCGGAGGAGAGAGCCATCCCGCACCTGAATAACAACAGGTTCCGGGTTCCCGGCTCCCCACGCAGGAGAGCTGGGAAGGTTACCAGAGTTAAGGCACAGCGAGGAGTTGCCTATTCTGAAGCGCAGTTCTGTGTTGTGCCAATAGATGAAAAGCACTAAACTGGCGGAGTGCCAACAGAATAGGGACGAATTCTCGGGACAGTCATGGGCGGTGCGCCAGCCGTTGGAGCTGTATTCGAGGGGCACGGGAGCCGAGAACCGGAGGTCCCACAAGTGCTCAGAACCAGACATACGTGGAGGAAGGACTCAAGAATGTCACAACAAGAACAGCCAGGCACGGAGGGGCTTAAGGCAGGATTGCGCAAGGAGTCCCGCCAGGCCGGGCTGGATTTGGACAAGCTCAAGAGCGGGGGCTTCATCAAACAGGTGCAGAAGAACCTGTTCACCGTTCGTCTGCGCTGTCCCGGAGGGAAGGTCCACTGGAAGACAGGGCTTATGCGTTCTAAGGTGGAACGAAGGTCGAGACTGCAATGTTGCTGTTCAGCTTGGCGTTGGTGTAGGGTTGGGGAACGAGGAGGGCGAGGGCATCTTGAGGGTGTCTGCTGTAGAAGCGTAGCCTCTTGGCGAT